>CBHWEO010000167.1:0-12252 GCA_966112955.1 uncultured Duganella sp. | reverse complement strand
GGCAGGGCGCTGATGTGCGCGCCAAACAGGTACAGTTCGTTATCGCGGATGGTAACGTAAGCTTCCTTGATCTGAACGCGCCCATCGCGGATCGCCTTGACTTCCCAGCCTTCGAGCGCGATCCCGGCTTCATACTTGTCTTCAATGAAGTAGTCGTGGAAGGCTTTGCGATTATCGGCAATGGACATGGGTAAAAATGCGTGGGTCGGTTAAACTACGGGTTCTTTGGACAACATCATAGCAAACGGTTACTCAATGGCAGTAGTGCACAAGTCGGTATTCCTGGGATACAGCGCCGAGCAAATGTTTGATTTAGTGGCAAAGGTCGAGGATTATCCCAAATTTTTGCCCTGGTGTGGCGGCGTTGATGTCCGCGAGCGGGGCGAGAACCATGTTGTGGCCAGCGTTGGGATCAATTTTCATGGTGTTAAGCAGCATTTCACGACGTCCAATACCAATACGCCGTTCAGCGCGATCCGCATGAAACTGGTTGACGGGCCGTTCAAGACCCTCGACGGGACCTGGACTTTCAAGGCCTTACGCGAAGATGCCTGTAAGGTCGAACTGGACTTGCATTACGAATTTTCCAGCAAGCTGCTGGAACAGGTGATCGGTTCCGTGTTTGGCATGATTGCCAACAGCATGGTCGATTCCTTCTGCAAGCGTGCCGAGACGGTCTATGGCTGAGAAGATCAAGGTCAGCGTGTGCTTTGCGCCCGCCTCGCAACCCATCCTGCGCGTGCTGGAGGTGGACGAGGGGACGACCATTGGCCAGGCCATCGAAATCAGCGGTATCCTGCAGGAAGCGCCTGAAATCAACCTGGTGACCATGCCGGTCGGGATCTACGGCAAGAAGAAGACGCTGGATACCGTGCTGCGGGCCCGCGACCGGATTGAAATCTACCGTCCCCTGATCGCCGACCCGAAAGATGCCCGCCGCCGGCGGGCCAGGAAGGCTTAGAAAAGCCCCGCGAGGCGCAGCAGGGCGCCGATGATGGCGATTTGCGTGGTCATGAAGATCATGGCCGAGAAGCGGCGGTCGCGGTGGAACTCCTCGCGCAGGGCTTGCATATTTCTGTCCAAGCCTTCGCGAAGAGCCTTCTGCTCGGATTCGATACGTTCCAGCACATGAAAGATGCGGTTGCCCATCTCTGCGGGATCGTTGGTGTTCATAGTCCCCTCCGGTGCGTAGGTTGTTCTCTTCACGCACCCTTGGACCCATCCCGCCCAGGCAAGTTCCCGCTATTTGCAGGTTTTATTGTAGGCGTTACGGTTTTCCTGCAGTTTCTGCGCACGGGATTCATCCGACATGAAGTTGCGCTCGCCGTTCGGCCCCATTTCGGAAATGCGCATGCCGCTTTCCATCATTGCGATATTGTTCTTGGCTTCCGCGCAGTACTTGGTCTTTTCGCTGGCATGCTGCGCTTCCGCGGCGGCCTTAGCTTCGTTATCGGCGGCTTCTTTCTGGCGCTTCTTGTAGTCCGCGTTGCGCTCGGCCAGCGTGGGCGGGGCCTTGGGCGCCGGTTTGGCCTCGGCGGCCGGCGTGTCGCCGCCATTGGCGGACGCCTCGGCCATCTCCTTGCGCAGGTCGGGCAGCGCCGCGCCGCGTGGCGCTTTCAGTATACGGTTGGCCGGCGTCCCCGGCGGCGGCGGCTGGTCGGACAGCTGCTTGACGCCCTTGTCGTTCACCCAGACCCATTGCGCCTGGGCGATCGACGTGGCGGCAAGCAGCGCGGTTGCCAGGAAAAGACCGGTAATTCGTTGATTCATAGGGAATTTCCTTGGATGAGAGCATACATTTCACTCCGAAAATCCCCCGCTGTCAAATTTATTTCCTGAAAGCATTGTTGAGCTTGAGGTGCTGCTGCAGGTAGCTGCACAGGGCGGGGGCGCAGGCTTCCGGCGCTGGGCCGCCCAGGTAATCGTGCAGCATGCGTTCCAGCAGGCTGGCGTAGGCCAGGCGGATGATGGGTTTGCGCGGGTTGTGACCCTCATCCGGGTCGACCAGGAGCGTGACCGGCTTGCCGGCCGCCTCCAGCCTGGACGCGTATTCCGTCACGCTGGCGATTTCCACCTTGTCGTCCTTGCCGCCGGCCAGGATCACCAATGGCCGTATGACGTGGGCGGTGCCGGCCATGGGCGAATCGGCGCGCAGTGACCCCATGGCAGCCGCATTGGACTGGCGGATGCCCATTTCGCCGAAGCGCACGGAGGTTGGCACGTCTTCGGTGCCGGCCAGGTTTTCATTGGCGGCCAGCTCGATGACGCGCGCGAAGTCCGCCGGCGGGACTGCGGCAAAGCCGAACTGGAATAGCTCCGGCATATGGGTCAGTGCCATGAGCGTGCTGTAGCCGCCGAAGGAGTCGCCGAGGATGGCGAGCCGCTTGCTGTCGCCGATGCCGTTCGCCAGCAGCCATTGCACGCCTTCGATGATGTCGCGCTGTACGCGGCCATTGCCGAAGTCCATGCCGGGCGCCAGCAGGTATTTTTCGCCATAGCCGGTGGAGGCGCGGAAGTTCGGCTGGAATACGGCAACGCCGCGGTTGGCCAGCCATTGCACCAGCCAGTGATATTCGCCATCGAAGCGGGCCCACGGTCCGCCGTGCACCATCGTCACCAGCGGGACCTGCGCGGCGTCGGCACCGCGCGGCAAGGTCAGGTAACCGTGGATCGCCATGCCGTCCGAGGCGCGGTAGCTGATGGCGTGTTTGGGCGCCAGCACCTCCTGTGCCAGCGACCTGCTTTCGGCGCGCTGCGCTTGCAGGAGTTCGCTGAACCGGCGGGTGGACGCGTCGTACAGCCAGTAGCGCGGCAGCGGCATGTCGGCGCCCGATTCGGTGACCAGCCAGCGTTTGCCGCCGGCCGATGCCGCAAGGCTGGTGCCGCTCGTGCCGAAGCGTGCGCCGATGTCGGCCAGCGCCTGTCGTGCGGCTGGCGCCGTGGCGTAGTTTCGCTTTGCCGGCAAGGGATAGGAAGCGGCGAGGATTTCGCCGCTATGCGGATCGGCGGCGTAGCCGCGCAGGTCCGCGATGCCCAGCGGATCGGCGTGCAGCAGGCGTTGGGCGCCGGATCTGGCGTCCACTTCAACCAGGGCGGTGCGGTCGCCCTGGTACGCCATCATCATTTTGAGGGTTTTGCCATCGGGCGCGACGCCGACCATCGTACAGGGGCGGACGGGCTTGCAGCGCATGACTTCCTTCAAACCGTTGCCGTCGCGGCGGGCAATGACTTGCGAGTAATCCGCCGCCAGCGATTTGGTGAGGGCCACCTGGCCGCGCGCGTCGAGCAGCGCGTCCATGAGCGGCGCGCCTTCGTAGAGCAGCTCGCGGCTGCCGTCGGCGGCGTAGCTGAACAGCTTGTAGCTGCCGGCCTTGCGGTCGTAATGGCTTGCCAGCAGGTGGTGCGGGCGGCGCAGGTCGACGTTGAGGACCTTGTTTTCGAGTGTGCTGTCGTAAGCAGCAATCCTGGCAACTGCGCCGTCTTTCGCGCTGACGGCGTGGATGCCATTTGCGTCATCGATGAACAATGTGCTGCCATCCGTGGACCAGGCGGGTGTGCCGCGCGGCGCATCCTTGAGCAGGACGCGAGTCTCGCCGCTGGCGGCATCGGCCAGCATCAGGCTCGCACTGGCACCGGCGGGAACCATGAAGGCGACGGTGGCGCCGTCCGGCGACAGGCGCGGCTCGCGCAAGGCGGGGCGCGCCGTCAGGGCATCCAGCCCGAGCTTCGGCGCCGGCGCAAGCGCGGTATTGCGGACCGCGATGGCGCGGAGTTCCTGCTTGCTGGTGAGGGCGGGCGCCGCAGCGGCGGGCGATGCCATGCCCGAAACCAGCAGCATGGCGCAGAACGCAGGGCGAGCGAGGGCCGCCCGCCCGTTGCGGGGCGAGAAAGTCATGATTGTCTCCTTAAGTCAGGTGCTCAGGCTGGGCCGGGCGCCAGGTGTGAGTGGATGGTTGAAGGCAAGGGTTTGCGCCGGCGCTCCATCGCAGCCAGCGCCAGGAAGGCGGGCGCTCCGAAGATGAAGCAGGCGGCGAGCCAGCCCAGGCGGCGTCCCAAGCTGGCATCGCTGTGCCGCAGCCACCACCAGCCGGCAAGGCCCGACAGCAGGGCAGCCGCCAGCGCCGCGGCGCAGGCCTGGCCTGGCCGCGGCATGTCGAGCGCAATGGGCGGGAAGATGGCCGGTGTCGCCAGCAGCCTGGCGGGCAGATTGTCGACAGCGTGCAGCAGTGGCGAGATCCACCAATCCTTGTGTTCGAAGAGCGTGGGGAAATCGTGGGTCAATGGACGGCGTGCCACTTCCGTGCCGCGTCCGGCGCTGTCAATGTGCAGGACCACCTGGTCGCCGCCTGGCACGCCGTCGATCATGCGTTTCCCGAATAGGAAGTTGACCAGGGCGCCGTCGGCCACGGGAGCCACATCGACGCCGACCAGTTCTTCACCGGGGCCGGGCAGGGGAATGCCAAACGCTTCATGCATGGGCGGCTTGCCCTCCATGACCACGATACGCTTGTCGGTCACGATGTATTGCCGTTCCGGTGCGCCGGGAGCCGCCGGCCCGAGAATGAATTCGTTGTCACGGACGCGAAGGATGTCCTTCCATGCCATGGCGGCGGGATCATAGCTGGCGATACTATGTGGGAACAGCGCTTCGCCTGTCATCGGCAAGCGTATGCCGAGGATGGGCAGCGAATCGACGGGCAGGGAAGCCTTGCGCACGCCGGTGAACTGGGCGCGGCCAATGAAGGCCCGGGCATCTTCGCTGTACGTCCAATGAAGTTTGTTCACCGGATCGAAGAAATCGTGGTCCGACAGCGGGCCTGCCTGGTGCGGAACCGGGTAACCGTCGACAATGGCGAAGCGCGCAATCGTATTGCCCTTCACTTGTTCGCGCCAGCCGGCGGCACGCGGATCGTGCGAAGGCGCCAGGCCCAGCTCCATGCGGGCGTCGGGCTTGGCGCGCACCGCTTCGGTGAATCCGCCGGCAGGCGCAACCTCCGTGTTCAGCGGATGCGAACCGTGGATGATGGCCGCATACTGGTAAATCATGCCTCCACCCGCCGCCAGCATGAAGTAGCCGGCCAGCAGCAAGGGAAGGGCCGTCGCCGCGACGGCTAGTGCGCCACGCGGCGGCGCATGGCGGTTGGGCTTCATCGTTGTGGTGACCATCGCCGCCAACAGCAGGATGCAAAGCAGGTCGAGTGCCAGCAACTGATAGATCGAAGCATTCGTGAACATGAACATGAAGGGCAGCACCACGACCGTGGCACCGAGCTTGCTGCGATTGAGCATCACAAAACCGGCGCATAGCCAGGCGGCGATGGCAAACAGCGTGGCGTGCAGCACGACTGCATAGTGATAGGCGTCCACCACACGCGTGGTCAAAAGCTGGTTGCCTGCGAGGGCAAGCAGCGCCGGAACCCCAATGACAGCGGCGATCAGGGTGGCCGAAGCCGCGCAGATTGCCGTGGCAACCTGGCCAGCATGCATGGGCCGGTGCATCAGCCAGATCCAGCGGTTGGGCTGGCGGTAAGTGCCGAATTGGTACAGGCCAAAACCGAACGCCAGCATCGCGTAGAAGAACATCAGCATCAGTTGCGGATGCACGTGCATGTGCATCACGTCGCGGAAGCGCAGGAGCAGGAACAGGGCGAGCAGGTGCAGCGGCGCCGCCAGCAGGACCGCCTTGCGGAAGCGGCGCAGTTCGGAAAGGTACAGGTCGCGCATGGTGTCTCCTCAGGCGGCGCGTTTGGCAGAAGCGTGACCCCGGCTCAGGAAGCCGTTCACCGCCCGTTCCAGCGTGGCCGGCATCGATTGCACCGAGCGGGCCCCCATCAACTTGAGGCGGGCGCCGAATTCCTCCGGCTGGTCGAAGACGGTCAGGTGGGTCAGGCCATCGATCTGCTGCGCCTCCAGCAGCCCTGGAAGCTCGCGCAGGTCCGGGGCCTTGAAAGGAAACTCCGCCACCCACAGCCGCACGCGCCCGCAGAACTCGTCGGGCGACGACATGTGGCGTAGGCGCCCGCGTTCGATGATGACCAGGTTGTCGGCCACGCGCTCGATTTCCTCCATCTGGTGCGAGCAGTAGACGACCGTCGCGCCGTCGTCGAGGGCCGTGAACATCAGCGATTCGAGGAAAGCGCGCTTGGCGACCACGTCCAGCCCCAGGGTCGGCTCGTCCAGGATCAGCAGCTCCGGGCCCTGCGCCAGCGCCAGCGCCAGGCTGACGCCGGCCCGTTCGCCGCGCGACAGCTGGGCGATGTGCTGGCCCGGCAGCACGTTGAAATTGCCCAACACTTCTTCAAAGCGCGCCTGGCTCCAGCGCGAATACAGCTTGCGCTGCATGGCCGTGGCCTCCGACACGCGCAGCCAGCCGGGCAGCGTGTGTTCTTCGTTGACGAAGCCGATGCGGCCGCGCAGTTCCGGCGTCAGCGCGGCGCTGTCGCAGCCCAGCACCGCCGCCCGTCCGGCGGTCGGCGATTCGAAGCCAAGCAGTACGCGGAACAGCGAAGACTTGCCGGCGCCATTGGCTCCCACCACCGCGTGGATGCCGCCGCGCGGCAAGGCCAACGACATGTTGTCCAGGGCCAGCTTGCGTTGATAGACCAGGCTCAGGGCCTCGGTCTGGATGGCATATTCCATGGCTTAAGCCGTCCTTTTCGGGGTCAGAAAGGAAAGTTCCTCATCGATGCGCTGCAGGACACGCTCCTTTGGCACATCGAGTGCAATCACATCGCCGACGAAGCGCTGCACCGCCTCGTCCAGGCGGCGTTCGCGTTCCTCCGGCGCCAGCACCTGGCGTGGCGGCGCGACGAACAGGCCCAGGCCGGCCCGCGCATCGAGCCAGCCTTCCGCCGCCAGTTCGTTATAGGCCTTGGCGACGGTATTGGGATTGATGGTGAGTTGCTGCGCCAGCCCGCGCACGCTGGGCAAGGCGGCGCCGACCGGCAATTCCCCGCTGGCGATCTGGCGCCGCACGCCGTCCACAATCTGGCGCGCGATGGGGCGGGGATCGCCCGGCGTAATTTGCAGCATCAAAGGTGTCCGGCGGCTCATTGGCTAACTCCACTGTACTAGTACGGATAGTACAGTACCCCGATTGTGGGGCGTGCGTCAACCGGTTTGTGAGGATTGCCGAGACGAAACCGCGGTTTTTCTGTATAATCTACTTTTGCGCCTATAGGAAATACTATGCGTCTCATCCAAAAAGCACTCACCTTCGATGACGTGCTGCTCGTTCCAGCGTATTCCAACATCCTGCCTGCGGATACGTCACTCAAGACTCGCCTGACCCGCAATATCTCCCTGAACATCCCGCTGCTGTCGGCAGCCATGGATACCGTCACCGAAAGCCGCCTGGCGATCGCGATGGCGCAGGAAGGCGGCATCGGCATCATCCACAAGAACCTGAAGCCGAAGGACCAGGCGCGCGAAGTGTCGCGCGTGAAGCGCTTCGAGGCTGGCGTGCTGCGCGACCCGATCACCATTCCGCCGGAAATGAAGATCCGCGAAGTGATCGCACTGACCGAGCAATATGGTATTTCCGGTTTCCCTGTGGTGCAGGGCAAGGAAGTGGTGGGCATCATCACCAACCGCGACCTGCGCTTCGAACAGGAGCTGGACGCTGAAGTGCGGGCCAAGATGACCCCGCGCGAAAAGCTGGTGACCGTGAAGGAAGGCGCCAGCACCGACGAAGCCAAGCGCCTGATGAACAAGCACCGCCTGGAGCGCGTGCTGGTGGTGAACGACGCGTTCGAGCTGCGCGGCCTGATCACCGTCAAGGACATCCAGAAATCCACCGAACACCCGAACGCATCGAAGGACCAGCACGGCAAGCTGCTGGTCGGCGCGGCGGTGGGCGTGGGCGCGAAGGATGAGGAACGCATCGACCTGCTGGTCGCGGCAGGCGTGGACGTGCTGGTGGTCGATACCGCCCACGGCCACTCCCAGGGCATCCTGGACCGCGTGAAATACATCAAGACCAAGTACCCGCACGTGGACGTCATCGGCGGCAACATCGCCACCGCGGCTGCAGCCAAGGCGCTGGTTGAATACGGCGCGGACGCCGTCAAGGTCGGCATCGGCCCAGGCTCCATCTGCACCACCCGCATCGTAGCCGGCGTGGGCGTGCCGCAGATCACCGCGATCGCCAACGTGGCCGAAGCGCTGAAGGGCACCGGCGTGCCATGCATCGCCGACGGCGGCATCCGCTTCTCGGGCGATATTTCCAAGGCGCTGGCAGCCGGCGCATCGACCGTGATGATGGGCTCCATGTTCGCCGGTACCGAAGAAGCGCCGGGCGAAGTGATCCTGTACCAGGGCCGTTCCTACAAGTCCTACCGCGGCATGGGCTCCCTGGGCGCGATGAGCGACGGTTCCGCCGACCGCTACTTCCAGGACGCCGCCATGAAGCAGGACAAGTTCGTCCCCGAAGGCATCGAAGGCCGCGTGGCTTACAAGGGCTCGGTGCTGGCGATCATCTTCCAGCTGGTGGGCGGCGTGCGCCAGTCCATGGGCTACTGCGGTTGCGCCACCATCGACGAACTGCGCGAGAAGGCGGAATTCGTCGAGATCACCTCGGCCGGCATGCGCGAGTCGCACGTGCACGACGTGCAGATCACCAAAGAAGCGCCGAACTACCGCTCCGAATAAGTAACCCGAAAAGCGGCGACTCCGGTCGCCGCATTTTTTTTTTGCCCTATGCACTCTAAAATCCTCATCCTTGATTTCGGTTCCCAGGTGACCCAGCTGATCGCACGCCGCGTGCGCGACGCGGGTGTGTTCTCCGAGGTGTACCCGTACGACGTTGACGACGAATTCATTCGCAACTACGGCGCGTCGGGCATCATCCTGTCCGGCTCCCACAATTCCACGCTGGAAGGCGATTCCCCGCGCGCCCCGCAAGCCGTGTTTGAAATCGGCGTGCCGGTACTGGGCATCTGCTACGGCATGCAGACCATGGCTGCGCAGCTGGGCGGCAAGGTGGAGAATGGCCTGGTGCGCGAATTCGGCTACGCGGAAGTACGCGCCCGCAACCACACCGCGCTGCTGAACGGCATCAACGACTTCGTCACCGACGAAGGCCACGGCATGCTGAAGGTCTGGATGAGCCACGGCGACAAGGTCCTGGAAATGCCGCCCGGCTTCAAGCTGATGGCGTCCACCGAGTCCTGCCCGATCGCCGGCATGGCCGATGAAGAGCGCAAGTTCTACGCCGTGCAATGGCACCCGGAAGTGACCCATACCGTGCAGGGCAAGGCCATGCTGGGCCGCTTCGTGCACGAGATCTGCGGCTGCAAGGCCGACTGGAACATGCCGGACTACATCGCCGAGGCGGTGGAGAAGATCCGCGCGCAAGTGGGCAAGGATGAAGTGATCCTGGGCCTGTCCGGCGGTGTCGATTCCTCCGTGGCGGCAGCCCTGATCCACCGCGCCATCGGCGACCAGCTGACTTGCGTCTTCGTCGACCACGGCTTGCTGCGCCTGAACGAAGGCAAGATGGTGATGGACATGTTCGCCAAGAACCTGGGCGTGAAAGTGATCCAGATCGACGCGACCGAACAGTTCATGGGCCATCTGGCCGGCGTCACCGACCCGGAACAGAAGCGCAAGATTATCGGCCGCGAATTCGTGGAAGTGTTCCAGGCCGAATCGGCCAAGCTGGTGAACGCCAAGTGGCTGGCACAGGGCACCATTTACCCGGACGTGATCGAATCGGCAGGCAAAGGCAAGAAGGGCCAGACCATCAAGTCGCACCACAACGTGGGCGGCCTGCCGGAGACCATGAAGCTGCAGCTGCTCGAACCACTGCGCGAACTGTTCAAGGACGAAGTGCGCAAGCTGGGCGTGGCCCTGGGCCTGCCGCACGAAATGGTGTATCGCCATCCATTCCCTGGTCCAGGCCTGGGCGTGCGTATCCTGGGCGAAGTGAAGAAGGAATACGCCGACCTGCTGCGCCGCGCCGACGCCATCTTCATCGAAGAACTGCGCAATACCCCTTACGAAGGCGCCTCCATGCCGGGCGAGGAAGCGCCGAAGAACTGGTACGACGCGACGTCCCAGGCCTTCGCCGTGTTCCTGCCGGTGAAATCGGTCGGCGTGATGGGCGATGGCCGCACCTACGATTACGTCGTAGCCCTGCGCGCCGTACAGACCCAGGACTTCATGACCGCGCACTGGGCGCACCTGCCGCACTCGCTGCTGGGCAAGGTCTCCAACCGCATCATCAATGAGGTGCGTGGCCTGAACCGTGTGGTGTACGACATCAGCGGCAAACCGCCGGCGACTATCGAGTGGGAATGATTTGATGTCTGGCAACTGCTGGCACTAACAGGCAGTAAAACACACCTAAGCCCGTGATTTCACGGGCTTTTTTGTTATTTCATCTGGCACTATCTAGCAACGATTAGCACGGTTAAGCAATGTTTTTTCATGGCATTCTTAATGGTATGATCTCGCAACGATGCCATGATCGGCATTCGATACCATGCGAAGGCGCACGACGCTCTCATGGTATCGAAATTATGTAAGTTATTGAAATTAAAGTCCTTATACGCGAATTTGCCCGGCTTTTCGATCATGGTATTTCGAGCTCTCGCTGAACAGATACCATGCTGACCGATACCAAACTTCGCAACCTCAAGCCACAGGACAAGCTTTACAAGGTGAACGACCGGGATGGCCTCTATGTGGCCGTCACGAAAGCCGGCTCGATCTCGTTCCGCTACAACTATTCGATCAACGGTCGCCAGGAGACGCTTACGTTTGGGCGCTATGGCGTCGGCGGCATCACATTGGCTGAAGCACGCGAGCAGCTGGGCGAGGCAAAGAAGATGATCGCCGCTGGGAAATCTCCGGCGAAGGAGAAGGCGAGGGACAAGGCCCGCGTGAAGGATGCCGAGACATTCGGCGCATGGGCAGAAAAATGGCTGCGCGGCTATCAGATGGCCGACTCTACCCGCGACATGCGTAGGGCCGTGTACGAGCGCGAATTGAAGCCCAAGTTTGGGAATCAGAAGCTGGCAGAGATCACGCACGAGGACCTGCGGGCGTTGACCGACGCGATTGTGGAGCGCGGTGCGCCGGCGACGGCTGTTCACTCACGAGAGGTAGTCCTGCAGGTCTATCGATGGGCCATTGAGCGCGGTCAGAAGGTCGAGAACCCGGCCGAATTGGTACGCCCTACGACCATCGCCAAGTTCGAGCCTCGGGACCGCGCATTGACTCCAGATGAGATTGGACTGATGTATCAGTACATGGAACGGATCGGTACGACGCCATCAATAAGGGCGGCCGCCAAATTGCTGTTGCTGACGATGGTGCGCAAGAGCGAGCTGACCAATGCGACGTGGAGCGAGATTAATTTCAGCGAGGCCCTTTGGACGATCCCCAAGGAACGGATGAAGCGGCGTAATCCACACTTGGTTTTCTTGTCCCGGCAGGCCCTGGACATCTTCATCGCGTTGAAGACATTCGCCGGAGGCTCCGAATACATTCTGCCTTCGCGGTATGACTCGGATTTGCCGATGAGTAGTGCAACACTCAACCAAGTGCTAACGCTGACCTACAAACTCGCGCAGAAGGAAGGGAAGTTGCTCGGCAAATTCGGCCCCCATGACTTGCGCCGGACTGCCAGCACGCTCTTGCACGAGGCAGGCTACAACACAGACTGGATTGAGAAGTGCCTTGCTCACGAACAGCGGGGTGTAAGGGCGGTTTATAACAAGGCAGAGTATCGGGAGCAGCGCACCGCAATGCTGCAGGATTGGGCGGATATGATTGACGAGTGGTCTGTTAAGCGTCTGAAGCCGGCTGCGTAAGATGCCGTGAGGTTGTCGGCATTATGTGAATTCAAAATCGGAATATTAAATGACGCTCGAAACATCTATCTGCAGGGAATTTGGAGATAAGGAACAATTCTCCATCATATGTGCTCATGAGCCCTTCGGAGAAGAGCCGCGCCATGTCTTCGGTCGGATGTGTATCCGTGCCGGCGACAAGAGCTTGGGCGATTTTGGCGAACCTGCATGTATGCTGAACGTGACTGCAAGCCATCTTCAAGGCGTCTTGAGGAGGTTGCCGGACTTGGCGAATGATGCCTTTGGCGGAATGAGCGACTCTTGTTTATGGGATACCATCGACAAAGCCATTTATCAGGACGACGACAGGTCAATGCAAGAGGCGGCTGCGGATGCCGAGAAGTTCTTCAAGTTAGACTTCCTGACCAACGGCGGGGAATCATTTGATAAATCAAAG
>CBHWEO010000166.1:0-12265 GCA_966112955.1 uncultured Duganella sp. | reverse complement strand
CCAAAAACAAACCCCTCTTTTTGGTTTTTTTTTTTTTTCCCCCTCCACCGGCCACCCGGGGCTCCCCCCCCCCGCCCCCCCCACCGCATTGCCGGCTTACCAGATGATGACGCGCTCTTTCGGCGCCAGGTACATCTTGTCGCCTTTCTTTACGCCGAACGCTTCGTAGAAGCCTGGCTGGTTGCGCAGCGTGCCGTTGGCGCGGAATTCCTCCGGCGAGTGCGGGTCGGTGGTGACCTGGCGGATCAGCGCGGCGTCGCGCGACTTGGCGCGCCATGCCTGGGCCCAGCCCTGGTAGAAGCGCTGCTCGCCCGTGAAGCCATCGATCACCGGTGCCGGTTTGCCGCCCAGCGACAGCTTGTATGCCTTGTACGCAATCGCCAGGCCGGAGTTGTCGGCAATATTTTCGCCCAGCGTCAGCTCGCCATTCACCTTGTAGCCCTTGACCGGACTGAAGGCGCCGTACTGCTTGACCAGCATTTGCGTCTTGGACTTGAAGTTGGCGTGATCGCGCTTGGTCCACCAGTCGCGCAGGTTGCCGTCGCCGTCGTATTGGGCGCCCTGGTCGTCGAAGCCGTGCGAAATCTCGTGGCCGATCACGGCGCCAATCGCGCCGTAGTTGACCGCGTCGTCCGCATTGGCGTCGAAGAATGGCGGCTGCAGGATGGCGGCCGGGAACACGATTTCATTCAGTTCGGGGTTGTAATAGGCGTTTACCGTTTGCGGCGTCATGCCCCATTCGTCGCGGTCGATCGGCTTGCCCAGTTTGTCCAGTTCCTTCTGCACCGCGAACTCGGTGGCGCGGTTGACGTTGCCCACCAGGTCGTTGCGGTCGATGGACAGCGCGCTGTAATCGCGCCATTTGTTCGGGTAGCCGATTTTCGGCGTGAACTTGGCCAGCTTGGCTTGCGCTTCCTTCCTGGTCTGGGCGCTCATCCAGGGCAGCTTGTCGATGCTGTCCTTGTAGGCCACCAGCAGGTTCTTCACCAGTTCTTCCATGCGTGCCTTGTTGGCGGCCGGGAAGTGCTGTTCGACGTAGACCTTGCCGATGCTTTCGCCCAGCGCGTTCTCGGTGGCGGACACGCCGCGCTTCCAGCGTGGGCGCATTTCGGTGGCGCCGCCCAGCTCCTTGCCGTAGAACTCGAAGTTGGCTTCCACGAAAGCCTTCGACAGGTAGGGCGCATTGGCGCGCACCACGCTCCAGGTGAAGTAGGGCTTCAGGGTGTCGAGCGGGGTCTCGGCCAGCAGCTTGTCCAGCGCCTTCAGGTAAGTCGGCTGGCTGACGATCACGTAATCGACCTTGCCGGCAATGCCCAGCGCGTTCAGGTAGGCGTTCCAGTCATAGCCCGGCATCAGCTGGCCCAGCTTGGCCACCGGTACCTTGTTGTAGGCCTTGACCGGGTCGCGCAGCTCGACCTTGGTCCAGTGCAGTTGCGCGATCTTCGTTTCGAAGGCGACGACGGCCTTGGCGTTGGCGGCGGCATTGGCGTCGCCGGCCAGCGCCAGCATTTTCTCGACGGTGGCCTGGTACTTGGCCAGCGTGGCGGCCATCTTGGCGTCGTCTTTTTTCAGGTAGTAGTCGCGGTCGGGCATGCCGAGGCCGGCCTGCACGAAGTCCACCACGTATTTGGTGGAATCCTTGTTGTCCTGGTGGATGGCCAGGTCGATCGGCGCCATGAAGTTGTGGCGGTTGTGGTAGGCGAACAATGCCGGCAGTTGCTTCTTGTCGCTCAGGGCCGCGACGCGCGCCAGTTCGGACTGGATCGGGGCGACGCCCAGTTGTTCGAGGCGGGCTTCGTCCATGAAGGCGGCGTAGAAGTCGCCGATGCGCTTCTTGTCGGGAGTGTCGGCGGCTTGCGCGGAGTCTTCGATGATCTTGCGCAGCTGTGGCTGGATGTCTTCGAACAGTTTTTCGAAGACGCCCCAGCTGGACATTTCGGCCGGGATTTCGGTGGTGGCCAGCCATTTGCCGTTCAGGTGCTTGAAGAAGTCGTCCTGGGCGCGGATGGCGGGGTCGATGTATTGCAGTTCGATGCCGGATTTGTCGGCGGCGCTGGCCATCGTGGACAGCAGCGCGGCAGCGGCGGCGAGGAGGTGTTTTTTCATTTGGGGGACTCTTTCTTGGACCCGGTAAACCTGGGTCAGGCCCAAGGGCCTGACCCGCTACGCGGCGGTCGCGGGCCAGTGTCAGGCACTTGTGCCTGACACTGATTTACCGGTTTTTACCAGATAATCGCGCGCTCTTTCGGCGACAGGTACAGCTTGTCGCCTTCCTTCACGCCGAAGGCTTCGTAGAAGCCCGGCTGGTTGCGCACGGTGCCGTTGGCGCGGAACGGACCTGGCGAGTGCGGATCGGTCTTCACGCGCGCGATCAGCGCGGCGTCGCGGTACTTGGTGCGCCATACCTGGGCCCAGCCCATGTAGAACCGCTGGTCGCCGGTGAAGCCATCGATCACGGGCGCCTTCTTGCCCTTCAGCGACAGCTTGTAAGCCTTGTAGGCCACGGCCAGGCCGGAGTTGTCGCCGATGTTTTCACCCAGCGTCAGCTCGCCATTGACCTTGTAGCCCGGCAGCGCTTCGAATTCGCCGTACTGCTTGACCAGGATACCGGTGCGCTCCTTGAAGCGTTTGCCGTCTTCCTCGGTCCACCAGTTGCGCAGGTTGCCGTCGCCGTCGTACTGCGAACCCTGGTCGTCGAAGCCGTGCGAGATTTCGTGGCCGATCACGGCGCCGATGCCGCCGTAGTTGACCGCGTCGTCCGCCTTCATGTCGAAGAACGGCGGCTGCAGGATGGCGGCCGGGAACACGATCTCGTTCATCTCCGGGTTGTAGTAGGCGTTGATCATCTGCGGCGGCATCAGCCATTCGTCGCGGTCGATCGGCTTGCCCAGCTTGTTCACATTGCGTTCATGCTCGAACTGGTTGGAGCGCATCACGTTGCCCACCAGGTCGTCGCGCTTGATGTCCAGCGCGCTGTAGTCGCGCCATTTGTTCGGGTAGCCGATCTTGGTGGTGAACTTGGCCAGCTTGGCGTGGGCTTCCTTGCGGGTCGCAGGGCTCATCCACTCCAGGGTGTCGATGCTCTGGTTGAAGGCTTGCAGCAGGTTCTTCACCAGCTTTTCCATGCGCGCCTTGGCTTCCGGCGGGAAGTGCTTGGCCACGTACAGCTTGCCGAGCGCCTCGCCCATCGAGCCTTCGGTCAGCGACACGGCGCGCTTCCAGCGCGGGCGCAGTTCGGTGGCGCCGCTCAGGGTGGTGCCGTAGAAGGAAAAGTTCTCGTCGACGAAGGCTTTGGACAGCTGCGGCGAGTAAGTCGCCAGCAGGCGGTAATCCATATACGCCTTCCAGTCTTCCAGCGGTACCTCGGCAATCACCTTGTCCAGCGCCTGCAGGTAGGTCGGCTGGCTGACGATCACGTCCTTCACCTTGCCGCCGACGTGCACGCCTTCCAGCCAGCTGGTGAAGTCGAAGCCCGGCATCAATTCCTTCAGCTTGGCCACTTCGTACTTGTTGTAGGCCTTGACCGGGTCGCGCAGCTCGACCTTGGTCCACTGGATCTGGGCGATGCGGGTTTCCACGTTGACCACGGCTTTCGCGGTGGCGGCGGCGTTCTGGTCGCCGGCCAGGGTCATCATGCGTGCCACGTGGGCTTCGAACTTGGCCAGCGTGTCGGCCAGCTTGGCGTCGTCCTTCTTCAGGTAGTAGTCGCGGTCGGGCATGGACAGGCCGGACTGGGACAGGTCGGCCACGTAGCGGGTCGAGTCCTTGTTGTCCTGGTGGATGCCGACGTCGAACGGGCTGCTGACACCCATGCGCGAGAAGTGCGCGAACTGGGCGGCCAGCTGCTTCTTGTCGGTCAAGGCAGCGATGCGGGCGCGCTCGCCGGCCAATGGGGTAATGCCCAACTGCTCGGCGCGGGCTTCGTCCATCATGGAGGCGTACATGTCGCCCACGCGCTTGGCATCGGCGGTGCCGCCCTTGGCGGCGGCTTCTTCGATCAGTGCACGCAGTTGCGGCTGGACGGTTTCGGAGAGCTGCACGAAGGTGCCCCAGGTGGAGCGGTCGGCTGGGATCTCGGTATTCTTCAGCCAGGTGCCGTTCTGGTGCAGGTAGAAGTCGTCCTGGGCACGGACGGCCTTGTCCATGTTGGCGGTGTCGATGCCGGACTTCAGTGGCGCTTTGCCGGCCGCGATGGCGGCGTTGGCAGTAAAGAGGCCGATGATGACGGCGCTCAGGATCTTGCGTTTCAAGGTTACCCTCCTAGGTAGATGTGACGGTACCGCGCGACTCTAGCACGGCGGGTGGGAACGTTAAAAGAAAAGCCACGCTCGGGCGTGGCTATTTTTCCAAAACCTTGGAAACCGGAAAACCGGGGTCCGACCCGGAGGGTCGTACCCCGGTTTTCCGGTTCTAACGGTTTTACCAGATGATGATGCGGTCTTCCGGCTTCACATACATCTTGTCGCCTTCCTTGACCCCGAACGCTTCGTAGAAGCCCGGCTGGTTGACCACCGTGCCGTTGGCGCGGAACTGGCCCGGCGAGTGCGGGTCGGTCTTGACGCGCTTGATCTGCTCCGCTTCGCGGGTCTTGCTGCGCCAGACCTGGCCAAAGCCCATGTAGAAGCGCTGGTCGCCGGTCAGGCCGTCGATCACCGGGGCAGGCTTGCCGCCCAGGGAAATCTTGTACGCCTTGTAGGCAATCGCCAGGCCGGAATTGTCGGCAATGTTCTCGCCCAGGGTCAGCGCGCCATTCAGGTTATAGCCAGGCAGCGGGGCATAGCCGCCGTACTGCTTGACCATAGCGTCGGCCTTGACCTTGAAGGCGGCGCGGTCGGCGTCGGTCCACCAGTTGCGCAGGTTGCCGTCGCCGTCGTACTGCGAGCCGGAATCGTCGAAACCGTGCGAGATTTCATGGCCGATCACGGCGCCGATGCCGCCGTAGTTGACCGCATCGTCCGCGTTGGCGTCGAAGAACGGCGGCTGCAGGATGGCGGCCGGGAACACGATCTCGTTGGCCGTCGGGCGGTAGTAGGCGTTCACCGTTTGCGGCGTCATGCCCCACTCTTCCTTGTCCACCGGCTTGCCCAGCTTGTCCAGGTTGCGCTGGAAGGCGAAGTTGGCGGCGCGCTGCAGGTTGCCCAGCAGGTCGCCGTCCTTCATCTGCAGCTTGCTGTAATCGCGCCACTTGGTCGGGTAGCCGATCTTCGGGGTGAACTTGGACAGCTTGTCCTGCGCCTGCTTCTTGGTTTCAGGGCTCATCCAGTCCAGGCCATCGATGCTTTCCTTGTAGGCGGCCAGCACGTTCTTCACCAGCGCATCCATGCGCGCCTTGCGCTCGGCCGGGAAGTATTGCGCCACGTACAGCTTGCCCAGGCCTTCGCCCATGGCGCCCTCCACCACGCCAACGCCGCGCTTCCAGCGTGGTTCCTGCTCGGTCACGCCGGTCAGCACGGTCTTGTAGAAGGCGAAGTCGGCGTCGCTGAAGGCTTTGCCCAGTACCGGCGAAGCGTCGCGCAGCAGCTGCCATTCGAAGTAGGCTTTCCAGCTTTCCAGCGGTGCCGTCTCGGCGATCTTGGCAAAGGCGGTGAAGTAGGATGGCTGGCTGACGATCACGGTGTCGGTCTTGGCGGCGATGCCGGTGGCGCCCAGGGCGGCCTTCCAGTCATAGCCCGGCGCCAGTTCGCCCAGCTTGGCGATCTCGAACTTGTTGTAGCGCTTGACCGGATCGCGGTTCATGACGCGGGTCCACTGGGCTTCGGCCAGCTGGGTTTCCAGCGCCACCACCTGCTTCGCCATGTCGGCGGCATTCTTGTTGCCGGCCAGGCCCAGGACCTTGGCGATGTGCTGCTCATACTTGGCCAGCGTATCGGCCATCTTCGGGTCGTCTTTTTTCAGGTAGTAGTCGCGGTCCGGCAGGCCCAGGCCGCTCTGCGCCATGTAGGCCGCGTTCTGGGTCGAGGCGCGCGCATCCTGCGACACGAACACGCCGTAAGGCGCCGGCACACCGTTCTTGTTGAAGTGAGCGACCAGGGCCGGCAAGCCTTTCCTGTCTTTCAGGCCGCGCACTTTGGACAGTTCGCCGGCCAGCGGCTTGGTGCCCAGCTTTTCCAGCCTGGCTTCGTCCATATAGCTGCTGTACAGGGCCGCGATCTTCTGTTCGTCGCCCTTCAGGCCCTTCTTGGCCTGCAAGCCTTCGATGATGCCGCGCAGCTGCGGCAGCGCGTCGTCGGCCAGCTTGTTGAAGGCGCCCCAGCGCGCCTTGTCGGCGGGGATTTCCGTGTTCTTCAGCCATGCGCCGTTCAGGTACTGGTAGAAGTCGTCCTGTGCACGCACGCTCTTGTCGATGTATTGCGTGTCGATGCCCGAGGCCAGGGTCGAAGCATGCTCGTGGCCTTCGTGGCCCCCGGCGTGCGCGAACGCCGCCATCAGGCTCAGGGTGATGGTGCTCAGGATATGTCGTTTCACTCTATTGTCCCTTTAGAATTTGGTTTCAAGTCGAACACTCCACTGGGTATAAGTGGGGTTCAGCGAGGCCGCTTGTGCAGCAAGGCCGTTAGCGTACACCAGGTTGTACCCGGTTGCGTCGTCCGCCAGCAGGTTGTTGGCGCTGAGGCGGAGTTGCGTGCGGCTGTCGAAACGCCACAGCGCATACATGTCCAGCACGCGTTTGCGGCTGGTTTCCACGATCTGTTTGTCGCTGGTCCGGGTGCGGATGGCCGGCGTCCAGTTGTAGCCGGCGCCCAGCGTGAGCGGCAGGTCTTTCAGGCGGTAGTCCATGCCCAGGTTGGCCGTCTGCTTCGCCTGCTGGTCGAGGCGGTTGTCCGGGCCGGGGATGCCGTCCACCCTGGACCAGAAGCGGCTGTAGTTGCTGCGGAAGTCGATGTGCGGCGCGTTTTCCATCAGCTCGGACAAGGCGAACTTGGCTTCCAGCTCCACGCCGCTGGTGCGGGCGTGGCCGATGTTGGATGGCGTGGAGACCCAGCGCAGGCCCAACTCGGTCTGCTGCTGCGACAACTCGCGGCGGATCAGGTTGTCGATGTCGCGCACGAAGCCGCTGACGCTCACGATGCCGCTGCGGCCCAGGTAATGTTCGTACGCGAGATCGAGGCCGGTCGCCAGTTCGGGCTTCAGGTTCGGGTTGCCGGTGCGGTCAGGGCTGGTGGCGCTGTTCAGGCGCGATTGGAAAGGCGCGGCGATCAAGTCCTGCACATTGGGCGACTTGTAGCTTTTGGTCAGGCTGGTGCGCAGCTGGTCTTTTTCGTAGCCGGGGATTTTCCACACCGCGTGCAGCAGCGGGCTGAATACCTTGCTGGTGTTGCTGACGGTGCCGGCGCTGCGGTCGGAGGTGGTGCGGATGCCTTCCCAGCGCGCGCCGACATAGGCCGACCATTGCGGCGTGATGTCCCATTCATCCTGCGCGAACAGGGCGGCGCGGCGGGTATCGGCCGCCAGGTTGTCGCCGGAATCGGCAAATTGCGGCTTGCCGTCCTTGTCCAGCGAAACGCGCAGCTGTTCGCGGTGGCTGGCTTCCAGCTCCCAGCCGGCGGCCAGCAGGTGGCCGGCGCCCAACGGCGAGGTGTACTTGCCGCCTGTGTTGACGCTCTTGTCCTTGGTGTTGTCGGTATCGGTGAAGCGGTCCAGCAGCACGCCCTGCTTGTCGTACTGGTAGCGCAGGGAGTCGCTGTCGCGCTTGCCCAGGCCGAAGCCGAACTTCACATCGAGCTTACTGGCGCCCTGCAGGCGGTGCACCCAGTTGCCGAAACCGCGCAGGAAGGTGAGGTCCCCCTCGCTGTGCTGCTGCGCGAGGTTGTATTCCGGACCGCCCGGCGCGCCGGCCGCCACCAGCGGCAACGGCTGTTCCAGCGTGGTAGTGGCGTCGCTGCGGGTTTGCTGGTGCATCAGGAAGGTCTGGAAGTTCAGCGTGTCGCCATTGCCGAACTTGTAGGACAGGCGCGGCGCCAGGTTGACGCCCTTGTTGGTGCCTGCGCTTTCGCTTTGCAGGAACTGTTCCTTGGCGAGGTCGCCGCCGGTTTCCGTTTCCGTGTTGTGGGTGGCGGTCCTGTCGTGCTGGCGGTTCACGTTGAGCGATGCCGACAGCGTGTAATTCAGGGCGCCGGACTTGCCCGGCATGGTCACCGACAGTTCCGGCGAGTGGCGGTCCTGCTCCAGGCGGTCGGACGCCTTCACCTGGATGTCGCGCATCTGGTAGCCGTCGCGCAGCACGATATTGATGGTGCCGGCGATGGCGCGGGTGCTGTGCTCGGCCACCGGGCCGCGCATCACTTCGATGCGCTCGACCTGGTCGGGCGACAGCGATTCCATCGAGAAACCGGCCGGCGGACGTTCGCCGTTCACCAGCACTTGCGTGTAGCCGCTGCCCAGGCCGCGCATGCGCACTTCGCCGCCGCGGCCGGGCCTCCCGCCCAGGGTCACGCCGGGCAGGCGTTTCAGCACGTCGCCGATATTGCTGTCGCCATTGCGGTCCAGTTCCTCGCGGCCGAAGACTTGCTTGCCGGCCGTGGAGTTGCGGCGCTCGGTCATGTCGTCCTGGCGGCCGCCGCTGATGGTGACCTGGGGCACGACCTTGTCGGCAGGTTGGACGGGTTCTTGCTGGGCGGCGGCGCCGGTGGCCGCGCCCAGGGTGGCCAGGGCGAATGGAATCAGCTTCTTCATGGGTTGACAATGTTGCACGGGCAAGCCGGTTGGCGCCGCGCAGGCATTGTAAACGCCGCTCCGGCGGCCGGCACATGGCCGCCGCCTTTGTTACTTTACGATACTTGCCTACATGCCGCGGCTGGCGCCCATGCCGCCCATGCCGCCGCGCCCGCCGTGGCCGCCGCGGTGGCCGGCCTCGCCGCCCGCCGGGTGTTCCGCATGCCCGCCGCCGGGGCCATCTTCCATGCGGATGAGTTGATCCACCAGAAACTTTGCCGCCGCCTGGCGCTGGCCGTCATCGAGCGCATCGTTGATGCCCAGCCACCATTCGCGCAGCTGGCGGTCTTCCGCCGCCGTGGCGGCCTGCTCCGCTTCCAGCCCTGCCTGCAGCTCGCGCAACTCGACGCTCTGCGCTTGCAGCGCCTGCCTGGTGGCTTCCTGCAGGCGGTCACGGCGCGCCTTGCGCTCGCGCAGCAGCGCCCGGCTCTGGCTCTCCACCTTGGCCCACAAGGTTTGCTGGTTGGCGTTCAGGTTGAGGGATTTGCGGAATTCGGACGCCATGGGCACCAAGTCTTCGGCGCGCATGTCCATGACCGGCACGGCGAAGGCCGGAGCAATGGCCATCGCCAGCACCAGCCAGGCAGCGCGGGCAGTGCGGATCAGTTTCATGATTTTGCTCCAGAAAAAAAGATGCCCACGGAGGGTCCGCAGGCATAAACCACTTCAGGGTAGAGAGAAATAGCGGACCCAGTGTAGAGCCGGACGGCCGCCTGATCTGACTTTCTTACAATTACTTACTCCGGTAAAAAGCTTGGCAAACACCTACAAAGTTGTGAATAAATCGTGGCTTTCGCAAGGAATTATTCCATGCGGGAAGCTACGATTGCTGAGAATCAGGTTTATACTGAATTCCAATGGCGGTCGAGATATCCGCTGTATCTGGAACAGGTGACACATGGGCAAGAAACTCAAGAACGCCGGCCTGATTGGCCTTGGCGTGGTAGCCGGGGTGGCGGTATCCCTGCAGTTTTCCGCGATGGCGCAAAGGCAGGTCGACCCTGCCCTGCCGCTGGAAGAGCTCAAGCAGCTCGCCGATGTGTACGGCCTGATCAAATCCGATTACGTGGAAGCAGTGGAAGACAAGAAGCTGCTGACCGAGGCCATCGCCGGCATGGTGTCATCGCTCGACCCGCACTCCGCCTACCTGGACAAGAAAGCCTATGCCGAGCTGCGCGAAGGCTCGCAGGGCAAGTTTGTCGGCCTGGGCATTGAAATCGCCCAGAGCGACGAAGGCTACATCAAGATCGTGGCGCCGATCGAGGATTCGCCCGCCTACCGCGCCGGCATCAAGCCGGGCGACATGATCACCCGCCTGGACGCCACTTCGCTGAAAGGCTTGAGCCTGGACGAATCGGTCAAGAAGATGCGCGGCGAGCCGGGCACCAAGGTGATGCTGACCATCATGCGCAAGGATGAACCGCAACCGCTGCAGTTCACGCTGAACCGCGAAGAAATCCACCAGAAGAGCGTGAAGGCGAAAATGATCTCGCCGGGCTATGCCTGGGTGCGCATTTCGCAGTTCCAGGAACCGACGGTGGACGACCTGGCCACCAAGATCACCGAGCTGTACCGCCAGGACCCGCACCTGAAAGGCCTGGTGCTGGACCTGCGCAACGACCCGGGCGGCGTGCTGCAAGGCGCCATCGGCGTGGCGGCGGCCTTCCTGCCCAAGGATACGCCGATCGTGTCGACCAACGGCCAGCTACCGGACTCCAAACAGATCTTCTACGGCCGCGCCGAATACTACTCGCTGCGCGGCGAAGGCGACCCGCTGGCCAAGCTGCCGGAAGCCATCAAGCATGTGCCGATGGCCGTGCTGGTGAACACCGGTTCCGCGTCGGCGTCCGAGATCGTGGCCGGCGCCCTGCAGGATTACAAGCGCGCCACCATTATCGGTTCGCAAACCTTCGGCAAGGGCTCGGTGCAGACCATCCGCCAGCTGACCGCCGATACCGCCGTCAAGCTGACCACGGCCCGCTACTACACGCCGCATGGCCGCTCGATCCAGGCCAAGGGCATCTCGCCCGACCTGCCGGTGGATGAAAACGAGGACGGCGACGGCTTGAACAGCCTGCGCATGCGCGAAGCCGACCTGGCCAAGCACCTGTCCAACGACCGCGAGCAGGAAGCGGCCAAGGCCCAGCGCGACGAACTGGAAGAGCAGATGCGCATCCTGGCCGCCGAGAAGAAGCGCAAGCCGCTGGAATACGGCGGCGGCGAGGACTTCCAGCTGAAGCAGGCGCTGAACCACCTGCAAGGCTTGCCGGTGCAGCTGGCGAAGGCGGAATCCAAGCTGGTGAAGCTGGACCCTCCACCCAAGAAATAAGCCGGCAAATGGCCACGACGGCGCCCCTGGGGCGCCGTTTTTCGTTGCAGATGCGGTAAAATCGGCCCACTTACCGGTCGCCTGACCCATTCCAATAAGAGAAAGATTGATCATGAAACAAGCCGTTATCAGCGGAACCGGCCTCTTTACCCCTTCGAATTCGATCAGCAACGAAGAGCTGGTCGCCGCCTTCAACGCCTATGCCGAGCTGTTCAACGCTGAACACGCCGCCGCCATCGCGGACGGCAGCGTAGCCGCCATCGAGCCCTCCAGCGCCGCCTTCATTGAAAAGGCATCCGGCATCAAGTCGCGCTATGTGATGGAAAAGAGCGGCATCCTCGACCCGCGGCGCATGACCCCGCGCATTCCGGAGCGCAGCAATGACGAGCTGTCGCTGCAGGCTGAAATCTGCGTGGCCGCCGCGCGCCAGGCGCTGGACCGCGCCGGCCGCACCCCGGCCGACATCGACATGGTGCTGGTGGCGTGCTCCAACATGCAGCGCGCCTACCCGGCGATGGCGGTGGAAGTGCAGCAGGCGCTGGGCATCGACGGCTTCGGCTTCGACATGAACGTGGCCTGCTCCTCGGCGACGTTCGGCATCCAGACCGCCGTCGGCGCGGTGCAGGCCGGGCAGGCGCGCGCGGTGCTGATCCTGAATCCGGAAATCACCTCCGGCCACCTGGATTACCGCGACCGCGACAGCCACTTCATCTTCGGCGATGCCTGCACCGCCATCATCGTGGAAGCCAAGGATGGCGCCGTGTCCAAGCACCAGTGGGAGATCGTGGACACCAAGCTGAAGACCAGCTTCTCCAACAACATCCGCAATAACTTCGGCTTCATGAACCGCTTCGACGAAAGCGGCATCGGCCAGCCGGACAAGCTGTTCAAGCAGCAGGGCCGCAAGGTATTCAAGGACGTGTGCCCAATGGCGGCGCAGATGATCAAGGAATCGATCGAGCGCGCCGGCCTGCAGGTGGAACAGGTGAAGCGCTTCTGGCTGCACCAGGCAAACCTGAGCATGAACCAGCTGATTTCGCGCACCGTGCTGGGCCGCGATGCCGAGCCGAGCGAAGCGCCGGTGATCCTCGATACCTACGCCAACACTTCCTCGGCCGGCTCGATCATCGCCTTCCACAAGCACCAGGACGACCTGCCGTGCGGGGCCTACGGCGTGTTCTTGAGCGTAGGGGCGGGGGAATGGCTGGGTGGGGTGGTGGTGGG
>CBHWEO010000165.1:0-12289 GCA_966112955.1 uncultured Duganella sp. | reverse complement strand
CGACGGACTGTTAATCCGCAGGTCCCTGGTTCGAGTCCAGGTCGGGGAGCCAGAACACTGAAAAGCCCAGCCTTCCATGGCTGGGCTTTTTGCTTTGCACGGGAGAATGACATGGCAAAGAAGAAAGAAGAGCTGGATCCGGAAACCCTGGAATTGATCCAGTGGTGCATTGAAGTCGAAGGCTGGCTGGTCAAGGGCGGGGCGACCGTGGAGCAGGCCCAGGACCATATCGAAGAGCAGATCGAATGGTTCACCGACCTGTTTTATGACGGCTTGTCGCCGGAAGAAGCGGCGAAGGAAGCCCTGGCCTGAGGCTTGCCGATCCGGTTTCGCGCCGCCGCGGGCGGCTTTCGTCGCAAAGTGATTGCATGGCAGGCGCCCGAAGGGCGAAAATGCTTGCCATGCAGATAACTCCCCGTTTCTCCCACTTCCCCCTGCGCCGTCTTGCCGTCGACGGCTTGTACGTGGCGATGTTCAATGTCCTGTGCGCGCTGCTGATCACGTTCGTGTTCGGCGGCGGCCGCAACTTCGGGCCGAACCTGCTGGTCTCGATGTGCATCGGCATCATCACCTGGCTCCTGATCGACGTCGCGCGCTTCCTGATCTGGACCGACCAGGAAAAGTTCTATTGGCCGCTTTTCCTGCCGGTGATGGCGATTGCCGTGGTCCTTGGCGTATTCCTCGGAACGCACCTGGCGGCCTGGCTGATGGGGGCGCAAATGAACATCCTGCGCGCCATCGCCGGTGACCGTGGACGAAGCGCGATGCTGTTCACCTTGTTTGCGACGGGCGCGGCGACGGTATTTTTCGCCAGCCGCGACCGGCTGTCGAAAGCGCGGGCCGAGGCGGCCAACGAGCGGGCGCGGGCCGAGGCGATCGAGCGCCAGGCGCTCCAGGCGCAACTGCAGCTGCTGCAGGCGCAGATCGAGCCGCACATGCTGTTCAACACCCTGGCCAACCTGCAGGGCTTGATCGCGCTCGACCCGGCGCGCGCGCAAACGATGCTGGACCAGTTGATCGTCTACCTGCGTGCGACCTTGAGCGCGGCGCGCGCCGAGCGCACGACCCTGGGCCAGGAATTCGCGCTGCTGGAGGCTTACCTTGGCTTGATGTCGGTGCGCATGGGGGCGCGCCTGACGTTTGCGCTGGAGCTGCCTGAAGCCCTGCGCGGCACCGAGATTCCGCCCATGCTGCTGCAGCCGCTGGTTGAAAACGCGATTGCCCACGGCGTCGAGCCGAACATCAGCGGCGGCCATGTACAGGTGACCGCGCGTGCGGCCGGCGGCGGGCTCGAATTGCTGGTGTCCGATACGGGTCGCGGGCTGGCCGCCGGTCCGGGCAAGCCGGGGACGGGCCTGGGCCTGGCCAATGTGCGCGAGCGCCTGCAAGCCTTGTATGGCGGGCGCGCTTCCCTTTCCCTCGAAGCGGCGCCGCAGGGCGCCACTGCAAGGATCCATCTGCCATGACCACTGCACTGATTGCTGAAGACGAACCTATCCTCGCTGCGACGCTGGCCGCGGCTTTGCAGCGCCTGTGGCCGGGCCTCACTATCGTGGCGAATTGCGCCAACGGCGTCGATGCGCTGGCGCAGGCATCCGCGCTGCAGCCGGATGTGCTGTTCCTCGATATCAAAATGCCGGGCAAGTCGGGGCTGGAAGTGGCGGAGGGATTGGCCGATGCCTGGACGGGCGAGGAGCCGTTCCCGCAGATCGTGTTTGTCACGGCATACGACGAGTTTGCGGTGCAGGCATTCGACCGCGAGGCGGCGGACTATGTGCTGAAGCCTGTCAATGACGATCGGCTGGCGCGCACAGTGGCGCGTTTGCGGCAGCGCCTGCAGGACAAGCCAGCCGGGGCGCCGCAGCCGCAGGGCTCGAATGATGCGCTGGCGGCACTGGCTGCGCAACTGCGTGCGCTGGGCGTGCCGATGGCGGCGCCGGCGGCGCAGCGGCTGTCCGTGATCCGCGCGGCGGTGGGCAACCAGGTGCGCATGGTGCCGGTGGCCGATGTGGTGTATTTCGAGGCGGCGGACAAATACGTCAACGTGGTGACGGCGGACAGCGAAGTGCTGATCCGCATGAGCCTTCGCGAATTGCTGCCGCAGCTCGATGAACAGGTGTTCTGGCAGGTGCACCGCGGAACGATCGTCAATTCCACCTGCGTGCTGAGCGCCTTGCGGGAGGAGGGCGGCAAGTTGTCGCTGGTCTTGCGCGGGCGTGCCGAGAAACTGCGCGTGTCGCCGCTGTACGCGCACCTGTTCCGGCAGATGTGAATCAGAATCCGCGCTGGATGCTGGCCAGCGCGATGTCTTTTGCGTAGCGTCCGGCCAAGCCGCTGTAGTGGCGGTAGCTGGCCGCGAGTATCCACGGTCCGGTTTTCCAACTCGCCGACACGGTGCCGATGCGGCTGCCGTCGATGCGGCCGCTGCGCGGCTGCCACAGCACGTCGGCCGAGATTTCCACGTCATCGAAATACTGCGCGGTGCGCAGCATGCGGTTGTGTTGCTGCCCGCGCGGGGCGCTGCGGTCGGTCCAGGCTTCGCCCACGAGCGAGAGCTTGCTTTCCGTGGTCCAGGTGAAGCCGGCGAGCGCTTTGCCGCCGTGTTCCGGGCGCTGCTGCCAG
Source organism: uncultured Duganella sp. (assembly GCA_966112955.1). Taxonomy (GTDB): domain Bacteria; phylum Pseudomonadota; class Gammaproteobacteria; order Burkholderiales; family Burkholderiaceae_D; genus Rugamonas. The sequence continues at coordinate 9,667 of CBHWEO010000165.1, read as the reverse complement.
AGCAGGGAGGCGTGCAGTTCGAGGCCCTCGCTGGCCACTTGCGAGAAGGAGGCGCCGGCTTCGATCCCGTTGCGGCGCGACAGGCGCAGCACGGCGTATTCGTCGCGCGGGCCGCGCTGGCGGTAGTGGCGGATGGCGAGGGCTTCGTCGTCGCGCTGTTCGTCGGCCCTGGCGGCGCGGCCCCTTGCCGGGTTGGCCCAGGCGATGGTGGTGGCGCTGTCGGCGTCGTAGCGTTCCCAGGCGAGCATGGGAACGCCCTCCAGTGCCAGCGGGTTGAGGGCGCGGCGGTCTTCGCGCTGCACCACGTCGAGGGGGCGGAAGGCATAGCCGACGTCCCAGCTCATGACCTTTTTCCCGGCGGTCAGGAAACCTCCGGCCAAGTGCTGGTCGTACGTCAGCTCGTTGATGCGCAGGCTTGCGTCGCCTCCATCCACGCGCGTGGCGGTCAGTACGCTGCGCAGGGGGCCGTCCTGCCAGCGCAATTCGCCGGCCTGTACTGACTGGCTGCCAAGCTGGGCGCGGACGTTGGCGATCATGTCGCCAGCCCGCGCGCTGCTTGCGCCCAGCAGCAGCGCCAGCGCGAGCGCGGCCGGCATGGCGGCTTTATGGCGCGGCATCGGAGCGGCCCAGGTACATCGGGTTGAACAACTCGTCGCCGAACTGGCGCGGCTTGCTGGCCAGGGTGGTGACGACGGTCTCGCGGCCGCTGCGTACTTCGTCGACCAGCACCATGCGGTCCTGGCTGTAGCGGGCTTGCTTGAGCCGTTTGTTCGACGTGGCATACAGGTCGGCATGCAGCGGGCGGTAGTCGGCTTTGGCGACGTGCAGGACCACGCGCTGGTAGCTCAGCGTCTTGCGCGTGGCGGCCAGTTCCAGCTCGAGGCAGGCCACGCCGTCGATCTCGGTCTCGCGCGCCACGCTGCCGTGATAATCGCCGGACCAGGTCATGGTGGCGATGTCGCCCGTCGATGCGTCGCCGAGCAGCTTTTGCAGCGGCGTGATGCGGATCGGCCGCGCGCTACCCGGCAGCAGCATCCAGAAGTCGTCGCCGGACATCAGCACCTTCTGGCCCGCCTCGCCTGGGGAGCGGAACAGGATCAGGGACTTGCCGCCCGGCCGGACCAGCACCTGGTAGCGTTTTTCCTTATCCGGCTTGCCGTCCTTGAAGGTCTGCACCAGGGTGTCCACTTGCGCCGATGCGTCGTGCAGGCGGTAGGAGTCGGCTTTGCGCAGGATCGTGTCGACGTCCTGCGCGGCGGCGCAGCCCCAGGCAAGGGCGAATGCCGCGGCGGCGAAACAAGTTTTAAACATGGGCGAGTGCCTCCACAACGGATTGCTTGGCAGCCTTGCGGCTGACGATGAGCGAGGCCAGCGCCGCCAGCAGCGTGATGGCCAGCGCGGCGGCGCCATACATGGCGGGAGATACGACCACCACGAGCGGGTAGCCGCCGGTGCGGCCGGGCGGTGGCGGCATCTGGATGCCGAGTACGAGCAGGGCCATGGCAATGCCGCCTGCCAGCGCCATGCCCAGGGCCGCGCCGCCGCCGCCCAGCACCATGCCTTCCAGCGTGAACAGGCGTGTGACTTCACCGGGCGTGGTGCCCATGGCGCGCAGGGTGCCGATTTCACGCGTCCGCTCCAGCACGGCCATCGACAGGGTGTTGGTGATGGCGAACAGTACGATCACCAGCACGATCACGCCCAGGAAGCCGAAGATGCGGTTGTAAAGGCCTTTCACGCTCTGGTAGAAGATGGCCTGGTCGAGCCAGGTGCGGATCTCCAGCTTGCCGGCGTACTGCGCGCGCCAGGCGGCGCCGACGGCATCGCTGTGATCGAGGTCGTCGAGGTAGACGCTCAGGTAGCTGACCTTGTCCGACACCAGCAGCTGTTGCGCGGTGGTGAGGTCGACCATGGCGAGGCGCTTGTCGATGTCGGCGATGCCGCTGCTGACGATGCCGGTCACCGTCACGTCGATGGCGTTCAGGCTGCCGGCCGTCGTGGTGGACATCAGCGTGAGTTCGCTGCCGGGATGGGCGTTCAGGATGCGCGCCAGGGCTTTGCCGAGCACGATCCCTGGAGTGCGCGCGCCTGGAGCGGAACCGCCCCCGGCGTCGAGCAGGCCGCCTTCTTCGAGTTTCATGAAGGGACCTTTGACAAGGAATTCCTGGCGCGCGTCGACGCCGGTGCCGAGGAAGATCTCGCTCTTGTCGCCATTGCTCACCAGTCCGGAGAACTGCAGCCGTGGCAGGACGCGCGTGACGCGTGGGTGGGCCAGCAGCTCGCGCGTCAATGCGGCGCTGCCGGACAAGCCATGCTCGAGAGGCATATTGTCGTTGCCCTCGAACTGGCCGGGTGCGGCAAGCACCAGGTGGCCGGTATCGCGGGCGCTGGCCTGGGCCAGGGATTCATAGGTGTACAGCGCGAAGCCGCCGCCCAGCAGCGCGGCCGCCGTGCCGATGGCGGCAATGGCCAGCGTGACCAGCGAGCGGCGGCGGTTGCGCATGGCGTTGCGGCAGGCTAGCGACAGCCATTTGGCATCAATGCGCATGGCAGCCTCCTTTCAGCACGCCGTCGTCCAGCATCAGCGAGCGGTCGCAATGCGGCAGCATGCGGTCGTCATGGGTGGCGACGAGGAAGGTGGTGCCGTCGTTGTGCGCCAGCGCGCGCATCAGGCCGATGATCTGGGCGGCGGTCTGGGCATCGAGGTTGGCGGTCGGTTCGTCGGCGATCACCAGGCGCGGGCGCTTGACGATGGCGCGGGCAATGGCGACGCGCTGGCGCTGGCCGCCGGACAGCTGGTCCGGCTTGTGGCCGCCCAGCCCCGCCAGTCCCACGCGCGACAGGGCTTCCTGCACGCGCTGGCGCCGTTCGGCGACCGGCACGCCAAGCAGGTAGAGCGGGTAGTCGATATTGTCGTGCGCCGTCATCACGGGCACCAGGTTGAAGCCCTGGAACACGAAGCCGATGGCCTGGCGGCGCAGCTGCGTGCGGCGCGCTTCGTCGTCTGCCGGCAGCGGCTCGCCGTCGAACAGCAGCTCGCCGCCGTCCGCCTTGTCCAGCAGGCCGCACAGGTTCAGCAGCGTGCTCTTGCCGCTGCCGGAAGGGCCGGTGACGGCGGCGATCTCGCCGCGCACCAGCGCCAGGTCGACCGATTGCAGGGCGCGGATCACGTTGCCGCCCAGGGTATAGGACTTGCTGGCGCCGTGCAGCGATAGCAGCGGTTCGGCGGCCTTCATTGGCCCAGCTCCTTCAGGCGGGCGGCAGCCTTGGCCACGTGCGGCGTGTTGGCCTGGGTGGCGACCACCTGGCGCAGGTAAGCGATTTCGTCGGCGCTTCGCTTTTCGTCGGCGGCAAGGCGGGCGGCGGCGCTGAAGGTGCTGGCGCGCAGCGCGGCCGGCGATTGGGCCAACGCCTGCGAATCGAGGGCGGCTTGCAGGGCGCGTTTGCCGCTGGCGCGGCGGTTCATGAATTCCGGCAGGGCGAGCAGGGTGTTGGCGGCCACCAGGCGGGTTTCGATGCTGGCCGGCGCGCCGTTCAGCAGCACGGTGTCGTGCTCCGGCGCCAGCAGGGCCACGGCCTTTTCCACCATGTCCGCGCCTTTCTCCGCGTACTTCAGCTTATCCCAGGGCATCAGGGCGTCGCGGCCGCGCATCGCGATGCCGGCGCCCTGGTAAGCCAGGAACACGGGATTGCCCGGCTGGCTGGCGTACAGCTTTTCGAAGGCATCGATGGCCGCGTCGCGCGCCGAGGCATCGCCGCCGGAGCCGGCCGCAAATTGCTGGCGGGCGGTGGCAAACGCGGCGCCGTCGGCGGCCGGCGCGGCCAGGGCCGGCTGGATGCAGCCGCAGGCAATGGCAAGGGCCAGGGAGGGAATGGCGAATTTCATGGGAAGCTCCGTCGTCGTGGTTGATGCTGCAAGACTACGGAGCGGGTGCGCCGGGCGCCACGGGAATGCGACGAAACCCGGTGGCGGCGGCGCGAAACAGGCTGCGCGGCGTGTCAGGCCACGTGGTAGATCATGGAGGCGCCGCCGACCGGCATGCCCTGCGGGTTGAGCTGGGCCACGTTGATCTGGAATTGCGCGTCCGCCGGCGCTGCGGCCGGAATCCGGGTCAACAGGGCCATCGGGTACTGGATGGCGGGATCCTTCTCCATTGTGACCTTGACCAGCGGCCGGGTGATTTCCACGTAGCGCTTGCCGTTGCGCAGCACCACGTCGCCGCCTTCCACCGTCACCGTGCCCAGCGTGTGGCGCGGCAGGCAGTCGAAGTGCGATCCCTTGGCCAGGGTCAGGATGCCGCAGCAGCAGCCGAAGCGGGTCTTGACGCGGGTCTCCTGCAGGAACACCAGGCCGCAATCCTTCATCATGTCGTCGTCGCCATGGTCATGGCCCGGCATCGGGTCGGACTGGTTCTCGAAGTCGATGGCGGGGAAGGCGGAGCCGTCTTCGTCCAGCGACAGGGTGAGCGGCATGTCCGCCGGCAGGTGGCTGCGGTCGATCACCAGCGTCATGCGGTTGTCGCGGTTGAAGCGGCTGCCCGCCACGAAGGGGAAGGCGGCGCCGGCGCCGCCCAGCACGTCGATCACGGACAGGTTGCGCTGCGCCAGGTTGTTGAGGCGGGCGCTGATCGGATCGCTCGTCAGCGGTGCGGTGGCGAAGGCATAGTCGTTGTCGGCGTTGACCACGGCCAGCAGGCAGGGGTGCCACGGATGGTTGGCTTCCCAGCCGTACAGGGTTTCCGTCTGCGCCGCCTCGATGCGGAACTTGGCGATCACGGAGCCGCCGGCCGGCACGCTGGCGAAGCTGGTGGTGATGCCGGTCGGGCTGACGTGCATGCCATCCACCAGGGTCCAGTCGGGTGGGTAGACGAACTGCAGGCCGACATACGGCGTGATGCGGGTGCTGATGGTGACGTTGCGCGCATCGCGGGCGCCATTGTTGGTGACGCGCACGTAGATGTAGTTGGCCTGCCCGCGTTCCACGTTCTTCGATTTCAGCGGATCGCTGGGCACGAAGACGTTGTCGTCGTTGATGCGCACCACGATGTCGGAGAAGTCCCAGAAATTGCCGCCCGTGAAGGGCTCGGCGCCCGTGTCGGCCGGGGCATCCTTGATCATCACGTCCGCCTCATCGAGGGCGCGGAAGACGTTGATGCGGCCATAGCCCATCTCCTGGTTCCAGCTGCCGTTCCCCTTGCCGGCCGTGTCGGCATAGGCCACGGCGCCGACTTTCTGTGCCGTGCGTTCGATATGGGCGCGCACCTGCACATTGTTCAGGGTGGGGTAGACGCTGCGGATCAAGGCGGCCAGCCCGGCCACGTGCGGCGTGGCGGAGGACGTGCCGTTGAAGACCAGGTCGTAATCGCCGGCGACGTAGCCGCCGCCGCCCTGGATGTCCGTGGTGGGAATGTGGACGCCGGGCGATACCACCGAAATCTGCGGGCCGAAGTTGGAACCCCACGGCTCGCCGTCCGGGCTCATGGGCGTCTTGCGGTTGTCCACTTCGTCCGAGGCGCCGACGGCGATCACCAGCGCATTGGTGGCGGGGTAGGTGATCGGGCCATTGTAGTTGTGGGTGGCGACGCACATCACCAGGTCGTTGTTGAAGGCATTCTGGATGGCCGGGTCGATGATCGCGGCACTCCAGCCATTCCAGCCGAAGCTCATGCTGATCACGCTGGCGCCGTTGGCGGCTGCATAGTTGATGCCATTGGCCACTTCGACGTCGGTCCAGGCATCGAAGGCCACCGGCAGGATGCGCGCGTCGCCCGCCACGCCGGTCACGCCGGTGCCGTTGTTGTAGGTGGCCGCCACGATGCCGGCGCAGGCGGTGCCGTGGTTGCCGGTGGGCGAGCCGTCGCCGCTCATGGTGCCGAGGTTGATGCCGGGCGCGGAGAAGCGCAGGTCGGGGTGGCTCAGGTCGCAGCCCTCATCGAGCACGCACACCACGGCGGTGGCGACGCCGGTGGTGATGTCCCAGCCGGTGGTGCCGGGGCCGCCCGCCTCGATGCGGGTCATGTCCCACTGCTGCGGGAACAGGGTGTCGTTGGGGGCGATGGAGGTCGGTGTCAGCAGCGGCATGGTCTCGAACTGGAAATCGACCACCGGTGCATTCGGCACCTGGCGCAGGCGCTCGCGCAACTGGTAGGCGTTGATTTCCTTGACGTTGTTGATCTGCAGGTAGTGGTGGCCATTGAGGTAGCGCGTTTTCTCGGTGATCTCCTGCAGCACAGGTTCGGCCGCGCCCTTGGCGCCCAGGCCTTCCGGCAGCTTGAAGCCGGCATCGCGCTGGCGCAGCTTGACCAGGGCCACATGGGGCAGGGGTGTCATCAGCGCGCGCCGGCCGCGCTGGCCGGCCTGGCGGTAGACGGGCGCGATCCAGTCCAGCCCGAGCGGGGCGCCGGCTTCTTCGATTTTCGCGATGCGGGCGTCGTCCAGCGGGCGGCGCGATTGCGCGAAGTAGCGGGTGCGCGTGTGGTTGACCCGTTCACCGGGCACCATGCCTTCATCGGCTTCGTCTTCCAGGAACAGCTCCACGCTGTGCAGGAATTGTTCGACGGCGGCGCGTTCCTTCGGCTGCTTGAAGGCGACCAGCAGGCGCGTGGTATCGAGCGTCAGCGCGGCGCCCGAGGGATGGCTCATTTCTTGCGGGAAGTTCTTCATGATGTCTCCTAGCGAGTTCGGGGATCCCCTTTTGTGGTGGGGACCAGGCCAGTCTAGGAGGCTCAATTGATCTGGTTTTGACCTGCGTCTATGATGCGCAATAAACCTACCAGGGAGGATCATGAAAACGTTCGCTACCGCCGCTGCCGCCATGGCCGCGCTCGCCATCTTCGCTGCCCAGCCCGCTTGCGCACTGGACCAGTCCGCTTCCGTGAAGGTCACGAAGCTGCTGCAGTCGCCCACCAGCTGGAATGGCGCCGCGCTGTCGTACCCATCGGGGCAGGCCGAAGTCACCGCCATGCTGATCGAAATCGCGCCCGGCGCCGAAACGGGCTGGCACCTGCATCCGGTGGCGTCGTTCGCCTATATCCTGGAAGGGGAGCTGGAAGTGAGCCTGAAAGACGGCTCCGTGAAGCGCCTCGCGCCCGGCCAGGCACTGGCGGAAGTGGTGAACACCCTGCATAACGGGCGCAATGTGGGCAAGGGGCCAGTCAAGCTGGTGGTGTTCTATGCGGGGGCTGCCGGTAGCACGTTGACAGTCCGCGAATAGTGTCGGATTGTTATAGTGGGTATATAATGCTCGCTATTTTTGCGGCGACAGACCGCAGCCTGTGGGGAGAATAGGGGACATCCATCAAAAACCGCCCACAAGGAAAAAACATGATGAAGTTGTCCAAGATGCATGTGCTGGTCAGCCTGGCCACCGTGCAGATGGCCGCCATGGCCCAGGAAGCAGCCCAGGCCCCAGCCGGCCAGCTGGAAGTAGTGACCGTGACCGCCCAGCGCCGCGCCGAGAACATCCGCGAGGTGCCGGTGTCCGTCTCCATGATCAAGGACGAGAAGCTGGACATCCTGCTGTCCGGCGGCCAGGACATCCGCGTCCTGGCGGGCAAGACCCCGTCGCTGAACGTCGAGTCGTCGACGGGCCGCGTATTCCCGCGCTTCTACATCCGCGGCTACGGCAATGCCGACTTCACCGTGTTTGCATCGCAGCCGGTTTCCCTGATTTACGACGACGTGGTGCAGGAAAACCCGATCCTGAAGGGTTACCCGATGTACGACCTGGCCAACGTGGAAGTGCTGCGCGGCCCGCAAGGCACCCTGTTCGGCCGCAACACCCCGGCCGGCGTGGTGAAGTTCGAGTCCGCCAAGCCTAACCTGCGCGGCGTGGAAGGCTTCTACAACGTGTCCTTCGCCTCCAAGTACACGACCAACCTGGAAGCTGCCGCCAACGTGCCGCTGTCGAACGAGTGGGCACTGCGCGTATCGACCCTGCGCCAGCACCGCAACGACTACGTCGACAACACCTACACCGGCCGTGAAAACGCGCTGGAGGGCTACAACGAGCACGCCGAACGCGTGCAGGTGCTGTACCAGCCGAACGGCGTGTTCAATGCCCTGTTCAACGTGCACCAGCGCACCACCGAAGGCAGCTCGCGCCTGTTCCGCGCCAACATCATCAAGAAGGGCAGCAACACCTTCGTCGACGGCTTCGACCCGGACAAGATCGCCATCAACGGCAAGGAAGACCAGAACCTGACCACCCGCGGCGCCAACCTGCGCATGAGCTGGGACCTGGGCGCGCACAAGCTGTACTCGATCACCGGTTACGAGACCGTGGCCAAGTACAACTCGCGCGGCGACATCGACGGCGGCAACCCGACCAACGCACCGGCCGTGCCGTTCCAGGTTGAAACCGCAGCCTTCGTACCGGAAATCAAGCAGTACTCGCAGGAGTTCCGCATCGAGTCCAAGTACACCGGCCCGCTGAACTGGCAGGCAGGCGTGTACTACTTCGACGAGAAGGCCGTGGCCGGCCAGGACAACTTCAACGTTGCCGGCGACCGCACCACGCGCGTGAAGTCGCAGCAGAAGAACGAGGCATGGGCGATGTTCGGCTCCGTCAACTACGCGGTGACCGATGCCTTCACCGTGCGCGGCGGCCTGCGCTACACCGACGACAAGAAGGACTTCGACACCCTGGAAACCATCGGCACGACGCTGGTCGGCCCGAAATCGGTGTCCGAGTCCAAGGACAAGGTCAACTGGGACCTGAGCGGCACCTATAAGCTGAACAACGACGTCAGCGTGTACGCGCGCTACGCCACCGGCTTCCGTGCACCGTCGATCGCTGCCGCTTCGACTTCCGTGCCGATCACCGTGGCCGATGCCGAAACCATCACCTCGATCGAAGCCGGCGTGAAGGCCGACCTGTGGAACCGTCGCGCACGCGCTTCCCTGAGCGTGTACGACTATGACGTGAAGAACCAGCAGCTGACCGTGGTCGGCGGCAATTCCAACGTCACCAAGCTGATTAACGCTGCCAAGACCAAGGGCCGTGGTATCGAAGGTGAGATCGAAGGCTTCGTCACCAACGACTTCAAGGTATCGGCCAGCGCTTCGTACAACTTCACCGAGATCCGCGATCCTTCGCTGTCCGTGAACAAGTGCGCGCAGTGCACCATCCTGGACCCGATCAACGCGTCCGGCCGCGTGGTCATTGACGGCAACGCGCTGCCGCAGGCGCCGAAGTGGATCATCAACCTGAACGCCCGCTACAACTACCCGCTGGCGGAAGGCAACCTGTTCGTGCTGACCGACTGGTCCTACCGTTCGAAGGTGAACTTCTTCCTGTACGAAGCAGTTGAATTCACCGGCGCTCCGCTGACCGAAGGCGGCCTGCGCGTGGGCTACAACTGGGCCGGCGGCAAGTATGAGGTGGCGGCCTTTGCCCGCAACATCACCGACCAGCGCCGCATCACCGGCGCGATCGACTTCAATAACCTGACTGGCTTCATCAACGAGCCACGCCAGGTTGGCGTGCAGTTCAAAGGCTCGTTCTAATCAGCGGCCGGTAGGATTTCCGGTCAATGTGCTCAGGCCCTGTAGCGCCGGCAGACCAGTGCCTGACCCTGCGGGTCAGGCACTGCCTTGCAGGTTTTGGCTTGAGTGAGTCCCGGCGAAACCGGAAAAACAGTGCCTGACCCGCGGGGTCAGGCACTGG
>CBHWEO010000164.1:0-12409 GCA_966112955.1 uncultured Duganella sp. | reverse complement strand
GCGTATCGATGCCGATCTTGTCGAAGATGATCGCCAGTTCGTTCATCAGCGCGATATTCAGGTCGCGCTGGGTGTTTTCGATGACCTTGGCCGCTTCCGCCACCTTGATGGAGGAGGCGCGGTAAACACCGGCAGTCACGATCGACTCATACAGTTTAGCAACTGCTTCGAGCGTTGCAGGATTATCGCCGGACACCACTTTCAGGATGGTGGTCAGGCGGTGCTGCTTGTCGCCCGGGTTGATGCGCTCAGGGGAGTAGCCGACGTTGAAATCCTGCGGCCACTTCAGGCCGGACAGCTTTTCCAGCACCGGGATGCAGACTTCCTCGGTGGCGCCGGGATACACCGTCGATTCGTACACGACGATGGCGCCCTTCTTCATGTGCTTGCCGACCGTGGTCGAAGCGCCCACCAGCGGCCCGAAGTCGGGCGCGTGGGCATTGTCGACCGGCGTCGGGACCGCTACCACAATGTAATCGGCCTCGGCCAGCGCGGCCGGGTCGTAGGTGACGTGCAACTGGGTTGCTTCGCGCAGTTCCGCTTCCGACACTTCGCCGGTCGGGTCGCAGAACTTGCGGTAATTCTCAATCTTGGATTGGGACAGGTCGAAACCGATGGTCTTGCGTTTCTTACCGAACTCTACCGCCAGGGGCAGGCCCACATAACCGAGGCCTACGACTGCTACAACCTTATTGTCATCCATATCAGGTTCCCGTGAGAATTACCTATTACTATTATGCTAATAATATATAACAGAAGCCCGGCAACTACAATGCCGGGTTCACAATTAATGCCCTTTCCCTGAGGAAAGCCCGCGCCCTGCCCTCTGGAGCGTGTAACAATTGGCTCGCAAACAGGGGGAATGCCGTTGGCCAAATGCCACACAAATGTATGGAATATTTGCCAATTAACTTGTTCGTTTGATACGGCTTGTCAATTTTACACGGAAGCCGGCAGGCTGTCACAGCCTTTCGCTGGCCGCCGACGACAAAGCAACGCTGGCGGCCCGCAAGCCGCCAGCGTTGCCGAAGTGGAAATGCTAAGCGTTTATTGCGGCAGGGCCATGACCGGCCGGCTCGCCGCAGCGTTGGGCAGCCGGCGGGCGGGAGCGGCGCTGCGGGCCGCAATTTCCTGCAGCTTGAACACGGCAAACGCTTGCGCCACGCACTCGGCCTGACGCGCCAGGCTGCTGGCCGCGGCCGCCGCCTGTTCGACCAGGGCGGCGTTCTGCTGGGTGATGCCGTCGATATGCACCACCGCCTGGTTGACCTGGCCAATGCCACGGCTTTGTTCCTGGGTCGCATGGTGGATTTCATCCATCACACGGGTCACGCGGCTCACCGATTCGATCACTTCGCTCATGGTGGCGCCGGCGTTGCTGGTCAGCTTCGCGCCGGCATCGACCTTGGCGATCGAGCTGTCGATCAGCTGCTTGACTTCCCGCGCGGCGGTGGCGGAGCGCTGGGCCAGGTTGCGCACTTCGCTGGCCACCACGGCGAAGCCTTTGCCATGCTCGCCGGCGCGGGCCGCTTCCACCGCGGCATTGAGCGCCAGGATATTGGTCTGGAAAGCGATGCCGTCGATCAGGCCGATGATGTCGAGGATCTTACGCGACGACTGGCTGATGTCGTCCATGGTCTGCACCACCTGCGACACGATGGTGCCGCCGGCCGCCGCCACCGACGACGCCTGGCCGGCCAGTTCATTGGCGCTGTGCACGCTGGCCGCGCTTTGCTGCACATTGCTGGTCAGCTGCTCCATGCTGGCAGCCGTCTGCTGCAGGCTGGAAGCCTGCGATTCGGTACGACCCGACAGGTCGAGGTTGCCGCTCGCGATCTCGCTGGTGGCGGTCTGGATCTCGTCGAAGTTGCTGCGCACGTCGCCGATGATGCTGTGCAGGTTGACGTTGGTCTGGCGTAGCGCGGCCAGCAGCTGGCCCATTTCATTGTCGGCGCCGATTTCGATGGCACCCGTCAAGTCGCCGCCCGCCATCTTGCGCGCAAAGCTGGTGGCCTGGCGCAGCGGCTGCACGATGGTCCGGTGCAGCGACGACCAGAAGTACAGCGCCAGCAGCACGAAACCGGCATTCAGGGCCGTCAGCCAAGCCGGCGCCCCTTGCACGGCGCCCGCCACGGCCAGGCAGGCCAGCACTGCGGTGATGCTCCCCATGCCGATCGCGATGTGCCTGGCCAGGGAAATGTTGCGCAGTCGGTCGACCCAGTTGCGCCAGCCGCGCTGGCGCAGGCGGCCCCGCTCCAGCCGCAGGCCGCGCGGATTGCCTTCCCTGAATTCGCGGTACAACTGGTCGGCGCGCGCCACCTGCTCGCGGCTGGGCTTGGTACGCACCGACATGTAGCCGACCTGGCGGCCCGCCTCGATCACCGGCGTGACGTGCGCGTAGACCCAGTAAAAGTCGCCATTCTTGCAGCGGTTCTTCACCATGCCGCTCCACGGCATGCCGCCCTTGATCGTGGTCCACAGGTCGGCAAACGCTTCCACCGGCATGTCGGGGTGGCGCAGGATGTTCTGCGGTGCGCCGATCAGCTCGTCTTCCGTGAAGCCGCTGACCTCGATGAAGTAGGGATTGGCGTAGGTGATCTTGCCCTTCAGGTCCGTGGTGGAAACGATAGTTTTGCCATCTTCCAGGATGTATTCCTGCGTGGTGACCGGGGTGTTCAGGCGCATGGCGGAGCTCCTTGTTCGACCGTTGATTTAAATCAATATAGGCGGCGCCGGCGTTAACACACTCACCAATTGTTGCTTACCGAAAATTTCGTGCGGCGGCGCAACAGAAGCATTGTGCAAGTCAATTGTGCATCCAACAGGACTGGGATAGCCTTGGTAATTCTTTAACATTAACTTTTTGCTACCATGCAACCTTTGGTGTCCGTCATCATGCCGGTCTTCAACACCGGTGCTTACTTGTGCGAAGCGGTTGCCTCGGTGCTGGGGCAGCAGGCGTTCCATGGCCAGGCCTTGCCGCCCTTCGAATTGCTGCTGGTGGACGACGGCAGCACGGACCCGGCCACGCTGGATATTCTCGACAGCCTCAATGGCCAACCCGGCGTCCGCCTGATGCGCAACGGGCGCAGCAAGGGCGCGGCTGGCGCCCGCAATACCGGCATCGAGGCGGCCGGCGGCGCATGGATTACTTTCCTCGACTCGGACGACTTGCTGTTCCCCTACGCACTGGCGCGGCGCTGGCAAGTGGCTTGCGCCCAGCCGGAGGCGGCATGGATTGCGGCCCGCTTCAAGCTGCTGCGCCCAACCCCCGCAGGCGATGGCCAGCCAGGTTTCGATAGCGCTATCACCCTGCTCGACATGCCGGCCCCTACCGGCCCGCCACCGGTACGCCGGCTGGAAATTCCCGTTGCCGGTTTCGCGGCGGAGTGCATGGTGGGCATCATGAGCGTCCTGATCCGGCGCGACCTGGTGCGCGCCAAGGGCATGTTCGACGAACGCCTGCCGCGCTCGGAGGATTACCACCTGTGGTTCCAATGCGCGCGCGACCACGACCTGTGGCTGCTGGAAGAAGAGGTGGCCTGGTACCGCATCCATGCGGCCAGCCTGACGCACGGCGATGCGCCGCGCTTCCTGCACGAAGAACGCATGCTCGGGATGATGCTGGCGGACCGGCAATGGCAGCCGCACCGCCAATTGCTGCTGAAGCGGCTGGACCTGGTGATGCAGGACCACTGCTATTTCTACCGGGGCCGCCAACGCTTCGGCCAGGCACGCGCCTGCGCCATGCACTGGCTGAGCCAACGGCCGCTGCATCCGCCGGCGTGGAAGGAATTCATCGCCAGCAGCCTGGGCCGCGGCTGAAACGGTTAGCGCGAGTGCAGGCGCGCGCCGTCGGCGACCGGGCGCATTTCCGCCAGCGCTGCAAGCAGGCTGGCCGCCTGCGCGTCGCGCGAATAACTGCGCAGCGCATCTTCGCGCCCCTGCCGGCCGAAACGGCTGCGCAAGGCCGGGTCGCGCATCTGCTCCAGGGCAGACAGCCACTCGGCACGATCTTTTGCCAGCAGGCCGTTACGTCCGTGCTGCAGCACTTCCGCATAGGATGGGACCAGGCTGGTCACCACCGGCAAGCCGGCGCTCATCAGTAAGGTCAGGCGGTTGGCCGACTTCACTTTCCAGGCCGGCACGCTGTCCGGCGTTGGTCCGGGCGTGGTATCGATCGGAAGGATGCCGATATCGGCCTCCAGCAGGGCTTGCTCCACCCGCTGCGGGCTCCAGGCAATGCGGCGGATGCGCGGATGCCACAGGAAACGCAACACTTGCCAACGCGCCTTCCAGCCACGCTGGCTGCGCAACAAATGCAGGTCGGCGCGCAGCCGCGCCAGCGGCCGCTCGGCGGGCATATAGCGGCCCACGATGTCGACATGCAGCCATGGTGGCGGGAAGCCGATGTGGGGCAGGACGCACTGCGCGGCCGACGTCACCAGCACGGCGCGCAAGGGCTGCCGCCGGCTGCCATGGTGCGCGCCCCAGTCAGCCTTGCACAACGCACTGTTTTCAATGCCGTCGTGGACCACGCGGATGCGGCCCTGCAAGGCCGCCGGGTACAGGCTTTTCAGATAGTCGGAAATCACCAGGGTCAGGTCACAGGCTTCCGCCATCTCGGCCTGCACCAGGTCGCACACGCTGTAGACCGTGCGCACGCCACGCTGGGCCAGCGCGCGCGCCAGCGCCACCACGCTGGGGCCGTGCACTTTCTGGAACAGCACCACATCGCAGTCGGCCAGTGTATCGGGATCCAGGCCGGACAGGTCGGGCCGCTCGCAAGCGCTCTCCGGCTGCCAGGCAATGAAGGGCTGCCAGCCCGCCTCGCGCAGGTGGGGGAACATGTTCAGCGCAGCAATCCGGGTGCTTGGCTGGAGCGCATTTTCGTTGGACAGCAGGATGAAACCGATTTTCATGAATCAGACTTAGCGGACACTAGCGGCGGGGCAGCAAGTTACCACATTGCCTGAGTTGTATATAAAAATCAACAACGCCGAAGGGCTCAGGTACAATCACGCTGTTCGGCTAACGGTTTTACATTACAAAATTGAGCGACATCGATAGGAAAATTGCCACCGGCGCGGCGTGGATGGTGGCGTTCAAACTGATAGACCGCAGCCTGGGCATTGTCAGCACCATCGTGCTGGCACGCTTGCTGGTGCCGGCCGACTTCGGCCTGGTGGCGATGGCTACCGTCATCATTGCCGCCATGCAATTGCTGATGGCCTTCGGCTTCGATGTCTCCCTGATCCAGAATCCCAATGCCGGGCGTGCCCAATTCGACACCGCCTGGACCATCAACCTGTCGGTCGGCCTGTTCGCGGCGGCGCTGATTGCCGCCCTGGCCCGACCTGCCGCCCTCTACTACCACGAACCCCGGCTGGAAGCCGTGATCTATGTGCTGGCCTTCGGCTTTGCCGTGCAGGCGTGCTCGAATGTGGGACCGGTGACCTTCCGCCGCGACATGCACTTCCGCAAGGAGTTCGAATTCCTGCTGGCCAAGCGCATCGCCCTGCTGGGCGTGGTGATCCCGCTGGCGCTCTGGCTGCGCAATTATTGGGCGCTGGTGGCCGGGCAATTGCTGGGCGCCTTCATCGGCGTCATCCTGTCCTACATCGTCAGCAACTACCGGCCGCGCCTGTCGCTGGCGGCGCGGGGCGAGCTGTTCCATCACTCCAAATGGCTGATGCTGAACAACCTGACGTATTTCCTCAACATGCGCTCGGCCGAATTCTTCGTTGGCCGCATGCTGGGCGCGCAAGCCCTGGGCGTGTACACCATCGCGTATGAAGTAGCGACCCTGCCGACCACGGAGCTGGTGGCGCCGATCAACCGCGCCGCCTTCCCCGGCTACACCAAGCTGGCCGGCGACGTGGCCCAGCTGCAGCGCAGCTTCCTGAACGTGATCGGCATGATCGCCCTGTTCGGCCTGCCGGCCGGCATCGGCATCGCGGCGGTCGCGGACCTGATGGTGCCCGCCGTGCTGGGCGAGAAGTGGCTGCCCGCCGTGCCCCTGATGCAAGTGCTGGCCGTGTACGGCGCCTTCCAGGCCGTGCAGACCAACATCACCTACGTCTACATGGCCCTGGGCCGCATGCACCTGGTCGGGCTGCTCGGGCTGGCGCAGTACGTGCTACTGGTGGCCGGCCTGGTCGTCGGCATGACGTACTGGGGCATCGATGGCGCCTCCTGGGCCTTCATTGTGGCCAGCGCGCTGATCCTGCCGGTCAACCAGTGGCTGCTGCGGCGCTACCTCGGCTTGCCCTGGCAGGCGACGGCAGCGCGGGTCTGGCGCCCGCTGGCCGCTTCCCTGCTGATGGCGGCCGGCATCTATGCCTTCAAACTCGCCCTGCCGGTGCAGCATAGCGGCTCGGCCTTCCTGGCCAGCCTGCTCGCCAGCGTGGCGCTGGGCGCCCTGCTCTACGCCATCGCCTGCGAAGCCCTGTGGCGCAGCGCCGGCCGTCCGGACGGCGCGGAACAAGTGGTGCGGCAAAAGCTGGCCGGCCTGCTGCAGCGGCTGTGCCGCAAGCTGGGCTACGTGGCTTAACGCACCACGGCCTGCAAACAGAACTGGTAAGTAAGGAATTCGCGCAGCGGCGCCAGGCCCTGCACGGATGGCGGCAACCTATTGAGCCAGCGGTTCAGCCGGCCGCCGCCCTGGTCGCCCAGGCGCAGGCTGTAGCAGGTGCGGCGCACCTCCAACTCCTGCTGCGCCAGCAATTGCCGGGCATCCGCCAGGGTGAACCAACGCAAATGGGTGCTGTCGAAAATGCCGCGCTGACGTTGCGGGAAGCGGCCGCCGACATAAATGGCGAAAAAAGCGGAAACGTGGCGGATATTAGGCAGGCTGATAACCAGGCAACCGCCCGGCTGCAAGCGCTGGCGCGCCGCATGCAAGGTAGCCGCCGGATCGGCCAGGTGCTCCAGGACGTCCGCCAGGATAATGCAATCGAACGTGATGCCGGGGAAGGCTTGCGACCAATCCAGCGCGCCGAGGTCGGCGCACAACACATCGTCCAGCCGGGACGCTGCGACGCGGGCAAATTCGGGATCCAGTTCGATGCCCCACACGCGGCGCCCGGGGACGGCCTGGCGCAAGCTCGCGCCCAGTGCGCCATTGCTGCAACCAAGGTCCAGCACCTTCAGGGCAGTATCCGGTACCAGTGAACTCACATCGGGGCGGGGCGTCGTATAGGCTTGCTCGCGCTCAACAAGAGACATCGCAATCTCCGCACTGGACTTGGGAAATTGATAATTTATAGCAAACTGCTGCGCTGCGCTACGCTATTGTGCGAGCGAGACATTGATGGCGCGGCTGGCGGGGATCGAACCCACGACCCTCGGCTTCGGAGGCCGATACTCTATCCACTGAGCTACAGCCGCAGGCTGATACTGAAGAGACACGAAGGATAGCGGGTTTCCCTCAGAATTGGAAGTAGATAAAGCGCGCCGTGCCGGGGCTGAACGCGATCAGCAGGTAGACCAGGCCCGCGCACTGGGCGCCGAAGCGCCAGGCGGGCTGGCTGCCCAGCCAGTTGTGCACGCGCTCGCGCCAGGTCACCGGGGACCAGTGCAGCAGCCCCGCTGCGGCCAGCGCCAGCAGGCCGGGCCAAGTCACGGGATGGCTGCCTCCGTGCGGCACCAGCAGCAATTGCAGGTAATGGCCGGCGGCGGCGACGCTGTCGGCGCGGAACAGCAGGCGCGCCAGCGCCACCAGCAGGAAGATCCAGGCGATGCGCCCCACCAGGCGGCTGCCGTGGTAGACCGGCTGCGGCAGGCCGGCGGCGCGGCGGCGCCGGTTGCGCCACTGTTCCAGCGCCACCATGCTGCCGTGCAGGAAGCCGTAGACGATGAAATTCCAGCCGGCGCCATGCCACAGGCCGATCGCGACGAAGGTGATCAGTAGGTTCACCGTCGTCGGCGCGCCCCAGTGGTTCTTCAGCGGCTGGTACAGGTAGTTGCGGAAGAAAGAGGACATCGAAATATGCCAGCGCTGCCAGAAATTGGCGATGCTGACGGCCATGTACGGCCGGTTGAAGTTGGGCGGCAGCGTGTAGCCCAGCATGCCGGCGGTGCCGAGGGCGATGTCGGTATAGCCGGACAGGTCGAGGTAGGATTGCAGGCTATAGCCGAACAGGGCCACCCACAGGAAGGCGCTGCCATACAGGTCCGGCTGGGCAAACGCGGGGTCGACCAGGTGCGCGCCGAGGGTATCGGCCAGCACGATTTTCTTCACCAGGCCGCACATCACCAGGGTGGCGCCGGCGAAGCGCTGGTCAGCGCTTACTTCGCCCAGGGGCCGCTGCAGCTGCGGCAGGAACTGGGCCGCCGGCACAATGGGGCCGGCCAGCAGGCGCGGGAAGAAGGCCATGTACAGGCAGAAGTCGCCAAAGCTGGCGCGGTGGGGCAGGCGCCCGGCGTGCAGGTCGATCGGGTAGGTGATGGCCTGGAAGGCAAGGAAGGAAATCCCGACCGGCAGCAGGACCCCCACCAGCGGCACCAGGGCGCCGCCGCCCATCCAGGCCGACAGGCTGTTGGCCATGCCGGCAAAGAAGTTCAGGTATTTGAAGTAGAACAGCACGCCCAGGCTGGCCAGCACGGCAATGGCGACGGCCCCGCGCGCGTGGCTGCGCTTGTGGCTGGTCGCCACCACTTCGCCGGCCAGCCAGTTGACCACGGTGAAGCCCAGCAGCAACAGCATGAAGCGCCAGTCGATGGTGGCGTAGAAGTAGTAGCTGGCGGCGGTCAACAAGGCTTTCTGGGCCGTGTCGCGGCCGGTCAGCAGGTAGTGCGCCAGCAGTACCAGGCTGAAAAAGATGAGGTAACTGAATCCGGTAATTTCCATCTGCTTAGTGCTCGCTCAAATGCATCTCTTGCAGCAGGCCGCGTTCGGCCAGCTGCTGGGCGACGAAGTCGGCCACGTAGCTTTCGCCGGCCAGGGTGAAGTGGCCGGCATCCTTGAAGTAGCGCGGGCCGCCCGGCATGGTCCCGGCCAGGTCGAACAGGGGCACGTTTTCGCTGCGGGCCACGTCGGCAATGGCCTGGTTGAACAGGTGGCCGGCTTTCACCAGCCCGTCGTAGTCGAGGCAATTGTTGTAGTACAGCGCGGTCTGGGCCAGCGGCTGGCCGGCTTCGCGATCCAGCCCGCGGAAGGCGCGCGCCACGGTCATCAGCACCGGCTGGATGCCGAGGGCGCGTACCCTGCGCACCAGCTTCGTCAGCATCGGCTTGTATCCCGGCGGGAAAGCCTTGACCGGGTCGACCAGGTCCGGATTGGCGGCTGGCATCAGCCAGGTGCGCGTGTTCTTGACGATCAGCTCGTTGGACAGGATCCAGGACGGCAGGTGCGGCGCGGGCCACGGCTCCAGCACCTTCCCCCTTTTCGGCCGCTCGCACATGCCGCGCATATTGTTCAAGCCGAGGTAGATGACGATCACAGACGGCCGCAGGCCTGCCAGGCCGTTTTCAATCAGCTTGGCGGTCTGGTCCAGCGTGTGGCCTTCGACGCCGGCGTTGATGACGTTGACGGGGTTGGGCAGTTGGGTGCGCAACCTTGCTTCCAGTTGGCTGGGGAAGGTGTCGCTGTTGTGCCAGGCGTAGGCGCCCGCCACGGTGGAGGCGCCGGCCACGGCCAGCCGGATCTCGCCCGGCGCCGGGTCGCGCGGGATTTCCGGGCTGCGCAGGCCGTAGGAGTTGGTCGTGAAGTTGATATTGCCGTCCCCGACCAGGATGGTGTTGTTCGGGCGGTAGGTCGGCACTTGCCAGGCTTCGTTATAGATCACGGTGCTGCGGCCGGTCAGCAGGGCTGCCGCGCTGCGGCCGGTCTTGATGTAGGAGCGCACTTGCAGGGCACACTCCCCGGCCACCAGCAGCGCCAGCGCCACCAGTGCCGCGCTGGCGAAACTGCGCCGAGTACGGGCAGGTGCGGGCACGGGAGCGGCCGCTTGCTGCTTCAGCGCCTCCAGGCTGGCGATCGGCTTGGCTTCCCAGTTGCGCGGCAGGTGGCCCAGGTATTCTTCGACCAGCAGCGATATTTCAACAAAGCAGACCGAGTCGCCGCCCAGGTCCAGGAAGCTGTCGCCCGGCCGCACTTCGGCGCCGAGGATGGCGGCATAGCCATCAAGCAGCGAGGGCGGCGGCGCCAGCTTGTTGCGCTGGGCCTGCTGGTGGGCCTGGCGCAGGATGGCCGGGTAATCGGTCTTGCCGGTGGCAAGCAGCGGCAACTGTTCCACCACCAGTACTTCGACGGCTTGCTCGGCCAGGCCGAAGCGCCGGATCATGTCGCGCTTCACGTCCTGGCCGATGACGTGGCCGGTCAGCGCCACGCCCAGCAGCTGGTCGTCGCCGGCGATGGCGCCGCGCATGCCCTGCCGCTCGAGCCAGCGTTCCAGGTCGTCCAGGCTGATGCGCACGCCCAGCAGCTTGGAGAAGCGGCTCTTGCGGCCCACGATGACGTACAGGCCGTTGGACTTGCGGCGCGCCATGTCGCCGGTGCGCAATTCGTGCACCACCTTGCCCAGCGCCAGGTCGGTGTCGGCCTCGGCATAACCCATCATCACGTTGGGGCCGCGATAGACCAGTTCGCCCGTATCGCTGGGGTTGTCGAGCACCTTGCCGTCGCTGTCGTGCAGTTCGAAGCTGCCGCCCGGCACCGGCTGGCCGATGGCATCCGGATTGAAGCGCAGCAGCGGCGGCGGCACGTACGACATGCGCGGCGACGCTTCCGTCTGGCCGTACATGACGAAGAATTGCTTGCCCTGGGCTTCGGCCCAGTCGGCATACAGGCGCACACGGTCGGCCGCCATGCGGCCGCCGGCCTGGGTCAGGTAGCGCAGCGCGGGATAGCGGCGGCTGCGGAAGCCGAGCCGCTCCAGGATGTCGAAGGTAAACGGCACACCGGCCAGGCAGGTCGCGCCTTCGCGTTCGGCCCGCTGCCACAGCCGTTCGCTGCCGACCGACTCGGCGGTCAGCAGCACACAGGCGCCGGCATGCAGGTGCGAGTTGAGCACCGACATGCCGTAGGAGTAGAACAGCGGCAGCGTGGTCAGCGCGCGGTCGGTCGGCAGGATGCCCAGGTGCTCGACGATGGCGGCCGCGTTGGCGCTGATGTTGTCGCGGGAGAGGCGCACCAGTTTGGGGCTGCCGGTGGTGCCGGAGGTCGACAGCAGGATGCACAGGTCCCGATGCACGGGCGCCGGCTGCTGTTCGTAGGCTTCGAACGCCCAGTTGCCGGCAATCGATTGACGGAAGATGTAGGCCGGCCGGAAGGTGTCGACAATGCGGGTGTCGCGCTGGATCGAGCCTGGCTCGACCAGCAACACGGGGAAGCGCTTGCGCAGGCAGCCCAGGTAAGCCAGCACGCAGGCCATCTGGTTGGCTGCTTCGATGATGACGAGCGCGGGGGCGCCTCGCAAGGCTTGCGCCACTTCATCGGCGGCTGTGGCCAGCGCCGCGTATGTCCACTCAGTCCCATCTTCTGTCACCACGGCGAGGTTTGGGCCATGGTCTTCCAGGCGGTCGGCAAAGAACCTTAAATCCACCTTCTCCCCTAACAAAAAGTATCAGTAGTTGAATCGTGTTGCTATTTTAGCAAATTACATCATGCCGGGTGGACACAGTCAACTTGCCTTAATCCATTCCATCGCAGGGGGTTTCCGTCTATAATTGCAGGTTTGACGAGGGCCTAGCCCTTCAACACAGCTTCGAAAAAACTGTCCTAAGGAAATCATGAGCCACGAATCCGCTATCAGAACGCCTAAGCAGCTGGTCGCTGCCGTTGTAGGTTTCTTCGCTGTCACCATCATCGGCATCGTCTTGCTGGTGCAGTTTGTGACCCAGGAAAAACTGACCGGCGCCGGTTCCGAAAGCCAGTCTGCGGAAGCTGTGGCTGCCCGCCTGAAGCCTGTGGCGGACCAAGGTTTCACCTTGAAAGACGCTAATGCTCCGAAGGTACTGCAAACCGGCGAGGCTGTCTACACGGCAACTTGCGCGGCTTGCCACGGCAGCGGCGCTGCCGGTGCGCCGAAAGTTGGCGACAACGGCGCCTGGGGTGCCCGTATCGCCCAGGGCTACGATACCGTCGTGAAGCACGCGCTTGAAGGCCTGCGCGCAATGCCGGCCAAGGGCGGCAACCCTGACCTGGATGATGTGGAAGTGGCGCGCGCTGTTGTATTCATGGCGAATAAGTCCGGCGGCAAGTTCAAGGAGCCTGAAGTTAAGCAGGCTGCTCCGGCGGCTGAAGCGCCGGCGGCGGAGCCTAAGGGCTGATCGTTCGTTGCCCCATCAAAAAAACCGCTCGTTTGAGCGGTTTTTTTTTGACCTTTGAACCGGGAAACCGGTGTCTGACCCGCAGGGTCAGACCCCGCCTTGCCGGCTGACCAGCTGATGACGCGCTCGTTCGGCG
>CBHWEO010000163.1:0-12526 GCA_966112955.1 uncultured Duganella sp. | reverse complement strand
TCAACTTCCTGACCACGGCCTGGGCGCCCAACCTGGCCTGCCTGTTCATCGGCCGGGTGATTGGCGGCATGTCCTCCGCCAGCATGTCGGTGGCCTCCGCCTATGCATCCGATATTTCGACCCACGAAGACCGCGCCAAGAGCTTCGGCAAGATCGGCGCCACCTTCGGCCTGGGCTTCATCTGCGGCCCGATGCTGGGCGGCCTGCTGGGCGACGTCAACCTGCACCTGCCCTTCTACGTGGCAGCGGCCCTGTCCTTCGCCAATTTCCTGTACGGCTATTTCTTCGTGCCGGAATCGCTGCCGGAAGAACGCCGCGGCGCGTTCAAGCTGGTGTCGGTCAACCCGTTCCGCGCGCTGGCCAAGCTGGCCCGCCGCGACGATATCCGCGGACTGGTGATCACGTTCGCGCTGGTGACCGGCGCCCAGATGATGTTGCAGTCGACCTGGGTGCTGTACACCCACTTCCGCTTCGACTGGAGCCCGGCGGAAAACGGCATCGCCCTGTTCTGCGTGGGTGTGGCGGCGGCCGTGGTGCAGGCCGCCCTGCTGGGCGTCTTTATCCGCAAGTTCGGCGAAGTGCGCCTGTCGTTGCTGGGCCTGACCTCCGGCGCGATTACCTACATGCTGTACGGCTTGGCCACGCAGGGCTGGATGATGTACGTCTTCATCCTGTGTAACCTGCTGTCCTTCGCCGCCGGACCGGCGCTGCAAGGCATCGTGTCCAAGGCCACGCCGGCCAACGAACAGGGCGAGCTGATGGGGTCCCTGCAATCCATCAGCAGCCTGGCTTCGGTGATCATGCCGCTGCTGGGCGGCTCGATCCTGAGCGCGGTCAGCCACCTGCCGCCGAACGACTGGCGCATCGGCAGCACCTTCTTCGTCTGCGCCGCCATGCAGGCGGTGGGTATCTACGTGGCACGGCGCTACTTCCACCGCCACCATATGGCCACTACTGCAAGCACGGAAACGGGTGCATAATCACCCCATGACTGGTCGCGCGTTTCGAATCATCTGGCGGATGCTGGCCGCACTGCCGCTGGCGGTGCCGGCCCTGCCTGCGCATGCCGATTGTTCGCGCGACATCCTCGTGCCGGTGTCCAGCACCGGCGTCAGCGTCATCGTCGGCAATGGCACTTTCAGCGGGATCTACCCGGAGCTGTTCCGCAGCCTGGGGCCGCGTGCCGGCTGCCACTTCACATTCACCGCCGTGCCGCGCGCCCGCCAGGAGCTGATGTTCGAAACCGGCAAGGCCGACCTGCTGCTGC
This sequence comes from uncultured Duganella sp., assembly GCA_966112955.1. Lineage (GTDB taxonomy): Bacteria > Pseudomonadota > Gammaproteobacteria > Burkholderiales > Burkholderiaceae_D > Rugamonas. The sequence goes on along the minus strand of CBHWEO010000163.1, from coordinate 11,259 downwards.
CTGCCACCCGCACCGCGGCGCGCGATGCGCATGGCATATTCGTGCCCATGGTGGGGCATCGCGCCGTGCTGATTTCGCTGCAAAGCCAGCGGCCCCCGATCACCAATGCCCAGGACCTGCTGGACCGGCGCGACCTGCGCGTGGCCGTGGTGCGCGGCTTCGATTACGGCGAAGCCTACCAGGCCATGGTGCGCGAGCTGGCGCGCCAGGGGCGCCTGTTTACGGAAGTCGACGCCACCGCCGTGGCGCGCCTGCTGCATGTGGGCGCGGTCGACATGACCATCATGGGCCCGACCATCCTGGCCGGCGCCATCAACCGCGAGTCGCGCGTCAACGGCATGCTGGACCGCCTGCGGCTGGAGCCCATTCCCGAGCTGCCATGGCAGCACTCCGGCGTCTATGTTTCGCGCCACTCACTGTCGGCCGACGACCGTGCCACGCTGCTTGAATTGCTGGAACGCGCCGCCAAGTCGAACGCCGTGATCGACGGCTTCCAGCGTTATCACCGGCCGGAAATCCTGAACGAAAGCGTGCGGCCCCGCTGATGGCGCCCGGCGTTGTCGCCATCGTCCTGTGCGGCGCGCTGCTGCACGCCAGCTGGAACGCCCTGGTCAAGGGCGGCCGCGATCCTTTCCTGAGCAGCGTGCTGGTGGCCAGCGGCGCGGCCCTGCTGTCGCTGCCGGTGCTGCCATTCGTGGCGCAGCCCGCCGCAGCAAGCTGGCCGTATGCGCTGCTGTCCACCGTCATCCATTACGCCTATTACGGCCTGCTGTCGGCAGCCTACCGCCACGGCGACATGAGCCACGCCTATCCGCTGATGCGCGGCAGCGCGCCGTTGCTGGTGGCCGTCTCCAGCGTGCCGCTGCTGGGCGAACACCTGTCGCCGATGCAGTACGCCGCGGTTGCCTGCATTTGCGGCGGCATCTTTGGCCTCTGGCTCGCCGGCCGCGCCGCCAGGCAGGCCGCCGCCCAGGGCCGCGCCACCGCCTTTGCCCTGCTCAACGCCCTGGTGATCGCGGCCTACACCCTGCTCGATGGCATGGGCGCCCGCGCTTCCGGCGCTCCCGCCGCCTACGTCATGTGGCTGCATGTCTTGAGCGCCCTCGGCCTGCTGGCCTGGTGCGCCGTCCGCTGCCCGCACCAGCTGCGCGATTACGCCGGGCGGCATTGGCGCGTCGCGGTCCTTGGCGGTGCCGGCACGCTGGGCGCTTACGGCCTGGCCCTGTGGGCGATGACGGTCGCCCCGCTGGCGGCTGTCGCTGCGCTGCGCGAAACCTCGATCCTGTTTGCCGCCCTGATTGCCAGGTTCTTCCTTGCCGAGCGCATCGGCGCGCGGCGCGCCATGGCGATTGCCGCCATCGCCGCCGGAGCGGTGCTGATGCGGCTGGCCTGAACGCCATCAGGCATTTTTCTTTGAACGCAGTTCTTCCAGGAGGGCCAGCGCTGCCCGCTCGGCTTCCGCCTCGGCCGCGCGCTGGTCCAGCAAGACCAGGTCGGCCGACACGCGCCGCCTGGAGCAGAGGGTATGCATGTGCATCGGGTTGCTGGAAGGCGCAAAGATCGACACGAAAGCGCCCCACTGCGCCGTCCCCGGCAGCAATTCGCCCGTGAACTCCACTTCATAGCCGTCGATATTCTTGCCTGGCATGATCAGCGCTCATCGTTTCTCCACCACCGGCAGTTCGACCGAGCTGCCATGGAACACCCGCTGCGTGGCCTTGCGGTAGTCGCCCGGCACAGCGAAGAAGATATTCGGCACAAAGGTTTGCGGATTACGATCATACAGCGGGAACCAGCTCGATTGCACCTGGATCATCAGGCGGTGGCCGGGCAGCACCACATGGTTCACCGGCGGCAGCGCGAAGCTGTACTGCACCGGCTTGTTGGCAGGGATCGCCGTTGGCTTCTCGAAGCTGTCGCGATAGCGGCCGCGCAGGATGTCCATCGACAGCGGCAGCTGGTAGCCGCCCAGCTTCGGCTGCGAAGGCACTTCGTCCGGATAGACGTCGATCACCTTCACCACCCAGTCCGCATCCGTGCCGGAGGTCGATGCCAGCAGGTGCACCACCGGCGCGCCGGTCAGCACCAGCGGTTCCTTCAGCGGTTCCGAAACATAGCTCAGCACATCGGTGCGGTCGCTGACGAAGCGCTGGTCGTTCACCAGCCAGGGCTTCCAGACTTTCTCGTCCTCCATGCGCACGGGACGCGGCACAAACGGCACCGGCTTGGCGGGATCGGCGACATATTCGTCGAAGCCCTTGTCCGCGGCCGGCATGGCCCACCCCAGCCTGAAGCCTTCCTGCAGGTAGACCGGCCTGGCCGCGTAGGCACAACCGGCGGCGCAGGATTGCGGCCATTGCGCCAGGCGCTGCCAGCGGTTGCTGCCGGTCTGGTAGGACAGCACGGGCGGCGTGTCCGCAGGCGGGGCGCCATCCACCAGGTGCTGCTTCAGGAAAGGCAGCATCACGTCACGGCGGAATTCCAGCGCCGTATCGCCCGTGAAATGCAGGGCGCCAAGGGAGGAACCATTGTAATTGACGCCGCTGTGGCGCCAGGGCCCGATGGCCAGGTAATTCAGCTTGTTGCCCTTGTCCTGCTTTTCGAGCGCAGCGTAGGTGGCATAGGCACCGTAGATGTCTTCCTGGTCCCACTGCCCGACCACGTGGAGGGTCGGCACAGCCAGCTTGCGCTTGGCCAGCACGCGGTCCAGCGCCTGCTCCTGCCAGAAGCTGTCATAGGCCGGATGCTCGAACAGCTTTTTGGTGAAGTTCAGCTGGTCGAGTCCATGGCGGCGCGCCAGGGCAGCCACCGAACCGGCGCGCAGGACCGAATCGTAATCGTCGTACACCCCGGTGGCCAAGGGCTCGCCGCGGCCCTTGGCCGTGGTCTGGCTGGCGATATAGTCCAGCGTATTGACGCGGAAGGCACCGTTATGGAACCAATCGTCGCCGCGCCAGCCATCGACCATGGGGCTCATGGGAACAGCCGCCTTCAGGGCCGGATGCGGCTCGGCCAACGCCATCAACACGGTAAAGCCCTCATAGGAAGAGCCGATCATGCCCACCTTGCCGTTCGTTTCCGGCACATTTTTCACCAGCCAGTCGATGGTGTCCCAGGCGTCGGTGGCATGGTCGGTCTGGCTCGAATTCAAGGGACCGCGGATGGGGCGCGTCATCACATACTCGCCTTCCGAGCCATATTTGCCGCGCACATCCTGGAACACGCGGATGAAATCGCGGCCGAACACTTCGTCGCCCTGTGGCAGCGAGGACTGCATGGACGGACTCACATTGCGGCGCGCGCGGCCGTCCGCGTTGTAAGGGGTCCGGGTCAGGATGATGGGCGCCTTGCTGGCCCCTTTCGGCAGCACGATCACGGTATGCAGGCGGACGCCATCGCGCATCGGGATCATGACGACGCGCTTGATGTAATCGGCCTGGTCCTGCGGCGCCTCGAAGCCGGGCACGATATCCGGCGCCATGGGCGAGGTCTGCGCCGCGGCGTGCGACGCCAGCAGGAAGGAAATCACGGTAAGGCAGCTGCGCATGAGAACTCCACAAGGCAAAAATTGCCGCAATATTACTAGAAAACCAATACCTTGAGGCAAACGTGCGCCCCCACAACTTTTGTCCCCCCGGGGTCAGGAACCCGGTGGACAAAACTTGTTTCAGGGAACAATTTGTCCAATTCGTTCCTGACCCCGGGGGGACAAATTTTTCCATCTTGACAGGGGGCCGCTGAACTGTAACCATTGCGGGATGAAATTTATCCGGTCACATCGCTTTTCCCGCAATTGGTGGCGCCGCTGACATAGCGCGGCCACTGTAAAGTGATGTGATATTAATATCAACGCCGCCCCTGTCAGGTGGCGTTTTTCTTGGCGCGATCGATAGGGGCAAGCAGAAGGAACCCTATGAGCCAGCCAGCCTCCCCTGCCAAACCGATTATCCTGACCGGCGACCGTCCGACCGGCCCGCTGCACCTCGGCCACTTCGTCGGCAGCCTGCGCAACCGTGTGTCCTACCAGGACGATTACAACCAGTTCATCATGCTGGCCGACTCGCAGGCGCTCACCGACAATATGGACGACACCAACAAGGTGCACCGCAACGTGGTGGAAGTGGCGCTGGACTATATGGCGTGCGGCATCGACCCGGCCAAGTCCACCATCCTGATCCAGTCGCAGATCCCGGAACTGGCCGAGCTGACCTTCTATTACCTGAACATGGTCACCGTGGCCCGCCTGGAACGCAACCCGACCGTCAAGCAGGAAATCGTACTGCGCGGCTTTGAGCGCGACATCCCGGCCGGCTTCCTGACCTACCCGGCATCGCAGGCGGCCGACATTTCGGCCTTCAAGGCCACCATCGTGCCGGTCGGCGAAGACCAGATCCCGATGATCGAGCAGACCAACGAGATCGTGCGCAAGTTCAACCGCTTGGCCAACAAGGATATCCTGGTCGAGTGCAAGGCCGTGGTGCCGGAAGTGGGCCGCCTGCCGGGCATCGACGGCAAGGCGAAAATGTCCAAGTCGCTGGGCAATGTGATCAACCTGGGCGCCAGCGCGGCCGAAATCACCGCTGCCGTGAAGATGGTCTACACCGACCCGCTGCACTTGAAGGTTTCCGACCCCGGCCACCTGGAGGGCAACGTGGCCTTCATCTACCTGGACGCCTTCGACAACGACAAGGCCAGCCTGCAGGAGATGAAGGACCATTACGTGCGCGGCGGCCTGGGCGACTCCGTCGTCAAGAAGCGCCTGGAAGCCGTACTGCAAGACCTGCTGGCGCCGATCCGCGCCCGCCGCGAGGAACTGGCCAAGGACAAGGGCTACATCATGCAGGTGCTGAAGGAAGGCACGCTGCGCGCCCGCGAAGTGGCCGCCCGCACCACCGATGAAGTGAAGGCCGCCCTGGGCCTGACCTACTTCTGATGAGCGCCCTGGCGCTGGCCGCGCTGTACGCTGTGGCCAGCGTGGCCTGCTTCATCCTCTACGCGCTGGACAAGTCGGCCGCCCGCCAGGGCCGCCGCCGCACGCCCGAGCGTACCCTGCTCCTGCTGGGACTCGCCGGCGGCTGGCCCGGCGCCCTGGCGGCGCAGCAGCTGCTGCGCCACAAATCGTCCAAGCTTTCCTTCCTCGCCAAGTTCTGGCTGACCGTGCTCCTCAACCTGGCCGCCCTGGTGGCGCTACAGGCCGGATGGATAGGTCTCGGCCGGCTCTTCGGTGTGCCACAGGGCTGACCGCTCCAGCGGCGTCAGTGCCGTGGTGCGGTCGATGTGGATCAGCGCATCGAACTGCCGCTCCGCATCCGCATAGAAGTAGTGGCTCATGCGCTCGGTATCGGGACGGTAGATGACGCCGATCGCCCGTTCCAGCAGGCGCCCGTCGGCCCGCGCCAAGGCGCTGTCACGCCCGCGCAGCGGCAGCAGGAAGGCCGGCCTGCCAACGTCGTGCAGCACATGCTCCACACTGTCCGGGCGCGACGGCACGATGGCCTTCAGTTCCGCCGGCCCATCCCATTCGCTGGCAGCCGTCACGCTGCCGGCATGGGTGGTGAAGCCGAGCAGGAAACTGTCTTCGGGCCGGTAGCGCTCACGCACCAGTTGCCCCAGGTTCAGTTGGCCGTGCGCGCCCATTTCGGTGGCGCGGGCGTCGCCCAAGTGCGAGTTGTGCGCCCACACCACGATGCGCGCCGGCCGGCCGATGCCTTGCCCGATATGCTCGCGCAGGGCCTGCAGCGTTTCCGCCATATGCGAGTCGCGCACATTCCACGACTCGTCGCGGCCCCTGAACATCGAGCGGTAATACACCTCGGCATTGCGGGTGACGCGTGCATTCTGCTGGGCGTAGAAAAATTCGTCCGGCACCGTGCCCGTGCGCAGGTGCTCGTTGGCGACGCGGTTCATCTCCACCAGCTGGCGCAGCACTTCGGCTTCGCAGTCGGGCTTCATGCCGAAGCTGGTGGCGTAGCCGTAGCGCTGCGGGTCTTCCGCGAAGTGGTCGATGCAGCCATAGCGCGCGCGGGCACGGGCCGCGGCGGCCGGGTCGGCCTGGTCCAGGTAGGCAATCACGGCGTGCATCGATTGCTGCAGGCTGTACAGGTCCAGGCCGTAAAAGCCGCAGCGGCGCGCCGGGCTCGCGACGTGGTGGTTGTGCAGGCGCAGCCAGTTCACCAGTTCCACGATTTCGTGGTTGCGCCACATCCATTGCGGGAAGCGCTTGAATCCTGACAGCGCCTGGTCGGCGCTCATGTCGTCGCCGCTGTGCTGCACGTAGCGACTGACGCGCAGTGCGTCCGGCCAGTCGGCTTCGACGGCGATGGCGTCGAAGCCCTTGTCGACGATCAGCCGTTTGCTGATCTCGGCGCGCAGGCGGTAGAACTCCCGGGTACCATGGGTGGCTTCGCCCAGCAGCACCAGCGACGCATCGCCGATGCAGTCCAGCAGGTACTCGAAGTCCTCCGCTGTTTCCAGTGGCCGCGCTTCGCGCTGCAGCGCGGCGATCAGTGACTTGTCCATGATCGAGCAAGATATCGCAAGCTGTGCGACACTGTCGCAGGTTTAAGAAAGGAAAGATTGCATGTGGACTGGCGTGGTGTGCGGCCTGCTGGCGGGCGCGATGTGGGGCATGGTGTTCATCGTGCCGGAGCTGCTGTCGGCCTTCTCGCCGCTCGAGATGGCGGTCGGGCGCTATGTGGCGTATGGCGCCATCGCCTTCGTGCTCATGCTGCCGCGCTTGCGCAACCTGATCGGCCGGCTCGAGCGCAGTGATGTCTTCGCGCTGTTGCGGCATGCGCTGGCCGGCAATATCGTCTATTACATGCTGCTCGCGCTGGGCGTGAAGCTGGCGGGCGTGGCACCCACTTCCCTGATCATCGGCGTACTGCCGATTGCCGTCACCCTGATGGGCCGCAATGACCATGGCGCGGTGCCGCTGCGCCAGCTGGCCATGCCTTTGCTGGTGACGGGAGCCGGCATTGCCTGCATCAATCTCGACGTGTTCCAGCACGCTGCCGCTGCCGGCGCGTCAATGCTCCACACCATCGTCGGCGTGCTGTGCGCGACGGGCGCCTTGCTGTGCTGGAGCTGGTACACGCTGGACAATGCGCGCTACCTGAAGCGTAACCCGCATTACAGCAGCGCGGAGTGGTCGGCGCTGTATGGCCTGTCGAGCGGTGTGATTGCCTTGCTGATGGGGGCGGTGGCGTTCGCCATCTACCACTCCGATGTGACGGGCGCCGCCGGCGCAGCCTCCGGACGCGACTGGACCTTGTTCTGGACCTGCAACGGCCTGATCGCGCTGGGCGCTTCCGTTATCGGCAACCATTTGTGGAACGTCGCCAGCCGGCGCGTGCCGATTACCCTGTCCGGCCAGCTGATCCTGTTCGAGACCCTGTTTGCGCTGCTGTATGGCTTCATCTACAAGCAGCAGTTTCCGCGCCCGCTGGAAATCGCGGCCATCGTGCTGCTGATCGCGGGCGTGACGTGGTCGATGCACGTCCACGCCCAGGAAGAGGAACTCAGTCCGGCGTGATGCGGGCGGCTACCAGGGCCGCCATCGCCGCCGCGCCCTCCACCCCATCGCGCGCCTGCAGCCCGGCCACGACGCCAGCGCCATCGGCGGCATTGCGGTTCTGGCTGACCTTCCACTTGCCCACGATGGACGCGATAGGGATTTCGATCCCGATGATCACCTTCAGCAAGCCGTCCACAAACTCGGGCGGCGCATCCGTCACCGCCCACGGTTCCGGCAAACCGCTCTCCTGCATTGCCGTCAGGTCGCCGAGCAGGCGCCGCAGCCATGCGGCATCTTCCACCACACGCGCCGCACCGCGCACCTGGACCATCGCGTAATTCCAGGTCGGCACCACCTTGTGCGACACCGCCTTGCTGGCATACCAGGAAGGACTGATGTACGCCTCCGGCCCCTGGAACACCACCAGGCACTCGCCGCCGGCAGCCAGTGCCCGCCAGGCCGGATTGGCGCGGGCAATATGGGCGCGCAGCATGCCCAGGCCGGCCGGTCCCTCGTCCGGATACAACGCAAATGGCACCAGGTCGGCCGTCGGGCCGTCGGCGCCGGGAATGACCAGCATCCCGAGCGGATACGCCCGGATCAGTCCATGTTTGACCTCAAGCCGGTCTTCAGCGAAAGCAGTAGGAAGGTACATGCGCCCAGTGTAGCGTGCCGCGCGAGAACGTGCATAGGGCCAGCGATCGCCTAATTCAGGAGGCCATGCTCCACCATGACATCCTGCACCAGTTCCAGCCGCAGCACCGGGTTCTCCTGCGCCAGCAGCAACTGCTTCTGGGCCAGCGACAACCGCAGCAGCTCGCACCAGCGGTTGGCCACCCAGCCCGCCTCCTGCAGGCGATATGGCGCCTGCATCGGCATCTGTCCGGGCGGGATGCCGCGCTCCTGCAAGGTCTGGATCAGGATGCCCAGGCTGTCCGCCACATCCTGCTGTTCAGCGGGAACGGGAACCGGCATGTCGTCTTCGATGGGCGCCACATCGGCCATCCACAGGCCGTGCTTCAACTGTTCGGCCGCGATGATGCGGAAGCGTTGCCGCCCGGTGCAGCGCACCCGCATCAGACCTGGCATCAGGGCTTTCCACTCGCCGATATGCGCCATGGTGCCGACCGCGCACAGGGTTTCATGCTGCTCCGGCTTGCGCACCTCATCGCCCTGCACCAGCGCGACGACGCCGAAATCCTCATGGTGCTCGATGCAACGTTTCACCATGTCGAGGTAGCGCACCTCGAAGATCTGCAGCGGCAGGTACCCATCCGGATACAGCACCGTATGCAAGGGAAATAGCGGGATCGCGGACATACTTCATCATCGCACGTTTCGGTAGACAATGCCGCCTTTCATCACGAAGCCCACCCGGTACAGGGCGGCGATATCGGCCGTCGGGTCGCCGTCCACCGCCACCAGGTCCGCCAGGTAGCCGGGCTTGACCTGGCCCAGGGCGCCGGCCCGGTCCAGCACCCCGGCATTGACCACGGTGGCCGCCCGCAGCGCTTCCGTGGGCGACATACCGAGTTTCACCATCCATTCCGCCTCGCGCGCGCTGCCGCCATGGGCGAACACGCCGACATCGCTGCCCAGCCCGATCGTCACGCCGGCCTTGCGCGCCAGCTGGAAGGCCCTTGCCGCGGCCTGCATGGAAGGTGTCGGCGCCCCGCCCCGCACGTGCTTCTGGAAGTATTCGCTGGTCGCCTCCGGCGCCGCCAGCGTGGGGAAATAGGCCACCTTGCGCTCCGCCATCAGGCGGAAGGTGGCTTCGCTGCCGCCATAGCCATGCTCGATGGTGTCGACGCCGGCCAGCACCGCGCGGCGCATGCCTTCGTCGGTCGAGGCGTGGGCCGACACCTTGCGCCCCGTTCCATGGGCAGCCGCCACCAGCGCATCCAGTTCCTGCTGGCTGAACGTGGCGCGCGCCGCGCCATCGGGACCGGTGCGGTAATCGGCGTAGACCTTGATCCAGTCGGCGCCATGCGCCGCCTGCTGGCGCACCGCCTTCACCACTTCGTCCACGCCGGTGGCTTCCTGGGCGCCCACGGGCAGCGCCATGTCGGGCCGGTAGGACTTGACGTTCGGCCCGTAACCGCCGCTGGCCACGATGGCCAGGGTTGCCACGAACAGCCGCGGCCCCGGTACGATGCCTTCCTCGATGGCGCGCTTGACCGACACGTCGGCATAGCCGGCGCCTTCCGAGCCCAGGTCGCGCAAGGTGGTGAAGCCCGCTTGCAACTGCGCCTGCACATGGCGGCCGGCCAGCAGCACGCGGTAGGCTTCCGGCTCCTTCAGCACCTGGTCGTCCCAGCTGGTCTCGTTATAGGGATGCAGCAGCACGTGCGAATGCAAGTCCATCAGGCCCGGTATCAGGGTCTTGCCGGGCAGCTCGATGCGTTCGGCATCGGCCGGCACTGCCATCCCGCCGGTGGGGCCGGCGGCGCTGATCTTGCCTTCGGCCACCAGCACCGACCAGCCGTTGTGGACGGCGCCTTCGCCGGTCCAGACCCTGGCCGGCGTCAGCAACACCGGCCGCGCCGCCAGTACCGCGCCGGCGCAGGAAAACAGGAGTGCCGCCAGCAGCGGCCGCAATGCAACGATCGACATATTCCCGCCGTATAAAAAGAAAAAGGGCGGATATTAATCCGCCCTTCGCGCCGGAACCGGCTTATTTAATCAGGAAGTCTTCCTTGTTCTTGCCTTCCAGCCATTTCGGTGCGCGGCCGCGGCCAGTCCATTGGGAACCGGTGACCGGATCCTGGTATTTCATCGGTACGCGCGCGCGCGGCTTGACCGGCTTATTGCTCTTGGCGGCTGGACCGAGGTCGGCCGGCGACAAATCATATTCGCGCATGATGGCCCAAATCTGCTCCTTTGCCTTTTGCACTTCGGCTTTGCGCGCATCCGCGGCCAGATTTTGCAGCTCGGCAATTTTTGCCTGATATTCCTGGTAGGTGGTCATCTCTCTTAACCCTAAGTGTATGAAAAATCAAAGTGTGACAATGTGTGAGATTTCTTCCCCGCAATGTACCATAACTGCCCTGATTTTATCTACATAATTTAACCAGAATAATAAAAAAGCGCCACACGTTTGATGGTAGCGCGATTTATTTCACTACTAATTAAAACCAGTCCTATTCGGGCCTTATTAATCAGAAGCGCATCTCCAGTTGCAAGCGCATATTACGCGGGCCACGGTTTGTCGTCTCAGTCGATAGCGTTCCATCCTTTGTGCGATAAGCGACGCGGGAAATGCTGTCCTGCCCCAGCAGATTCGATCCGGAGAATCGCAACTGGGTTTTGCCATCCAGTTTCCACGCCAGGTAAGCGTCGAGCTGGCGTGAAACGCTGGCCCAGGCGCGGCGGTCAATATCCAGGCGGGCATCGCCATTGGTCCCCAGGTTGAAGTTGGCGCCCATGCTCCAGGTGCCATCCGGCGCCTTGTAATCGAAGCCGGCAATGGCTGTCAGCGGCACTTGCTGGTCCAGCCGGTTGTGCGGGCCGGGCACGGCATTGACGCGCGACCAGTTGCGGCTGACGCTGGCGCGCACGTCGAGCGCCGGTGCGCCGTCCATCAGGGCCTTCATCGGGAATTTCACTTCCACATCCAGGCTGCGCACGTCGGCGCGGCCGTTGTTCATCATGGTCGACACCCAGCGGCCAGTGCCATCGAGGTAAATATTGCGGCGCGTGTAGTTGTTGATGCGGCGCGCCGCGGCCGCCACGCTGAACAGCGC
>CBHWEO010000162.1:0-12571 GCA_966112955.1 uncultured Duganella sp. | reverse complement strand
CCCATCTTTTTTCGCTTCGTCGCTTGCGCGTCGTTGCGAGGGACAGAACTATAGCCGACCGGCGCCGAGTGCGCAAGGGGCATCTGGCATCTTGTTTGCTTGCATAACAATGCAACGCACCTGGCAATCTGCTTTTGTTCAGTTTTGGCACAGGTGCTACATTAAAGAAAGCCGCAAACGGCTGCTGGGGGAGACATGCAACAGGAAACTGTTCCAAATTTGAGCAATGCGATCATCGAGACGGCCCACCTGCGGTCGCGCAACTATGGCCTGGATCCCCGCAGCGACGTGGACTACGGCCCCGTCGACCGGGGCACGCTGAGCGGGATCATCGAGCAGAACCGGCTCCTGCATACCCATGCCGTGCCGGCCATGGAGACGCTCTACCAGCAAATCGTCAACACCCACAATATGGTGATCCTGACGGACGCCAACGGTGTCATCCTCCACTCGCTGGGCGATGAAGACTTCCTGGAAAAGGCCAACCGGGTCGCCCTGCAGGCCGGCGCCACCTGGTCCGAGCGCTGCAAGGGCACCAACGCGATCGGCACCGCGATTGCCGAGGCCAAGCCTGCCCTGGTGCATGCCGATCAACATTTCCTACAGGCCAACCACTTCCTGACCTGCTCCGCTGCGCCGATTACCGACCACGCCGGCAATGTGATTGGCGTGCTGGATGTCTCCGGCGACCAGCGCTCCTTCCACAAGCACACCATGGCCCTGGTGCGGATGTCGGCCCTGATGGTGGAGAACCAGCTGTTCTCCGCCGCCTTCGAGGACGTGATTACCCTGCATTTCCACGCGCGTCCCGAATTCATTGGTACGCTGATGGAGGGCATTGCCTCGTTCACGCCAGGCGGGCGCTTCATCGCTGCCAACCGCGCCGGCCTGTTCCAGCTCGGCCTGTCCTTTGCTGCCCTGCAGTCCCATACCTTCAGCTCCCTGTTCGGGCTCCCGGTCTCGGCGCTGTTCGACCATTACCGCACGGCGGCGCCCGGCCTGCTCGACCTGTGCCTGCACAGCGGCGTGCGCGTATTCGGCCGCGCCCAGCTGCGGCTGGCCAATAACCACTTCCAGCATCCGATCGTTTCGGCGCGCGAAGACAGCCATCCGTCGCAGACCAATCCGGTCCACGCGGCGCGGCGCCTGTCCGGCCTGCGCTACCTGCGCACCGGCGACCCGCAACTGGAATCGGTGATCGACAAGGTCACCCGCGTGCTGGGCAAGGACATCCCGATCATGATCATGGGCGAGACGGGCACCGGCAAGGAATTGCTGGCGCAGGCGATCCACAACGATTCGCCGCGCGCCCAAGGTCCGTTCGTGCCGGTCAATTGCGCCTCGATCCCGGAGACGCTGATCGAGTCCGAACTGTTCGGCTACGAAGACGGGGCCTTTACCGGCGCGCGCAAGAAAGGAGCGGTCGGCAAGATCCTGCAAGCGAACGGTGGCACCCTGTTCCTCGACGAAATCGGCGACATGCCTTTCCCGCTCCAGGCGCGCCTGCTGCGCGTGCTGCAGGAACGCATGGTGACGCCGCTGGGCAGCGGCAAGTCGATCCCGGTAAACGTGGAAGTGATTTGCGCCACCAACCATAACCTGCGCGACCGCATGGCGAAAGGCCTGTTCCGCGAAGACCTGTATTACCGCTTGAACGGGCTGGTGGTGAAGCTGCCGCCGCTGCGCGAGCGCACGGACCTCGAAACCGTCGTCAACAAGATTTTGTCGACCGATGGCGGCGGCAAGCGCTACACGGTGGCGCCGGAATTGATGCAGCTGTTCCTGCAGCACAAGTGGCCCGGCAACTTCCGCCAGCTCACCAACCTGCTGCGCACGGGTGTCGTCATGGCCGGCGACGAGGATGTCATCGGGCTGCAGCATATGCCGGACGACTTCCTGGACGACATGCGTGAGGCACAGGCTGCCGCGGGCCTCGCGCCTGCCAGCGCGGCAGGCGGGGCGGCCGCCATGCCTGCCGCCGTGTCCCCGCCCTTGCCCTGCGCCGGCGCCAGGCTGGAAGACATGGAGCAAGCCCTGATCGTACGAACGCTGGAAGCGCACGGCGGCAATGTCTCCGCCACGGCGCGCGCCCTCGGCGTGTCGCGCAATACGATCTACCGCAAGCTGCCCCATCTCAAGTAGTCCCGCTCAGAAGAACAGGATGCCGCCGAACGAGGCGCCATTCATCTTCGCTTCGCCACCGGCGAAGGACTTGGAGCGGGTCTGTCCCACCTCACCCACCAGCGTGACGGCGCCGGTCAGCGCATAATAGGCGCCTGCGGTGAGGTTGGCGTTCGACCTCAGGCCATGCGTACCGGCGGTGTCGTCCGCGTTGCGGCTGATGCCATAGCCGAGACCCAGCTTCAGCTTCTCGCTGGCCTTGAAGGTGCCCTGCAGCAGCCAGTGCCTGCTGCGCACATTGCCCTGATCCGCGTCCGACAGCACGCCGAGGCCCTTGCCGCCCTGGTAGTTGGCCAGCAGCCCGAACGCGCCCTGCTGCAGAGAGGCGCCCGCCTCCCAGCCCGACATGGTGAAGTCGCCGGCTCCCGCCGCCACGGCCTTGAACTTCTGCGACTTGGCGCCCAGCCAGGCCTTGAACGGGCCATCGGCAAAACTCAGTTGTGCCTGCGCCTGCGGATTGGAGCGCGCTGAATACTGCGCGGACGAGACGATAGGCGAATCGCTTACCGGATTGAACACGCCGGCATCGACGCTGAATCCGCTGAACCTCGGCGAGCTGTAGGCCATCTGGCCGTAATAGCCGACGTAGGCGTAGCCCGCGCCGATATGGCCCAGCGTCACGCGCCCGCGCTGCGTGGCCTGGACCGGTGCGCCGGCGCCGATCAGCGTCATGTCGCCGAAGATGGCGTTGGCGCCGAAGATGCCGTTGTCGCGCCCCAGTTTGAACGTACCCAGTTCCGCATTGCCGAAGCTGAAGTAGGCCTGGCGCACATCGACTTCGCTGTTCTGCGCGATGGCGCTGTCGGTGGCGGTGGCGTGGTAGATGCCGATGTGGGCCTTGATGTCGAAGCCGGATTGCCTGGTCGTGGCGGAAGTCACCAGGCCGTTCGGCAGCAGGCCGTTGCCGATGGTGGTGCGGTTATCCTCCCCGCCGCAGCCGATGCCGACGCTGGCCAGCGCCAGCCCGCCGACTGCATCGCCGCTGCACGACACGTGGGTGTAGTAGGCATTGACGATGCCGCCCACATTCACGTTCCACTCTCCGGCCTTGATCTCGACGGCTTGTGCCGCAGGGGCAAGCAGGACGCCAGCTGCGCTGGCAAGCATAATCTTCTTCATTGTTGTCTCCTCGTTTGATTAATGGATGCTGCACGAGGGGACAGGGCAATTTGCGTGCCGGAGCCGTGCACTAGGGCAGCACAGGCAAGGCAGTGTTCATGTTGCGCCGAATCGAACCAGCGCTGTTCTATAACGGATCGGCGTGGCGCTACGCTTTCGGACGCGTCAGCGATCCGCGCGTGGTCAGGCTGATCGGGAATTTGCGCTTCACCGGACGGTCCATGTCATAGCAGATGTTCAGCAGCTTGCGGACCGCGCTCTGGGTCATTTCGCGCCAGGGAATATGAATTGAGGTGAGGCGCGGCGCGGCATAGGAAGCGGCGGGCGTGTCGTCATAGCCGATCACCGACACATCGTGCGGCACGCGGATCCCCGCTTCCTGGAAGCAGGACAGGGCGCCGACTGCCATTTCGTCATTGGCGCAGAACAGCGCCGTGAACTCGTAGCCCGACTTGAGCAGCTCGTTGGCGACCTCCCAGCCGCCCTCTGCCGAAAAGTCGCTCTCGCCAATCCACAGTGCGCCCGGATCGATGCCGGCCCGCGACAGCTCGGCGAGAAAGCCGTTGATGCGCATGACGTTGTCGGCGATGTTGGCAGGACCGGCAATCGCCGCGATGGCGCGATGCTGCTGCTCCAGCAGCGTCCGTGCCGCCAGCTGGCCGCCAAAGGTATGGTCCACAGTGAAGCATTGCTCAGGCATGCTATCGAAGCTGCTGTTGACCATCACCATGCGGCGGCGCTTGGATCCCAGTTCGGCCAGGTCTTCCTCCAGCAACGCGGCGCTCATGACAAGAACGCCATCGCAACCGCGCCCCATCAAGGATTCGATACCGCGCACCGCCTGCCGGCGAGCGCCCCCACGGCCGGAGCCGAAGGCCACCACCATCTGCATGCCGGCCGCACGCAGTTCGGCATCGATGACTTGCAGGATCGGGGTGTAGAAGGTACCCGACAGCACCGGGATATACACGCCGATCGTCTGGGTGGTGCCGGACATCAGGGACCGCGCGACGTGGGACGGCCGGAAGTCCAGGCTTTCGATGGCCTTCCTCACCAGTTCCTGCTTGGCGGGCGACACGGAACCCTTGCCGCTCACTACCCGTGATGCGGTTCCCAGTCCCACCCCCGCCAAACGCGCCACGTCTTTAAGAGTCGCCACAGACAGTCCTCAGCCCCATGTTTGGAAACGCTTCCAATACTAACGGGATCGGCCCGGCGAATCAATACCTTTCTCACAGCAGGACGGTCTGGATGGCGTGGGCCGGAATGTCGACCATCGTCTCCTTCCCGTCGACCGCCAGCCGGTAACGCTGCCCTCGCTCCGTCCCGTTCATTACCACGATGGCCAGGCTGCCGTCGGCATTGCGGAAAGCCACCGTCTGCAGGGTGCTGCGGCTCGACGTTGCGCCTATCCGTCGCGCCTGCGGGCGGATATAGCGGGCAAAGTGGCCAAGGTAGGCGTAGCTCGGGGTGTAGATCAAGTCGCCGTCGTCGCTCGCATGCAGCGGGGCGAAGCAGTAATTGCCCACGTGGTTAGGCCCTCCGCGGCTATCCAGCAGCATGTTCCAGTCGATCCAGCCAACCGCGCCCGCATTCAGGTCGGCGATGATCTCGCTGCCATAACGTTCGCCGTTGGACCAGGATTGCATGTGCGACGCATCGAATTTCTCAACCGAGGCTTCCGTCAGCAGGAAATTCACGTCCGGGTAGGCTTGCTGCATGGCTGCCACATTGCGATGCATCGCTTCACCTTTCGCCCAGGTTTCATACCAGTGAAAGCCCACGCCCCAAATGTATTGCCGCGCCTTCGGGTCGGAAAGGATATGGGTGGCACGCTGCGGCAGCAAGTCGCGGTTATGGTCCCAGACGATCACCTTCTTGCTGCCAAGCCCCGCCTGTCGCAGCGCAGGGCCCAGGTGGTCGGCCAGGAAGCGCGTCTCGTCTTCCGCGGTGTAGATCATCGATTCCCAGGTCTGGGTGGCCATCGGTTCGTTCTGGACCGACAGGCCCCAGATTTCGACGCCCGCCTGTTCATACGCATGCACGAACTTCACGATGTATTGGGCCCACACGTCGCGGAAGGCCGGCATCAGCTTGCCGCCCCGGAGCATGCTGCCATTGGACTTCATCCAGGCCGGCGCACTCCAGGGGCTGGCCATGACACGCAGCTGGTTGCCGTGCGCTGCGGCACTCGCCAGCGCTTGCCGCAGCAGGGGCACGCGGTATTGCATATCGTGCTCGATGCTGAACGACTCCAGGGTGCGATCGCCATCGCGTACGTAGGTGTAGCTGCCGCTGCTGAAGTCCGAGCTGTGGATCGTGGTGCGGACTACGTTGTAGCCGAGGCCCTGGCGCGGATCGAAATAGGCCGTGAGGAAGGCGCGCTGGGCATCTGGCTTCAGCCTGGCGAAGACTTCTGCCGTGGCATCGGTAACCGCTCCGCCGAAACCGAATACCTGCTGGAATTGCTTGCTTGAATCGACCTGGATCAGGATTTCCGTTTCCAGCGGCTGGTCCGCCGGCGTTGGCAATGCCAGCAGCTGCGGCGCGAAGCGTTCGCCGCTGCCTTGTGCAGTCGTGACCACTCTCCATTTCCCGGCAGCGGCAGCCATCGCAGGCAGCCAGGCCGCCATCCCTGCACTACACAACAACTTCATTGCCTGTCGTCTGGTCGTCAATTCAGTTTCCCCCATTCCAGCTGAAAGTGGCCACGCTGCGGGCCGGCAGGGTGTAGCGGAAATTGCGCTGCCCGGTACGGACGGAGATACTGCGCGGCTCGGCTGCAGCATTCGCCATCAGCACAACGATCGAGCGGTCGGCATTCTGGAAAGCCACGTGCGACAGGTCGGACGTGCCGCCGCTGGACGCGATGCGCCGGGCGCCGGGGCGCACGAAGCGGCTGGCGTGGGCAAGCGCATAATACTCGACATTGCGCGTCACGGCGCCGCTGCGCGAGTCGATGGTGACCACGCCGCGGCAATCGTTGCAGCCGCCCAGGTGCGGGCCATCATTTTCGTCCAGCGCCAGGTTCCACAGCAGCACGCCGCGCGCCCAGTTGCGGGTGGTGTCGATCAGCAGGGTGCGGGTGAAGTACTGCAGGTTGTCCGACCAGTCGTTGGCCCAGCGCCCGCCGGAGCATTCGGTAAACCAGGTGTCCTTGGCCGGATACTTGTCATGCACCGTCGACTGTGCGGTCACGTTGCCGGCATAACAGTGCCAGGCAACCCCGCTGACATATTGCGCAGCCTTGGCGTCAGCCAATACCGCCGACGGCGATTCCGGCTGGTCCCAGTTGTGATCCCAGTCGAACAGGGCGGTGCCCGGATTCTCGGCAGCCAGGCGCGGGCCCAGGTAGCCGCCGATGAAGGCTGCGCGCGCAGCCGGCTCGACCCGCATGCCCGGGTAGTTGTCCGGCTCGAAATGCGGTTCATTCTGCAGCGTGAGCGCGAAGATCGGCACACCCTCGGCTTTCATGGCCTGGACGTAGCGGTTCAGGTAGCGCGAGAAGGCATCATAGGCTTCCGGCTTGAGCGTACCCTTGATCAGGCTACCGGTACTCTTCATCCATGCCGGCGCACTCCACGGCGATGCCATCACCTTGAGTTGCGGGTTGGCCGCCAATGCCTGCTTCACGGTCGGCAGAACGGTACTGCGCTGCGCATCGATCGAGAATCGCGACAGTTCGGCGTCGGACTGGCCGGCCGGAACGTCATCGAAACTGTAATGGGTCTGCGAAAAGTCCGAGGCACCGATGGTCAGGCGCGTGAACGACAAGCCGATGCCGGTGGAAGTCCCGAACAGGTCGTTCAGCAGGGCATCGCGCTGCACCGGGCTGAGACGGTTCTGGATCAGCCATCCCGACGCATCGGTGATCGCAGCGCCAAAGCCCTGGATCTCCTGGAACTGCTTTGCCGGATCGACATCGACCACAATGGAGGCCGGCTGGCCGCCATCCAGCGTGGCCCCAGCCTCCTGCGACAACAGCCTGGATTTGTCGCCGGTGGTAACCCAGGCCTGGACCGGGGTCGATGCCACGGCCACCGGCGCAATGGGCTGGCTTGGCTGGACGGCCTGGACCGGCTGTCCGCCGCCGCTGCAGGCGGCCACCAGCGGGACCGCCGCCAGCCATGAAACACTCAGGAACGGGATTTTCATCGGCTTCTCCTCACAGCTTGTAATTCAGGCCCAGAAGAACCTGGCGGCCATAGGTTGTGTAGCGCTCAGGCGCGTAGGCGCCGCTGGAGAATGGGCTGCCCTGCATGGTCTGGTACGGCTCGTTGTTCACATTATTCACCTGCAGCAGGATCGACAGGCCTTTCAGGCGGCCCGTTTCAAATGCATATCCGGCCTGGAAGTCGATCTGGCGCTCCGGCAGGATCTCGCTGAACGAGCGCAGCGCGAACAGTCCGGTCACTTCGCCGCGATAGGCGGAGCGGTAACGGCGGCTCACGCGTGCCGAGTAGCCATCCTTTTCGTAGAACAGCGTCACGTTGGAGACGCTGCCCGAGAGTCCCGGCAGTTTTTCCTTGGTGCCCGGGCCATTCGGATGGATCGAGCTTTCGGTCCTGGAATAGCTACCGAGTACGCCGAAGCCATCGAGCGCCTGCCACAGCATGCGGCCTTCCAGGGAACCGGAAAGCTCGATGCCGCGTACCATGCCGCCCTGCCCATTGGCTGGACGGTTCATGGTACCGGTATTGCTGATCGGGACCACGTCCGACGGGTTCGGGAAGCCGCTGAAGTCGAAGGCCGTCTGCTGGTTGTATATGTAGTTCTGCAGCTTCTTGTAGAAGAAGGCTGCCGCGACATAGCTGCTCTTGCCGAAGTAGTTTTCCGCCGAGAGGTCAAACGAACGTGCGCGCCATGGTTCGAGCTGGGGGTTGCCGCCACTGCCGCCCCATTCGCGAGTGGTCTGGCTCACGCCGCCGGATGCGCCGGCGCGCATGTCCTGCATCTGCGGCCGGGCAACGGTCTTGGCGGCGCCGAACCGCAGGAAGGTGCGGTCCAGATAACGGCCCATGTCAAAGTTCAGGTTCAGGCTTGGCAGCACATCCGTGTAGGAAGCTCCACTGGAGATCGGGGTGATGACGTTGCCGTTCACGGCCAGGCCATCCGATTGCTGCTTGACGTGGATCGCCTGCAGGCCGATATTGCCGCGCACTGGAATCGGGCCCAGCTCCGCATCGATCCCCAGCTTGGCGAACGCAGTCGTCTGCTTTTCCGTCACGCTCCAGTTCTGCAGCGCCAGGTCGGCCGTGCGTGCGGGCTGCTGGTCGTAATACTTGGCCAGCACCGCCAGCGTGTCGTAACTGAGCACGGCCGGGATGCCGGCAAACGACAGCGAGGTGGATGGGTCGACCAAGTCTTGCGATACCACGGCCGGCGCGCGGTTATTCTTGAGGAAGTAGTAATTGTTGATGTCGGAGTGGGTCTTCTCGCGCTTCGAGTAATTCAGGCCGGTTTCCACATTGCGCAGGAAGCCGTCCAGGCCGTACTTGGCGGATACCTTGAGCGTACCAAGCTTGTCTTCCACGTGCGGACGGTGCATGTCCGCATCCTTGCCCCAACCGCCGACGTCGGTCAGGCGGATGATCTCGCGGTTGGTGAAGTCCACGCTTGGACGGAAATTCGGCAGGCCGGCGCCGACCGGAATCTTGAACTGGAAGTCGTTGTCGGTAATGCCGGAGTTGGCCGGGCCCAGGCCGGCATACGTTTCCAGCACCTGTTCCTTGCGCTTTGCATTGGACCACGACAAGTCCCCCACCAGGTCCCAGCCGCCAACCCTCCAGAGGTTGTTCCAGCCGATGGCGGACAGCGTGTCCTTGCGGGTGTTGTAGTCGTTGCGCGCCAGCGGCTCCAGGTTGACCAGGGTGCCGCCAGTCAGCAGGCGCGTGCCGCCGATGGTTTCGATGTGCGGGTCGCGGTAGGTAACGGCACTCCACTGGTGCGAGTTCCACATCATGCCGCGCATGGTCTCCGCCTGGTCGAACTGGGAATAATAGAGGTCCAGCGTGCTGCGGAAGTCGCGCGAAGGACGATATTCCAGTACGCCCATCAAACCATCGCGCACCTGCTTGCGCGAGGTGGCGGTGACTTCTGCGCCTTTCAACGCCACCACGTCTTCGTTACCAGGCGGCAGATTGTTCTGGTCACCCCACCACCACGACTTGTATTCCTTCTGCTGCCCCGGCGAATCGAGGCGGGCATAGCCAAGCGCAATACCCACGGTGTTGTTCATGAACTGGTCGACGTAGGCGAAGCTCAAGCGCCTGCCCTTGTCGTCCGAGCCGGCATTGAGCTTGCCGTTGCCGTTCTTTTCCACGCGGGCATTCAGGGCGATGGCGCGCCCGCGGCGATCCAGCGGCCGCACGGTCTGCAAGTCCACCGTGCCGGACAGGCCCTGTCCCATCAGCGCGGCATCCGGCGTCTTGTACACGGTCACGCCGCTCAGGAGTTCGGACGGATACTGGTCGTATTCGGCGCCGCGGTTATTGCTGGTGCTGACCAGCTCGCGGCCATTCATCAGCGTACCAGCGAAGTCGGGCGCCAGGCCGCGCAGGGAAATCACCTGGGCGCGGCCCGCCACGCGCTGCGCCGTCAAGCCAGGCAGGCGGGCGATCGAATCGGCAATCGACAGGTCGGGCAGCTTGCCGATATCCTCGGCCGTCACCGCTTCCACGATCGAGTCGGAATCCTTCTTGATCGCAATCGCGCTTTCAATACTGCCGCGAATGCCTGCCACATAGACTTGCTGAACCGGGGCTTCCTGGCCTTGCGCGCCTGCGCTCCACAGCAATGCTGCGCAGGCTGCGGCGATGGGACGGCGGGTGGTGCCGAACTTGCTCATGATCGTGTCTCCGTTCTTATGGGATGTAATTGGTAACGTTTCCAATCTTTGACCAAAATTTGGAAGCGCTTCCAAATCCCCTTCAAAAAAATTGGAAGCGCTTCCAATCCGAGACCATTATTGTCTGGAACAAAACGCGATGTCAACCAGGTAAACAAAAAAAAGCGGCCCGGAGGCCGCCAAGCAACACATGGAGAGTCAGTCTTACCGTGGCGCCAGCTTGAACACCCACACCGAGCCGCCCTGCTCGAGGAAGTTGACCTTCTTCGCCACCTCGCCGCCCCACAGCGGCACCGCGCCGCCCCAGCCGGACACCACGGCCACATACTGCGTGCCCTGGTCCTGCCAGGTGATCGGCGGCGCCACCACGCCGGAGCCGGTCTGGAACTTCCAGAGCTCCTTGCCGGTCTGGGCGTCGAGCGCCTTGAGGAAGCCTTCCGGCGTGCCATAGAACACCAGGCCGCCCGCTGTCGCCATGGCCCCGCCCCACAGCGGCGCGTTGTTCTTCACTTCCCACTTGATCTTGCCGGTCTTGGGATCGATGGCCCGCAGCGCGCCGATATAGTCGTCGAACAAAGGCTTGATGGTGAAGCCTGCGCCCAGATAGGCGCCGCCCTTCTTGTAGCTGATCGGCTCATTCCAGATATCCATGCCCCATTCGTTGGCCGGCACATAGAACAGCTTCGTCTGCGGGCTGTAGGCCATCGGCTGCTGGTTCTTCGCGCCGAGGAAGGCCGGCGCGGCGAACACGGTGCTGCCTTTCTTGCCTTCCTCTCCCTTGGTCGGATCGCCGGGGCGGCCCTCGACCACGTAGTTCGGGCGGCCGGTCTTCACGTCAATGCTGGTGGCCCAGGTGATCTTGCGCACGAAGGGGAAAGCGTTCTGCAGCTTGCCGTCGTTGGCGTCGATCACGTAAAAGAAGCCATTGCGGTCGGCCTTGCCGCCATAGCGCTTGCCATCCATGTCGAAGGTGACGAATTCATTGGCGCCGTCGAAGTCCCAGGCGTCGTTCGGCGTGTTCTGGTATGCCCATTTGATGGCGCCGGTCTTCGGGTCGAGCGCCACGGTGGACGACGAGTACAGGTTGTCGCCGGGACGCAGGTGGCTGTTCCATGGCGCCGGGTTGCCGGTGCCGAAGTAGGCCAGCCCGGTTTTGGGATCGTAGGTGCCGCCCATCCAGGTCGAAGCGCCGCCGGTCTTCCACAATTCACCCGGCCAGGTCTTGTTGACCGAGCCCGTGACGCCAGTTTCAGTCGCCTTGCCTTCGCTGTCGTACTTGTAACCCATGTGGCCTTCGACGGTAGGACGGGTCCACAGCAATTCGCCGGTCTTCGGGTCCCGCCCTTCCACGCGGCCGACGATGCCGAATTCGCCGCCCGACACGCCGGTCAGCAGGACGCCGTTGGCAATCAGCGGCGCGGCGGTCATCGAATAGCCGGCCGCATAGTCGTCGACCTTTTCCTTCCAGACGACCTTGCCGGTGTCCTGGTCCAGCGCCACCAACTGCGCGTCCAGGGTGCCGAAGATCACCAGGTTGTCGTACAGCGCGGCGCCGCGGTTGACCACGTCGCAGCAGGGCATGATGGCGTCCGGCAGGCGGTGCTCGTACTTCCACAGCTTGTTGCCGGTCTTGAGGTCGATGGCGAAGATGCGCGAGTAGGAAGCCGTGACGAACATCTTGCCGTTATAAATCAACGGCTGAGATTCCTGGCCGCGCTGTTTTTCGCCGCCGAACGAGAAGGACCAGGCGGGCACCAGCCGGCTGACGTTGCGCGTATTGATCTGCGCCAGCGGCGAGTAGCGCTGGCCTTCCGAGCCCATGCCCGAGGAGAGCACGCTGCTCGTGTCCTTGGCGGCGTTGTCCAGCATGGTGGCGGTGACGCTGGCCGCCTGGGCCAGCGACGCTGCACCCAGCAGCATTCCAATGGTGATGATTTTCACTTGTTGTCTCCGTTTTGATCGTTATGGTGGTCGGACATCAGGCGGGAGCGGAGGAGGAAGCGTTTGCCGGTACCGTTATCGAGCGAGAACATGCCGCCATTGCCGGCCACCACGTCCACGATCAACTGGGTGTGCTGCCAGGCCTCGAACTGCTCCTGGCCGATGAAGAAGGGCATGCCACCCAGGCTGCCGAGGTAGACGTCGGTCTCGCTGACGTTGAACTCGTTCGCCGGGTAGCACATCGGCGCACTGCCGTCGCAGCAACCGCCGGACTGGAAGAACAGGATCGGGCCGTGCTGCCGATACAGCTCGGCGATCAGCTTCAGCGCCGGTTCGGTCGCCGTGACGCGCGGGGCAATTGCAGTGTCCATGCTTCGCTCCTGCCTGCCGCGCTTAGAAGAAGCCCAGCGCGTTGGGGTTGTAGCTGACCAGCAGGTTCTTGGTCTGCTGGTAGTGCTCGAGCATCATCTTGTGGTTCTCGCG
>CBHWEO010000161.1:0-12605 GCA_966112955.1 uncultured Duganella sp. | reverse complement strand
TCACCTTTTGCGCTCTTTCGCGCGCCGGCGGGGGGGGGGCGCCCCCCCCCCGCGCCCGCCCCCCCCCCCCCCCCCCCCACGCCGGGGGTGAACTCCTTGCAGCGGAAGGCGCCGGTGCCGTTGGCGCTGGCAAAATTGGTGGTGCCTTCGGCCAGGATCGCGAAATGCGCGGTGCCCAGCATTACCGGCAAGTCGGCGTTGGCGCCCTTGAGCACGATCTCCACGGTCAACGGGCCGGTGGCGCGCACCGATTCGAATTGCTGGGCGACCGCCCGCGCTTTCGAGCCGAGCGCGGGATCGTTGTGACGGGTCAGGGAAAACACCACGTCGGCGGCGGTCAGTGGCTTGCCGTTATGGAAGTGCACGCCGGAACGCAGGCGCACCGTCCAGGTGATGGCGTCGTCGGTGGCGATGTCTTCCGCCAGCATCATCTGCGGCGCCAGGTGCGCATCCAGCTTGGTCAGGCAGTTGTAGAACATGAAGGTGCGCAGATAGTCCGTCGACAGCGCGCCCTTGGCCGGATCCAGCGTATCGGCGGTGGAACTGGAATGGGTGGCGATGGTGAGCGCGCCCCCGCGGCGCGGCTCCTGGGCATGCAGCAAGCCGCCGGCGGACAGCAACAGGCCTCCCGCGCCAATCCTCCGCAGTACATCGCGCCGCGTTACCTGACCCCCGTCTTTCATCGTTTCCCCTTATGCGTGTTGTTGATATAAGCCCATTACATCACAGCTCGGCGGGGGCTTTGTAGCGTTTGTGGCGGCCCGCGACGCAGAAATGGCGGTTTTCGGGCGTCCGGCCAGCATAGATTGCGCTGCCGAAGAATATGCTGAGCGAGGCCGAAGTTCAGGCGGTCGGCATCGTACGGATGGGGCAACAAAGCAGAAAAAACCGTTATGCATCCATACAATGAATTTGCGCGTATACATTCAACCCGCCTATGAGAGAAAGTGCACCATGGACCGAACCAGCATTCATAATACGGCCGTCTGGGCCCAACCGCCGGCGGGCCCGACCGCCACCACGATCAGCCTGACGGAGCAGGCCGTTCGCAACCGGATCGCGATCATCGACGTGCTGCGCGGCCTGGTCATGCTCATCATGCTGTTTGACCATGTGCGCGAAACGATTTACCTGCACATGCAGGTGACCGACCCGATGACGGTGCCGGGTACCGAGCCCGCGCTGTTCTTCACCCGTACGGCGGCGCACTTCTGCGCGCCGATGTTCGTGTTCCTGACCGGCCTGTCGGCCTGGCTGTATGCGCACCCGTCAGACGGCCCGCGCGACGCCACCGGCTTCCTGGTCAAGCGCGGCCTGCTGCTGGTGGTGCTGGAAATCTTCGCCGTCAATTTCGCCTGGGCCGGCAAGTTCCCGCCTGCGGTCCTGTACCTGCAGGTGATCTGGGTGATCGGCCTGGCCATGGTATTTCTCGGCCTGGTGCACAAGCTGCCGCTCAAGCTGCTCGGCGCCAGCGGCCTGCTGATCGTGTTCGGCCACAACGCGCTGACCTGGATGAGCTTCGAGCCGGGCACCTTCGCCTATTATGTGTGGACCGTCCTGCTGCACCGCGGCTACCTGGTTGCCGATGGTGCGGTGAAGCTGAAGGTGACCTATCCCTTGCTGCCATGGATTGGCGTGATCCTGGTCGGCTATGCGGCCGGCCCGCTGTATGCCCGCAGCATGGCACCTGAACGCCGCCGCCATTTGCTGCGCCTCTTCGGCAGCGGCGCATTGCTGTTGCTGGCGGTGCTGCGGGGCTTCAATATCTATGGCGAGGAACTGCCGTGGGTGCACGGCGAGACCGCGGTGCAGACCGTGATGTCCTTCTTTAATTTCACCAAATACCCGCCATCGCTGGACTTCCTGCTGATGACGCTGGGCGTGGGGGCCCTGGTGGCGGCCTGGCTGGAACCGGTCGAGAATTGGTTCACGCGCGCCTGCGCAACGTTCGGCGGCGCCCCGATGTTCTATTACCTGCTGCACCTGTATTTGCTGCTGGCGTTGCAGCATGTGCTGGTCGCGGTCCTCGGCGCCAACCACGGTGAACGCTGGGGCGTGGACGCCATTTGGCCGGTGTGGATTGTGGCACCGCTGCTGATGCCGGTGCTGTACGTGCCATGCCGTGCATTTGCCAACTTCAAACGAACGTCGAAACAGGCATGGGTACGCTACTTCTGAAACGCTGCGCCGGCGGCGCCATGCTGGCGGCGCTGGCCCTGCCGGCGAGCGCCACCGAGGATACCGATACGCCTGGGGCCGGTCACTGGGAGAACAATCTCGGCCTCAGCGCCGAACGGGCCCACGGCAGCTGGCGCCTCGGCGTGCCGGAAGCCGAGATCAATTATGGCTATGGCGAAACGGTGCAACTGGTGCTTGGGTTGCCGTATGTGCGCGTGCACGACAAGGGCAGCGACTGGTCCAGCGGTTTCGGCAACTTCCTGGCCGGCGCCAAATGGCGCTTTTTCGAGGATGCCGAGCGCGGTACGGCGCTGGCGGTCTTTCCCCGGGTGAGCTGGAACGCCAGCTCGAGCACTCCAGCGCGCGGGCTGGAGTCGCCCGGCTATTCGATCCAGTTGCCGCTGGTGATGGGTTACCGCAAGGGCGACACCGGCTGGTATGCGGAAATCGGCCACAACGTGGTGCAGCGCGGGCCGGACGAATGGCAGGCCGGTTTGAAAGTGCTGCACCAGTGCCTGCCGCGGCTGGAATGCCGGGTGGAGCTCGCGCATAGCCGCGTGCCGCGCGACGGCAGCCAGACCTCGGCGCACGTGGGCGGCAAGTGGAAGTTCAACGAGGGACTGGTCCTGAACGCCAGTATTGGCAGGGATATCGGCGGCGCCGAGGCGGGCCGGCGGGGCGTGGTGATGTACCTGGGACTGCAGTTCCTGCGCTAAGCCGGGTGCCGGCAGCGTTCGCGCAGCCGACGCGTGGCCGAATTGGGGGCACTCAAGCTAAAACCGGCAAGGCAGTGCCTGACCCGCGGGGTCAGGCACTGGTTTGCTGGCGTCGCAGGGGCAATGCATCATCGCGGAAATCCGCGATGATCCGCTTTTACTCCTGCAACTGGCCCAGGCGCACCACCGTGACGCCGGGGCGCAGCTGGCGCAGCGAAGGCATGACCAGCACGCAGTTGCGGTAAGGGGTGCGTACTTCGCGTCCGCTGTTCCAGCCGATCAGGGTGCCCGCATCGGGGAAGGTTTCCAGCCCGGTGTAGGCGTCGGCGAAACGGAAGTCCATGCTGTCCGCCACTACCGCATCAGTGACGCGCACCACGCGGTGCCGCTCGGGCTGCGGCTTCAGCCAGCCGCGCGGAATGTCGTTGATATCCATATTCCCGCACAACAGCAGGAAACGCGCGCAACAATCGCGCGCAACGTCCACCGCGCTTGCTTGCCAGTGCTGGCCGCATTCGATCAGCAGCGCGTTGCGTGCGCTGCCGGCATCGCCAAAGTCGCCGTAGTCGCGCAGGCGGCGGCCTTCGGCGTGGCCCGCGTCGCTGACAATGTGGGCCGGCGCGCCCAGGCGCTGGGCCATGTCGATGCCTTTTTGCAGCGGGCCGCAGACATTCAGCGGCGCGCTGCGCTCGTGCATCGAATGCAGGTCGAGCAGGAAGTCCACCGTATCGACGATGGGACGCATGGCACGTGCCCGGCGCAGCTCAACGGAATCGCGCGACAGGTCGTCCAGGAGTTCCGGCTGCCAGACGCGGTTGAAATCCTGGTCGACGAAGCGCGACGCGTCCGGCTGGGCGGGATCCCAGCGCTGGTAGGCTTGCACGTTGGCGAAGGCAAAGGTGACGCGCCCGCGGCGCGGCCGCCATTTCCCATCGAGCATGGCCTTCACCGCGATGGCGCCGCACACTTCGTTGCCATGGGTGAGGGCGTTGATCATGGTATGGGCGCCCGGCATGCCGCTGTCGAAGCTGTACACGTAGGGCACCCCGGTATTGCCTTCGGCATAGCCATCCAGCCTGGGGAACTCCACTTCGATCGGGTAGCATTCAACGCTCATTTACCCACTCCCCCGATGCACAGGTACTTGGTGTGCATATAGTCGTCCAGTCCATAGCGCGAGCCTTCGCGGCCGTAGCCCGATTCCTTGATGCCGCCGAAAGGCGCGGCCTCCGCCGCCAGCGCACCTTCGTTGATGCCGACGATGCCGGTTTCCAGGCGCTCGGCCATGCGCCACAGGCGGGCGATGTCCCGGGTGTAGAAATAGGCGGCCAGGCCGAACGGGGTGTCATTGGCCAGTTCGGCCACTTCGTCTTCGCTGCCGAAGCGGAACAGGGGTACCACCGGGCCGAAGGTTTCCTCTTGCGCCAGCTGCATGTCGTGGCTGGCGTTGCCCAGCACGGTGGGCGCGTAATAGTTCGGCCCCAGCGCGCCCAAACGTTCGCCGCCGCACAGCAGGATGGCGCCCTTCCTGCGCGCGTCGGCGACGTGGGAGGCGATCTTGTCGACGGCGCGCTGGTTGATCATGGGGCCGATCTGCGACGCGGGATCGGTGGCAGGACCGACCACCAGGGCAGCTACGCGGGCCGCCAGCCTTTCCGCGAACTGCTCGTAGACGCCGGCGTGCACATAGACCCGGTTCGGCGAGACGCAGGTCTGGCCGCCGTTGCGGAACTTGGCCGCCATCAGGCCGTTCACGGCCGCATCCAGGTCGGCGTCTTCGAACACCAGGAAGGGTGCGTTGCCGCCCAGTTCCAGCGACAGCTTCTTGAGGGTGTCGGCGCCGCCGCGCGCCAGCAGCTTGCCGACGGCGGTGGAGCCGGTGAAGGTGATCTTGCGCACGCGGCCATCCTGCTGCCAGGCGGCGGCCACGCCCGGCGTGCGTTCGCGCGACGCCGTGACGATATTCAGCACGCCGGGCGGTATGCCCGCTTCGCCGGCCAGCGCCGCCAGTGCCAGCGCGGTGAGTGGCGTGTCTTCCGCCGGCTTGGCCACCACGGTGCAGCCGGCCGCCAGCGCCGGTGCGATCTTGCGGGCGATCATGGCGAGCGGGAAGTTCCAGGGCGTGATGGCAGCCACCACCCCGACCGGCTCCTTCAGCACCAGCATCTTCTTGCCGCGTACCGGTTCCGGGATAATGTCGCCATAGGCCCGCACGGCTTCCTCGGCAAACCATTCGACGTACGAGGCGCCATAGGCGACTTCGCCGCGCGCTTCGGCCAGCGGCTTACCCTGTTCGCTGGAGATCGTTTGCGCCAGGTCGTCCGCGTTGGCGACGATCAGTGCGTGCCAGCGCTTGATCAGCTGCGCGCGTTCGCGGGCGCTGCGCGCCTTCCACGCCGGCAGGGCGGCCGTGGCGGCATCGACGGCGGCGCGCGCGTCGTCGGCGGAACTATCGGGCACCGAGGCGATCAGGCTGCCGTCGGCGGGGTTGTTGACGTGGTAGCAGGCGCCGTCCAGCGCGTGCTGCCAGCTGCCGTTGATGTAATTGGACGTGGTCATGAGTTTCCCTTGTGGTGAAAGTCATGATCATGGTAGGGCGGACGCGGGAGGGATGGAGGTCGTTCTTGCTGCTGCAGAGCGGCAGAAATTGCGAATTGGGCGGGGCGGCGGCATATTCTGCGCCGCCACTTGCCAGGAGCCGGTTCAGGCCGACTGGGTGAACAGCTTTTCGACCGGGTAGTAGCCTTTGGTGAAAGGCGACTTGATCACGATGTAGCTGAAATACTTCTCGATGCCGATGTGCTGGTCCAGCAAGCCTTCGATGATGGTCTGGTAGTGCACCACGCCGGTGGTGACGAACTTGAGCAGATAATCGAAACCGCCGCTGACCAGGTGGCATTCCACGATCTCGTCGATCTTGCGGATGGCCGCCTCGAACTTGGCGAAGTCTTCGCGGCGATGGTCGGTCAGCGTCACCTGGGTGAACACCAGCTGCACATTGCCGATCTTTTCCAGCTCGATGTGGGCGCCGTAGCCGGTCACGTAACCGGCTTTTTCAAGCCGCTTGACACGGATCAGGCAAGGGCTGGGCGACAGGCCAACCGCGTCGGCCAGGTCCACGTTGGCAATCCGCCCGCTCTGCTGCAGATGGGACAGGATGCGGATGTCGATCCTGTCCAGTTTGAACGCACCTTCAAGCATAGAATCCCTCGGCAATTGGGGCATTGGGGAGCGCCCCGAGTCGATTGTAGCACGCAAGAAACATGAATCGGAAGCCCGGCTCAGGCCAGCGCGCTGCGTACCTCTTTTTGTTCCAGCACCTGGTCCAGCGTGGCCCGCAAGCGCTGGAACAGCAGGTCGAATTCCTGTTCGGTGTAGCACAGGGCGGGCGCGAAACCCAGGTTGCCGTCGGCGAAGGCGCGGAAGATCACGCCCTGTTCGCTGGCCGCCTGCGCGATGCGGTCGGCAATGCGCAAGGCAGGGTCGAACGGGGTGCGGGCCGCCTTGTCGCTCACCAGTTCCAGCGCGCCGAGCAGGCCGCGGCTGCGGGCGTCGCCCACCAGCGGATGCTCCAGCAAGTCCTGCAAGCCTTGGGCGAAGCGCGGCGCCTGCGCCTGGCCGTTCGCCAGCAGGCCGCCTTCCAGGTACAGGCGCAGCACTTCCAGGCCGATGGCGGCGCTGACCGGGTGGGCCGAATACGTCTGGCCATGGCCGACCGGGATGTCCGGGCCGGCATGCTCGGCGATGGACTGGTAGATGGCGTCCGACATCAGCAGCGCGCCCATTGGCGCGTAGCCGGCCGTCAAGCCTTTTGCCACGGTCATCATGTCGGGCTGCACGCCTTCCGCCTCGCAGGCGAACAGGGGGCCGGTGCGGCCAAAGCCGGTGATCACCTCATCCACCACGAACAGGATGCCCAGTTCGCGGCAGGTGTCGGCCATGGCTTTCAGCCAGCCGGGCGGCGGCACGATCACGCCGCCGGAACCCTGGACCGGCTCGCAGAAGAAGGCCGCCACGCGGTCGGCGCCCAGCTCCGCCACCTTGGCGCGCAGTTCGGCTACCGAAGCGGCGACCAGCGCTTGCGGGTCGGCGCCTTGCGGGTGGCGGTAAGGGTAAGGCGAGGAAATGTAATGCTGGCTGGGCAGGGGCAGGCCGAAATGGCGGTGGAACACCGGCAGGGCAGTCAGGCCCGCGCCCACCGACGACGAGCCGTGGTAGCCGCGCTGCAGTGAAATGAACTGGCTGCGCCCGGGCTTGCCCTGCGCGCGGTAGTAGTAGCTGATGTAGCGGATGGCGGCATCCACCGCATCCGATCCGCCGAGGGTGAAATACACGTGCTTGAGCGACTTGGGCGCCAGATCCACCAGCCGCGCGGCCAGGCGGATCGCCGGCTCGGAGCCGAAACTGAAGTAGCCGGTGGCATACGGCAGGCGCTGCATCTGTTCCATCGCCACGTCGACGATGCTCTGGTGGCCATAGCCGGTGTTCACGCACCACAGGCCGGCGAAGGCGTCGAGCAGTTCGCGGCCGCCGGCATCGCGCAGCCAGGCGCCATGGCCCGACTGCAGGATGGTGGGGCCGCGCTGTTCGTGGGCGCGGAAATTGGTGACGGGGTGAATCAGGTGTTGACGGTCAAGGTCAATCAGGGAGGTTTTTTGCATGATGGTTTCCGTGGTGTGAGCCTGGTACCATCTTAGGGGCGGAGCGCCAGTGGAAGCTTGCAATGGCGCCCCTCGCGCCGAGCGGAAATTGCTTATTTCCTGCCACCCCGGCATTTTCTGCTGCACTGGCGTCAGCCCAGTGCCTGGTTGATCAGGCCGAACACTTTCATGCCGGGGTCGCACAGGGGCGGCTCGCCGCGCGCCATGGTCAGCACGCTTTCCACCTGAACCAGCCCCAGCTCGGTCAGCCATGGGCTCAAGCCGCATTGGTCGTTGACGTCGATGCGCAGGAAGGCGCCGCCGTAGGTGCCGGTCCAGTGCGCGATCAGGGCCTTGGCGCGTTCGGCGTCGGGCGCCACCACGGGACCGATGGCGTAGCCGTGGCCGAAGCGGCGCAATAATGCAAATCCGATCACTTCGTCGTAGCGGTCGATCACCACCCCTTCGGCGACGTTGAGCAGTGCCGACAGCACAGTGGCGCGCGGCATGCCGGCGGCGCGGCCGGCAAGCGCCGCGATCTTGGCCGTGTCGCGCGAGCCGAGGGGGCGGATGCGTTCGCCGACCGGCAATTGCATCAATGGCGTCTTGAACACGGTGCCCTGGTGCTGGTGCACGGTGCCGAAGGCCGAGAAGCCGAAGGACTCGTACAACGCCTTGCCCGCCTCGGTGGCATGCAGCAGCACGGTGCGCTGGTCGCCCAGTTCCCCCAGCGCCAGCGACATGAGCTTCTTGC
This sequence comes from uncultured Duganella sp., assembly GCA_966112955.1. Lineage (GTDB taxonomy): Bacteria > Pseudomonadota > Gammaproteobacteria > Burkholderiales > Burkholderiaceae_D > Rugamonas. Next base: position 4,317 of record CBHWEO010000161.1, on the reverse strand, counting down.
CAATACCCTGTCCCTGGTAGTCCGGCGAAACGATCACCATGCCGACCGACGCGAAGGTGGCGCCATGGCTCCAGCACAGCGCGGTGCCGACCAGCGCCGGCCCATCCATTCCTTCAATCTCGGCAACATAGCCCGCGCCCAAAGCTTGCACGAACTTCCAGTCTTCGATCCGGTGCGGCCAGCGCACGGCAAGCGAAAGCTGGTGCGCGGCCGGCACGTCGGCCTCCGTCATGCGGCGGTAGCACACGACGATGCGTTTGATTTGCTGTGTCACGATTCCTCCGTTTGCGCGCCGTTTGGAACGGCGATGAGCTTCATGCTAACCTACGCGCCGCGCCTTGCGCCAGCGTGTTTTGAAGAACGCAATGACGTCGCAAGGTGGCCCGCCGATTCGGCAGAAAGTGCTGAAAAGACGGCGTCATTTCGGGGCATCTATCAAGTATGCGGCGGCGGGCGAAAAGCGCTTGACCGCCGCGGGCCTGAGCGGGTTAGATATGCCCATGTTTTCAACTTTGCGGAGTTCTCATGAAACGATTCCTGACCGGCCTTGCCATGTGTGTGGCGGCGCCACTGGTGTTCGCCCACGCGACTGTGAAACAGTCCATTCCCGCCACCGGCGCGGTGCTGGACAAGGCGCCACCGCAGATTGTGCTGACCTTTAACGAGAAGGTCGAGCCGGCCTTCAGCTCGATCGAAGTGAAGGAGTTTTCGGGCAAGGTGGTGCCCGGCACTTCGCACGTCGACCCGGCCGACCCGGTGGTGCTCAGGCATGACTTGCCGGCGCTGGGCGCCGGCGCCTACCAGGTGAGCTGGGTGGCGGTCGGTCCCGATGGCCACCGCCGCAAGGGCAGCTTCTCGTTCACGGTGAAGTGAGGTGGATGCCGGGCAAGCGCTGCAGTTCGGCAGCACCTGGCTGCTGAACCTGGCGTTCGCGCTGCTGCTTGGCCTGCTGTCGGCACGCCATTGGCTGGCCGATGCCGATGCCGCCTGGGCTGGTGCCGCATGGCGCCGCCTGGACAAGCTGTGGCGCCCGGCGGCGCTGGTTTGCCTGGCGGGCGATTTCGCGGCCTTGTGGTCGGCCGCGGCGGCCATGGCCGGCGTGGGACCGGCCGCCGCCGGCCCCGCGTTGTGGACCATGCTGCGCGCGACGGCGTACGGCAAAGCGGGATTGCTTGGGCTGGCGTGCGCCGGCGCGGTGGCGGCCGCCGGTGCGGCATTGCTGCGCAGCGCTGCCGCGCGTGCCGGCGCCCTGGCATTGCTGGCTGTATTCGCTGCCGCGCGCGCCGCCAACAGCCATGCGGCCGAGGAAGGCTTGCTGGCATTTGGCATGGCCGTGGAGTGGCTGCACCTGGTGTGCGTGGCGCTGTGGCTGGGTGCCGTCTGCGTCGCTGCCTGGCTGGTGATGGGCGACGAACGCCATGCGCCCGTGCAGTACATGGAACGGCTTTCCTTCGCTGCCTCCGTGGCGATTGCCGCAATCGTGCTGACCGGGATCTACAACTCCTGGCACGGCCTGGGCACCCCGGCGCAGGCATTGGGCAATCCGTACGGGACGGCGCTGATGGTCAAGGTGGCGCTGGTGCTGCTGGCGGCAGCCATGGGGGCTTACAACAAGTTCGCTGCCTTCCCGCAGGCGCAGGAAGGCAGCATGGCAGCGCTGGCGCGCGCGCGGCTGGTGCTGCAGGTGGAATCCGTCGTGCTGGCAGGTGCCATGCTGGCGGCCGCGGTCCTGGTGGCGCAGCAACCGCCGGCCATGGCCTGACGCGGCGAGGTTGCGGAACAGTCGGCGCGCCAGGCGCACGCAATCTACTTGAGGTTGGCCATCATCTCGCCGAGGCGAACCGGGGCGGCAGGCTGCCAGTGCGGGTTGAAGTGCAGGGTGTCCTTCGGGAACAGCATGACGACCGTCGAACCGAGCAGGAAGCGGCCCATTTCCTCGCCCTTCTTCAGCACGATGTCCTTGTCGGCGTAAGTCCATTCGGTCACAGCCGGCAGGCGCGGCGGATTGACCACGCCGTGCCACACGGTCGCCATGCTGCCGACGATGGTCGCGCCCACCAGCACCAGTACGAACGGGCCGAAGGCGGTCTCGAACTCGCACACCACGCGCTCATTGCGCGCGAACAGGCCCGGCACGCCGCGCGCCGTGGTCGGGTTGACGGAGAACAGTTCGCCCGGCACGTAGATCATGCGTTTCAGCTTGCCGTCGCAAGGCATGTGGATGCGGTGGTAGTCGCGCGGGCTCAGGTAAAGGTTGGCGAAACTGCCATGCTCGAAATGCGCCGCCAGCGAAGCGTCGCCGCCCACCAGCGCCGTGGTGGAAAACTTGTGGCCCTTGGCCTGGAAAATCTGGTCGCCCTCGATTGCGCCGAACTGCGAAATCCGGCCGTCGACCGGGCACACGAAATCGGCATCGGCCAGCGGGCGCGCGCCCGGCTTCAGGGCGCGGGTGAAGAATTCGTTGAAGCTGTGGTAGCTGGCGATGTCCGGGTTGGCCGCTTCATCCATGTTGACGTCGTACTTGGCCACGAACCAGCGGATCAGGCGGGTGGTCATTTCGCCGCCCTTGGCGCCAGCCACGCGGCCGGCGAAGTTGGTCAACGCTCCTTTGGGGAGCAGGTATTGCGGCAATACGGCAAGTCGGGACACGGTCGGCAATCCAAAAATTTGAAGATGCCGAATTATATCCTTGCTACCGTTTGCACCATAGGGTACAGTTGCGACCAGGAATTATTTACCTTTTTGCAATAATGATCCGCCCCACACTGATCGCCGCCGCCATCCTCGCGGCCAGCCAAGCCATGGCCGAGGAAAAGAAACAGGAAGCCCTGCAGAAAGTCGAAATCAAGGGCGCGGCGGAAGCCTACAACCCGCGCCGGGACGATACGGCCAGCAAGATCATCGTCAGCAGCGACGAGTTGAAGCGATATGGCGACACCTCGATCGGTGACGCCCTGAAGCGCGTGCCCGGCGTGTCGGTCGGCGCCGGCGGGCGCGACATCCGCATGCGCGGCCTGGGCAACGGCTATACGCAAATCCTGCTGAATGGCGAAAAGGCGCCGCAGGGCTTCAATCTCGAAACGCTGGCGCCGGACAGCATCGAACGCATCGAGGTGATCCGCGCCGCCAGCGCCGAATTCAGCACCCAGGCGATTGCCGGCACCATCAACATCGTGCTGAAAAAGGCGGTCAGGACAGCCCAGCGCGAGTTCAAGTTCGGCGTTGGCCGCAGCAGCGAAGCGACCAGCCCCAGGGGCAACCTGGCCCTGTCGGACAAGGATGGCAACTTCTCGTATTCGGTGAACCTGGGCAGCGGCAGGTATGAGTTCGGCCGCGGCTTTCACACCGACGAGGAATTGGCCGGCCCGGCCGGTCAACTCCTGATGGAGCGCCGCATGCTGGTACACGACCGTGGGCACGGACGCGGCATCGAACTGTCGCCGCGCCTGAACTGGAACCTGGAAAATGGCGATACCATCACCTCGCAATCCTTCATCAACCGGAACGTTTTCAAGAGCACGTTCGATCGCGCTTACGACGTGACGGCAGGCGAGGCACCGTTCTACGATGGCGTACACGTCATCAACCAGAACCGCAACCTGTTTGCACGCACCGACCTGAACTGGGTGCACAAGTTCGGCGAGGGCGCCAAACTCGATGCGAAGATCGGCGGCCAGCGCATGCGCTCCAACAGCCAGTGGTACGAATCCGATGTCCATGGCGATGACGCCACGCTGCAGCACGATGTGTACAGCGGCGTACGCGATTGGGGCATCAGCAGTGCCGGCAAATATTCCGCGCCAATCGGGCCGGACCATGCGCTGGCCATCGGCTGGGATGTGGGCTATGCCGACCGCAACGACTGGCGCAACCAGCGCGACCTGTACAACGCCACCCGCGAGCGTGACGACAAGGACGAGGGCTTCCAGGCTTCGCTGCGCCGCGCCGCCGCGTATGCGCAGGACGAGTGGAACGTCAGCAAGGCCTGGTCGGTGTATGCGGGCTTGCGCTGGGAAGGCTTGAACACCCGCAGTGCCGGCCCCGGCTTCGACCCGGTGGACCAGCGCAGCAGCGTGTGGAGTCCGCTGGCGCAAACGCTCTACAAGCTCGCCAATGGCAAGGACCAGCTGCGCGCCGCGCTGACCCGCACTTACAAGGCGCCGCAGCCGGGCAACCTGTCCGCCCGCCGCTTCACCGCCACCAACAATAGCCAGATCGACCCCGACTGGATCGGCAACCCGAACCTGAAGCCGGAACTGGCGACCGGCGTCGATGCCTCCTACGAACATTACTGGGGCGAGGGCGCGCTGTTCAGCG
>CBHWEO010000160.1:0-12662 GCA_966112955.1 uncultured Duganella sp. | reverse complement strand
CGCCGGCGCCGTTGCGCAAGGTGGGCCTGCTGCTGAACGGCCTGTCGCTGAACGGGGTGCAGTGCACGCCGTGGAAGGTGTACCTGGAAGGCATCCGCCAGATCGATGCCTGGTGCCGCGAACGGGGCCTGGAGCTCAGTGTGCGCTGCCGCCAGGGCCAGTCCCTGGTCGAACTCCTGAGCGGTGCGACCGGCATCACGCGCGAGACCCTGCTGGCCGGCATCAACTGTTCGCTGGCCGCCTTTGCCGACAGCGTGGAGCTGTGCCTGATGTACGACGCGCCCACCAACGCGGACGTGGAATTCCTGCGCAAGGGCATCCCGGTGCTGAATCCGGTGCCGGCGCCGATGGGGCGGGCCGAAGCCGGAACCGCCAACGCCCAGGTGGTGCCGCGCGACAGCGTGGCCGGCACCCTGGCGCTGGTCGACACCTTCCTGGCCGACAGCAGCAACCTGCACGCCTTCCAGCTGAAGCAGTTTGCCGATTACGTCGGCCTGTTCCGCCACAGCTACGCGCTGCGCCAACTGTTGTAACTGAAGAGGACCCAATGAGCACGCTGGACCGACTGTATGCCATGGAACGCAGCGAGGCCATCGCCCTGCTGCAGCGCGATTATGTGGTGTTCTGCGAAGCGGTGCAGGAAGTCTACGAGCGCAACGTGCCGCCGCCCATCGTGCCGGACGACGACAGCAACGGCGAGCGCATCGTCACCATCATGGCGCAGCAGCTGCGCGACACGGGCGTGGTCAAGTGCCGCAACTACTTCACCGACCCGGACAAGCTGGAAGCCATGCGCGCCCTGTCGCGCAAGGTGCGCCAGCGCTCCGAGGAACTGGGCGTGACCACCGAGGAAAAGCTGGACCCCACCATGGACGCCATGCTGTGGCCGCGCACCATGCAGGGCCGCAATGCGCGCGCCTCCTTCTCCGCCGGCAACCTGCCGGAAGCGGCGCGGCCCTTCGTCTACGACGGCCTGTTCGAAGTGATCATGCAGCGCGCGCTGGGCAACCGGGAAGACCGCATCCTGCCGGCCGTGATGATCGTCGATAACCTGCTGCCCTCCACCGCCTACGAATTCCAGTGGTGGCACTACGACCGCCTGCGCGACCAGTACAAGGTGATGATCCTGCTCGACAAGGTGGGGCCGGAGAACGGGCCGATGCAGATCGTGCCGCGCACCCACCGCTTCCAGCAGGACCGGCGCATGATCGACTTCGCCTGCTACGCGGGCGGCTCCGATTACGGCGACCTCAGTTACGCCCTGTATTCGCGCTACAAGCCGCAGACCATGCAGCTGACCGGCGAGCCGGGCGACATCTACATCTTCGATACGCGCTGCTTCCATGCGCACGGCCGTCCGGACGCGGGCGAGCGCATGACCGCCACTATCTACTACAACGCGCTGAATACGCCGCTGAACCGCTTCTGGGACGATTTCACGCCGCCCGGCGTGGTGCTGTAATCAGGCCAGCAGCAGCAGCAGGTGTTCGATCTGCGGCTGCGGCAGCACGCAGGGCTGGCCGCCGGGCGGGATGCAGCTCAGCACGCGTTTGCCGGCCAGCAGGCCGACCACCATGGCCATGCTGTTGCAGCCGACCACCACGTCGCTGGACGCCACTTCCGCGCTCAGGGTGGCGCCGCTGCTGGCTTGCAGCGGCAGGTTGAATTCGGCGGCCACGGCATCGTACTTGCCGGGCTTTTCCGAAGGGTGCGGGCGCAGCACGATGCGGCCCACCGGCTGCCCCAGCGCCGCGATATGGGACAGGAAGTAGCGCAGCGCCTCTTCTTCCGTGTAGCCGAAATGGCGCTCGTTGCCGAAGCGCAGCAGGGCATGTTCGCGCACCGGTTCGCACACGTACAGCACGCCCAGCTGGCCGGCCGGCAGCGGCGGGAACAGCGGCGCTTCCTGCTGCAGGGTGGCGCGCAGGTCGGCGAAATACGGGTTGTCCAGGCGCCGGCGCGGCACTTCGGGCAGGGCTTGCGCGGCGATCGCTTCCGCTTCGGGGTCGCTGACCCAGATTTCGTCGGGCAGGACCAGCTGGCCATCCTGCTCGAAGCGCATGCGGTCATTGACCCAGTGGTCGAGCCAGGCGGCCGACTGCTTGCCGGCGGCGCGCGCCGCCTGGATGGCGCCGCGTTCCAGGCTCGATTGCCAGCTGGTGCCGCACAGCAGGCGTTCGCTGCCCGCCAGCGCCTGCGCCACGTCCAGGTTGTCGATGCTGCCCAGCTTGCGCTGGAAGATGGCCAGGGCCGGGCCGGCCAGCGCAAAGCGGCAATCCAGGCCTTGCTGCTTCACGTAGCTGGACAGGACTTCGGCGCCGCCGGCGTCGTGCGCCACGATGGCGGTGACGGGCCCGCTCATGCCGCTGCCGGGCGCTGCCAGCGCGCCTCGAAATACAGCTTCAGCTCGGGGTTGAAACTGAGCTTGAAGTCGGCGCGCTGCGGCGAATTGGCGCCGACGAAATCGAATTCCGCCATGCCGCGCGCCTTGGCGTAGCTGATGTTCTCGAACATCAGGCGGGTGGCGGCGCCGCTGTTGCGCTGGGCCGGGTCGTTGGCGGCGAACAGGTAATAGGCGCGGCGGCGGTCGAACAGGAACAGCGTCATGGCGGCCATGCCTTGCGGCGTGGCGCAGCCGGACAGGCGGCCGAAGCCTTGCTCCAGCGAGGTTTCCACGATGCGGCGCACCAGCGCCAGCTGGCCTTCCGGCAGGGCGATTTCCTGGCGCGCGAAGGTTTGCGCGTACAAGTCCATGAAGGTCGCGACTTCGGGCGCGTCGCTGACCGTGAAGGCGGCCGCCTTGCGCAGCTCCTGGCGGCGGCAGGCGCGCACCTGGGCCGGGAAGCTGTCGGCCTCGATGCCGTCCAGGTCCAGCACCGCCGTGTAGCGCGGCACCAGCTGGAACATGCCCAGCTGCGGTTCATGGTAGTTGTGCCACATGAAGGGCCGCACGTCGGTCACCTTCCACGACAGCGGCAGCGACACCGAGGCGTAGCGCGCGGCCAGCTGCTGCACGGCGAACTCGGTCAGGCGGTATTCGTCCAGCACGCGCTGGCGCGCCAGCTCGTCTTCGCTGTTGAGGAACATGATGCCCAGGTAGGGCGTGTAGTCATAGCCGCCCAGGCGCGTGCCGGCGGCATCCTCGACCCCGGCCAGCAGGGCCTGCGGCTTGCCGTTGGCGGCGATGATAAAGCGGCGGAACGGCGCGCCCAGCGCACGCAGGAAGCCGGAGCGCGCGAATACCGTGCCTTGCGGCGAAGCATCGACCAGGGCATCCCAGGCCGCGTCGTCCTGCGCTTCCAGCAATTCCAAGGGCGGGTTGGCCATGCGCGCTTACTCCATGCCGGCCAGTTCGTCCTTGTGCGCCAGCACCTTGCGGATGGCGGCGGCAAAGTCGTCGATGTCGGCCGCGGCCAGCGGCTCGCGCACCAGCATGGTCAGCAGCATCTGCTCGTAATGCAGCTTTTCCACCACCGGGCACAGGCCCTTGCGGTAGTCGTACTCGACGTCCGGGTTCATGGTCCAGGGGAAGCCCTTGCTGCCGATGGCGATCTTGTTCTGGTACAGCGGCGCCAGGTACAGCGGGCGCACATAGGCCGGCGCCAGGCCCACCTGTTCCGGGTGGCCCGCTTTCGGCAGCTCGGCGTTCACGGCGCGCGCGAACAGGGCGCGCGGGATGCCGGTGACCTGGGCGTCGTACTTGATCGGGTAGACGTAGTAGGCGTGCTCGGCGCCGTCCGCCACCTTGGCGGCCTGGATGCCGGGAATGCCTTCCAGCTGCTGGGCCAGGCGCGCCGCCAGCATGCGGCGGGTGGCCAGGTAGGCGTCCAGCCGGTCCAGCTGGCACAGGCCGATGGCGGCCTGCAGCTCGGTCAGGCGGTAGTTGGAGCCGATCATATTGGTCAGGTCGGTGACGCCGTGCGCTTCCACCAGGTTTTCCGCGTGGTTGCGGATCAGCTGGCAGCGCAGCGCCACCTGGTCGTCGTTGGTGACCAGCATGCCGCCTTCGCCGGTATGGATATGCTTGTGGTAGTTCAGGCTGAAGCCGCCGATGTCGCCGATGGCGCCCACCGGGCGGCCCTTGTAGTGCACGCCGGGCGACTGCGCGCCATCCTCGATCACCTTCAGGTTGTGCTGGCGCGCCAGTGCCATGATCGGGTCCATGTCGCAGGCCTGGCCGAAGATGTGCACCAGCATGATGGCCTTGGTGCGCGGCGTGATGCATTTGGCGATGGTGTCGGCGGTCAGGTTGTAGGTGTCCGGGTCGACGTCGGCGAACACCGGGATGCCGCCGTAGAACAGGATGGCGGTGGCGCTGGCCGACATGGTGTAGGGCGAGACGATCACTTCATCGCCGGGACCGATGCCCATGGCGCCCACCGCCACCTGCAGGCCGGTGGTCCAGGAGTTGACCGAAATGGCGTGCCTGAAGCCGTACTTGCCGGCCCACTTGCGCTCGAATTCCTTCACTTTCGGGCCGCCCAGCCACTGGTCGCCCGGGCTGCCGAAGAAGGACGACAGCTGGTCGCTGTCCATCACGTCGTTGACAGCCTGCTTTTCCTCGGCGCCCATGGTGCGGCGCAGGGTGAACGGGGCGCTGCGCAGTGGCTGGCCGCCGGCAATGGCGAGGTTCTTCATGGTGGTTCCTTCAGGTTCGGGTACATTGTTCAATGATGGGCTGCAGGTGCTCCAGCGTGGCCAGCCCTTCGGCGCCGCTGCACAGCACGTGCGCTTCGCCGCGCAGCGCGGCCGCCAGCTGTTCGGCCACGTGCAGCTGGTAGCGCCGCATGCCGGTCGGCAGGCTTTCCGCCTGCGGCGACAGCACGGTGTAGCCGGCCAGCGCGCCGGGCACCGCCGGCTGCCAGCTCACTTGCTGGCCGCCCTGTTCGTAGCGCAGGCGGCCATTGGCGGCCAGCAGCTCGATGGTGTAATGCGAGAACGCTTCTTCGCGCGCGGCCAGCAGCATCACGCTGCCGCGCTCGAACACGGCGCGCACGTCCGGCTCCGGGTCGTGCCCCTGCCACAGGCGGCCGGCATCGAGCACGGTGGCGCTGCGCAAAGGACCCAGCCAGTATTCCAGCAGGTTGAAGAAGTGCGAGCCGTTGTGGCGCAAGCCCTTGGAATACCAGCAAACGCCTTTCAGCGGGCCGGCGATGGCGCCGCCGGCAATGCGGCGCGCCACTTCCGCCACGGCGCTGTCGCTGCGGCGGATGTAGTTGACGTAGAGCGCCACGCCGCGTTCGCGGCACAGCGCCTCCATGGCGCGCGCTTCGGCGATGTCGTCGGCCAGCGGCTTTTCGCACAGCACGGCGCGCGGGCTGCCATGCGCCAGCACTTCGCGCAGCACGGCGCCGTGGTGGGCGGTCGGCACCGCCACCGCCAGCACGCCGGGCGTGCCGTGCGCGGCCAGCGCTTCGGCCACGGTGGCGTAGGCGGGCGCGCCGTAGTGCTGCGTGAACCGTGCGCGCTGTTCGGCGCTGCCGTCGACGCCGGCCGCCAGGGTGAAGCCGGGCACGCGGCTGAAGGCGCGCGCGTGCGAGTACACCGCATCGTCTTCCAGCTGCAGGTCGTAGCCCATGCCGATCTGGCCCAGGCCTACCAGCAGCACCTTGTGGCTGTCAGTCGCCACCGAGCAGGTCCCAGCTCATCGGCGTGCCCTTCTTCACGTCGCGGCCCACCTTGCGGCCCAGCAGCAGGTCGTAGTACTTCGGCTTCAGGCCCATGCCGGGGCGCACGCAGCGCAGGTTCTGTTCGGTCAGCACGGTGCCGGCCGCCAGGTCTTCCGCGATGTAGATGGAACGGCGGAACTGCAGGGATTTCTTTTCCGCTTCGGTCGGGCCGTAAGTGACCTTGCCCAGCGATTGCCAGGCGCGTTCGGTTTCCACCACCAGGGCCGCCAGCTCTTCCGGCTCCATCGAGAAGGTGGAGTCGACGCCGCCGTCGGCGCGGCGCAGCGTGAAGTGCTTTTCGATCACGGTGGCGCCGTGCGCCACCGCTGCCACCGAGGCGCCCAGGCCCATGGTGTGGTCGGACAGGCCGACCTGGCAGCCGAACAGTTCACGCATGTGCGGGATGGTCAGCACATTGGTGTTGGCCGGCGTGGCCGGGTAGGTGCTGGTGCACTTGAGCAGGACCAGGTCCTTGCAGCCGGCGCCGCGCGCCGCCTGCACCGCTTCGTCCAGTTCGGCGATGCTGGCCATGCCGGTCGACATGATCACCGGCTTGCCGGTGGCCGCCACCTTGCGGATCAGCGGCAGGTGCACGTTCTCGAACGAGGCGATCTTGTAGCAGGGCACGTTGAGCGATTCCAGGAAGTCCACCGCGCTTTCGTCGAACGGGGTGGAAAAGCAGATCATGCCCAGCTCCTGCGCGCGCTGCATGATCGGCGCATGCCATTCCCACGGCGTGTAGGCCTGCTGGTACAGCTGGTGCAGGTTGGCGCCCTTCCACAAGCTGTTCTCGTCGCGGATGGTGAATTCGCCCTGCGTCAGCGCCAGCGTCATGGTGTCGGCCGTATAGGTCTGCAGCTTGAGCGCATGGGCGCCCGCCTTGCCGGCCGCCTCCACGATGGCCAGCGCGCGGTCGAGCGACTGGTTATGGTTGCCCGACATTTCGGCAATGATGAAGGGGGCGGCGTCAGGGCCGATGGTTCGATGTTGGATTTGCATGGTCACGCCTTGATCCGCTGAGTAAACATTTCAAATTCATGGGCGAAGCCGGCGGCGGCGAATACCGCTGCCGAGGCCGCGTTCTGGGGCCGCACCAGCGCTTCGATGCGTTCCAGCTGGGGCCAGTGACGGGCGGCATGGGCGCTGCCGGCGGCGACCAGGCTGGCGCCGATGCCCTGGCCCAGGAAGGCGGGCGTCAGGTAGACTGATACCGTCGCCTGGCCCTGCTTGCGATCATACCGCAAGACGCCGGCCGGCTGCCCGCCGATCTCGCCCACCAGCAACAGCCGCTCGGGGTCGGCCAGCACGCCGGCATACCAGGCGCGGTGGCGCTCCAGCGGAATGGCGGCGCTGTCGCCGGAGAAGCGGCGCACCTGCTCGGCATTGCGCCAGGCCCAGATGGCGTCGCAATCGTCCGCCGTGGCGGGCCGCAGTTGCAGCATGGAAGCCAGCGGCAGCGCGGCCATGCGGCGCAGCACGCGCTCGGCGCCGCGGCCGTCGACCAGGCCCAGGCTGGCCTCGGCCAGGTGGCGCAGCAGCCAGGGAGAGGCGCAGGCCAACGCCAGCGCCGCCTCCAGCGCGCCCGGCGCCAGGCGCTCGGCACGGCCGAGGTAAAGGATGCGTCCGGCCTGCGCCATGGCTTCGCAGCCCGGCTCCTGGTTGCCGGCCACGGCCAGCACGATGGAAGGCAGGCCGACCGCGCAGCGCTCCCACATGGCGCCGCCGCCGGCGCCGATGGCCAGGTCGGCCTGCGCCATCAGCTCGGCAATATTGTCGACCTGACGCAGCAGGCGCGCGCCCGGCAGGGCCTCGCACTGGCGCGCCAGCGCTTCGTGGTGGGGATTGGCGGCGCCGATCACCACGTCCACCGCCAGGCCGGGGCGGCCCAGCGCGGCCACCGCCTGCAGCGCGGCGCCGGTGACATTGGCCGGGTCGGCGCCGCCGATGAACAGGAACAGGCGCCGCACGGCGCCGCTGCGCGGGGCCAGGGCGGCGCGCGCCGCCGCGAATTCGGGCCGCAGCATGGCGTACTGGGGGCCCAGCAGGCGCTGGCAGTGGGCCGGCAGCAGGGCGTCGTAGCGGGTGTCGGGGATGGCGGCCGCGTTCTGGTCCAGCAGCAGGTCGCAATCGTGGGCGCGGTCGGCCAGGTCGTCCTGCACCATGATGCGCCCGACGGCCGGGCGCAGCGCTTGCTGCCACTGGCGTTCGATGGCGTAGTGGTCGACCAGCAGCCAGTCCGGGCGCCACGGCAGCGCGGCCGTGGTCTCGGCCGCGTCCTGCTGCCAGGAGGCGCCCAGCCAGGCGGCATGGGGCGGTTCGGCGGGCACCTGCCAGCCTTCCTGCGGCGCCGGCAGCGGCGCCACGGCAAAGCCGCGGTGGCGGATGAAATCGCACAGGTGGCCGCCGTGCTGGCGGCAGATGAACAGCACGTCGGCGCCGGCCGCGCGCAGGCGGTCGGCCAGCGCCAGGGAACGCATCACATGGCCGGTGCCGATGTGCAGGGAGGCGTCGGTGCGGATCGCGACTTTCATGCGCTGGGGGCGTTACTCCGCGACACCCGCCAGCGCCTGGTACAGCAGTTCGGCGCGCCGCCAGTCTTCCGGCGTGTCGATGTCGACCGCGCGCCATTCCGGGATCACCAGGCCCTTGCCGTTCTGGTGCGGCGAATCGCCCTTCAGCCAGGCCGCCGCCGTGCCCCAGTAGAACTGGCCGGCATCGTAGAAGCCCGGTTCCAGGTCCTGGGTACGGGTGCGCACGAATTCCGGGTTCATGGGCGACATCTTGCCGTCGGCCGAGCGGCGCAGGGCGCGCTGCACGGCGGCCGGGAAGGAGGCCACGGTGAAGGCATAGTCGGCGTCGCCGGCATCGAGCAGGGCGTGCGCCGCGCGCAGGTCCTCGGTGCGCAGCAGCGGCACGCCGGGATAGATGCAGCACACCTGCTGCGCGTCCCAGCCCTGGGCGCGGCAGGCTTCGATCGCGTGGGCGATCACCGGCACCGTGCCGGCATGGTCGTCCGACAGCTCGGGCGGGCGCATGAACGGCACTTCGGCGCCGCACTGGCGCGCGATGTCGGCGATCTCCTGGTCGTCGGTGGACACCACGATATGGTCGAACAGGCCGCAGCCGCGCGCCGCGTCGATGGCGTAGGCGATCATGGGCTTGCCGGCAAAGGGCTTGATGTTCTTGCGCGGGATGCGCTTGCTGCCGCCGCGCGCGGGGATGATCGCGATTCTCATGCCAGGGCTTTCTTCACTGCGGCCACCACCTGGTCCTGCTCCGCTTCGCTCAGGCTGAAGTACATGGGCAGGCTGATGGCGCCGTTGTAGTAACGTTCGGCGGCCGGGAACTGGCCGGGGCGGAAGCCCAGGCGCTGGTAGTAGGGCTGGTTCGGCACCGGGATGTAGTGCACGTTGACGCCGATGCCGGCGCCGCGCAGCGCATCGAACACCGCCCGCCGGCTCTTGCCTGCCGCCGCCTCGTCGATCCAGATCGGGTACAGGTGGTAGGCCGAGCGGCCGTCCGGGTGCTGCTGCGGGGTGCGCAGCGGCAGGCCGGCCAGCAGGCTGTCGTAGCGCGCGGCCAGGGCGCGCCGGCGCGCCACGAATTCGTCCAGGCGGCGCAGCTGCGACAGGCCGAGCGCGGCCTGGATGTCGGTCATGCGGAAGTTGTAGCCCAGGTCCTGCTGCTCGTAGTACCAGGGGCCGTGTTCGGCCGCCAGTTCCGGCGTGCGCACCATGCCGTGCGAGCGCAGGCGCGCCAGCTGCTGGTGCAGGGCGGCGTCGTTCGTCATCAGCATGCCGCCTTCGCCGGTGGTCAGGATCTTCACCGGGTGGAAGCTGAAGATGGCGATGTCGCTGTACTGGCAGCTGCCCACCTTGCCGTCCAGGTAGTCGGCGCCCACCGCATGCGAGGCGTCTTCCACCACGCGGAAGCCGTACTCGCGCGCCAGGCGGGCAATGCCGGCCATGTCGCAGGACTGGCCGGCGAAATGCACGGGGATCACCACCTGCGGCAGGCGGCCCGCGGCCTTGGCGGCCACCAGCTTGCGCTCCAGTTCCGGCACGCTCATGTTGTAGGTGGCCGGGTCGATGTCGACGAAGTCCACCTCGGCGCCGCAATACAGCGCGCAGTTGGCCGAGGCCAGGAAGGTATTCGGCGAGGTCCACACCAGCGAGCCCTTGCCCACGCCCAGCGCCAGGCAGGCCAGGTGCAGGGCCGCGGTGGCATTCGACACCAGCACGCCATGGCGCGCGCCGCAATAGGCGGCCAGGCCCTGCTCGAAACGGTCGATGCTGGGGCCCTGGGTGATCCAGTCGGAACGCAGCACCTCGACGACTGCCGCGATATCCTCTTCGGAGATGCTCTGGCGGCCGTAGGGAATCACTCAGCCGCTCCCAGGCCCAGCTGCACCAGGGCGCGCAGGCCCGCTTCGTCCAGCACTTCCTTGTTGGTGCCGGAGCTGTACTCGAAGCCGGTCGGCACGGGCTGGCCCTGCTCGCCCAGGTGGTTGGTCTTGTAGTCCGGGCGGGTGGTGAAGATGATCGACGGCTGGATCACGAAGTGGTCGTGGAATTCCAGGGTCAGGTGCGAGTCGTCCATCGGGCACATCACTTCATGCAGCTTTTCGCCGGGGCGGATGCCGATGATCTTGGTCGGCAGCTGCGGCGCCATGACCTTGGCCAGCGCCATCACGGTGGCCGACGGGATCTTCGGCACGAAGATTTCGCCGCCGTGCATGCGCTGGAAATTCTTGATCACGAAGTCCACGCCCTGCTGCAGCGTGATCCAGAAGCGCGTCATGCGCTCGTCGGTGATCGGCAGCTCCCTGGCGCCGTTGTCCAGCAGCTTCTGGAAGAAGGGGATCACGGAGCCGCGTGAACCCACCACGTTGCCGTAGCGGACCACGGAGAAGGTGGTGCGACGGTTGCCCACCATATTGTTGGCCGCCACGAACAGCTTGTCGGACGCCAGCTTGGTGGCGCCGTACAGGTTGATCGGGTTGGCCGCCTTGTCGGTCGACAGGGCGATGACCTTTTCCACGTTGGCGGCCAGCGCGGCATGGATCACGTTCTCGGCGCCGTAGATATTGGTCTTGATGCACTCCATCGGGTTGTACTCGGCCACCGGCACGTGCTTCAGGGCCGCGGCGTGGATCACGTAATCGACGCCGTCCATGGCCTGCATCAGGCGCGCCTGGTCGCGCACGTCGCCGATGAAGTAGCGCATCTGCGGCGCATTGTAGGTTTGCGCCATTTCGAACTGCTTCAGCTCGTCGCGCGAATAAATGATGACCTTCTTCGGCTGGTACTGCTCCAGGATCGTCTTGGTAAATTGCTTACCGAACGATCCGGTGCCGCCGGTGATCAGGATTGTCTTATTGTTTAGCATGGCGCACAGGCTCCGGGGGTCCAGGGTTCGTCTATTATGCCGCGTTCATGCCGGCACGGGGGTCTAATAAAGCGGGCATTGTTCCTTCTGTTCAAGGCTCGCGGATCGATTCGTCCAACGCCTTGGTCAGCGGCCAGATCAGGTAGGACATCACCGAGCGCTGGCCCACCACGATCTCGGCCGACAGGGTCATGCCGGGCAGCAGGCGCGATTCCGGCTTCATGTTCTTCAGCGGCTTCTTGCTGAGGTTGATGCGGCTCAGGTAATACGATTCAGGCGCCTGCGGCTGCGAATTGTCGCGGCGGAAGGCGTCCTGGCTGATGGTGCGCACCTTGCCGTCCAGCGAACCGTGGCGCTGGAAGGGGAAGGCATCGATCTTGATATGCACGGGGTCGCCCGGCTTGAGGTAGCCCACGTCCAGCGCATCGATCATGACTTCCGCCTCCAGCTCGGCCGACAGCGGCACCAGGGTGAAGAAGTTTTCCGTGCCGCGCGCGATGGAGCCGGGCGACAGCTTGGCAATTTCCAGCACCACGGCGTCGGCCGGGGCGCTCAGGCTGACCAGCTGGCGGCGCAGGTCGGCCTTGGCCAGCTGCTCGGCCACGTCGGCGCGCTGGCGCGAAATGTTGAGCAAGTCTTCCATGGTTTTCTGGCGCCAGCCCTTGCCGAAGGCGGCCCGCTCGGCCTGCAGGGCGGCGATTTCCTTGCTGATTTCCTCTTCCTTGTTCTTGGCCATCAGCTGGTCGCGCTCGACTTCCAGGCGGCGGTCGCGCGCTTCGAGCAGCTTCATGCGGGCGCCGTAGTTCTGCGCCACCAGCTTTTCCTGCATCTGCTCCAGCTCCTGCACCGACTTCAGGCGCGCCGCCAGCACCTGCTGGTCGCGCCGGTTGGTTTCCAGCGAGGC
Source organism: uncultured Duganella sp. (assembly GCA_966112955.1). Classification (GTDB taxonomy): domain Bacteria; phylum Pseudomonadota; class Gammaproteobacteria; order Burkholderiales; family Burkholderiaceae_D; genus Rugamonas. Next base: position 701 of record CBHWEO010000160.1, on the reverse strand, counting down.
CTTCAGGCGGGCAATGTTTTCATCGATGCGGTTCTGCTGGGCTTCGAAGTTGGCGCGGCGCTCCTGGGCCAGGCGCTGCTGCAGCAGGGTGTCGGCATCGGTGCGGCCGCCGGCGCCCTTGGTAGCGGCCTCGCCCAGCTCGGCCTGCAGCTGGCCGATCTGGGTATCCAGGCTGGCCATGCGGGTGCGCAGCTGGGCTTCGTCGGCGGCGGCGAAGGTGGGGTCCATGGTGGCCAGCTTGTCGCCCTTGTGCACGATCTGGCCCACCCGCACCTCGATGCTGCGCACGATGGAGTTTTCCAGCGGCTGCACCACGATATTGGGCAGCGGGTTGATCAGGCGGCCCTTGGCCACCACCACCTGGTCGACCTGCGAGAAGCTGGCCCACACGATGGCCAGGACGAAGGCCAGCGCCAGGGTCGGCAGCAGCACGCGCGCCACCAGCGGCAGCGGGCGCAGCTCGATCTCGTCCGCGTCCGGCAGGAATTCCACATCAGGCTTGTCCTTGCGGACCTTGGCCTGGTTCACAGGTGGCTTGTTTGCTGGTTCCATAAGTGCTGGTAGGTTTCACTGCGTTGCAACAGTTCTTCGTGGCGGCCCGCATCCATCAGGCTGCCGCGCTGCATGACCAGGATGGCATCGGCGTTGACCAGGGTCGACAGGCGGTGCGAAATCATCACCACGGTGCGGCCGACGGCGAT
>CBHWEO010000159.1:0-12899 GCA_966112955.1 uncultured Duganella sp. | reverse complement strand
TTGATGAAGGTCAGCTGCTGGTTGTCCTGGAAGTCCGACACCTGGCCCAGGAAGTTCGAACGCTTGCGTGCTGCGGCGGCGAACTGGAAGCCATACTTCTCGTAGTACAGGCGCAGGTTGGTCACCTGGCGCGACAGGCCTGGCAGCGGGATGGTAATCGCGCTACCCGCATTGGCGCTGAAGCCAACGGTCGGCAGCGAAATCGCGCTGCTGGTGTGCGAGTGGTTGGCGATCACGCCGAAGCCATCCAGGTACTGGGTGATCATCGAGAACGGCAGGTTGGCCGACAGCTCGAAGCCCTTGATGTTGCCGCCACTGCCGTTCTGCGGCTGGGTCAGCAGGCCGACGGTCGAACCGGCGTACGGGCCGCTGGTCGGCAGTTGGGTGCCTGGGCTCAGGAACGGACCGAAGTCGAAGGTCTGCGGTGCGCGGTAGATGTAGGTGTCCAGCTTCTTGTAGAACACCGCGGCGGAGACATACGCCTTCTTGTCGAAGTACTTCTCATACGACAGGTCCACCGACTTGGCCTTGAACGGGTCCAGTTTCGGGTTGCCGCCGGTGCCGGTCAGGATCGGTACGCCGCCGGTGTTGGCCGGGATCGAGAAGCCCATCGAGGAACGCATGTCGTCCAGGTTCGGACGGGAAATCACCTTGGCGGCGCCGAAGCGCAGCTTCTGGTCGTTGCCCAGGTCGAAAGACAGGTTCAGGCTAGGCAGCACGTCGGTGTAAGTCTTGCCGTCGGAAACCAGCTTGGATGGGCAAGTGGCGGCGGTGTTGCCGGTGCACTTGGCCTGGTCCACCTGGTTGCCGGTGCCGCGCTGGTTGGTGTGCACGATCTGCGCGCCGACGTTACCGGCGTATGGCAGGCCAAACAGCTCGCCATCCAGGTCGCCCATGAAGTAGGCGGTCGACACTTTCTCGCGCACGGACCAGTCCTTGTTCAGGATGTCCGCGTCCACCTTGTCGGACAGCTCGTAAATGGTGCCCAGGGAGCCCATCGGGTTCCACATGGCGACCGGGATGCCGGTGGTGCCGGCAACCGAGGTCTCGGTGCCAGGGATGGCGGCGGTGCCGTATGGATCGCCGCCCTTGATCACCAGGCGGCCTTCGCGGCCGGTGCGTTCCTTGTCACGCTTGGTGTAGTTGAAGCCACCGGTCACGGCGGCCACAGGGCCCCATTCCACGTCGCGCTTGGCCGACAGGCGCAGCGACTGCACCTTGTCGTCGATGTGCGGCAGTGCCACGTAGCCAGCCTGCGGCGAGGACACGCCACCGGACCAGCCCATCACGTCGGTCAGCTTCATCACGTTGCGGTCGGCGTAGTTCATGCCGGTCTTGTACACCACGTCGGTGAAGTTGGAGCCATTGAAGCCAGTCCAGGAAATGGTATCCAGGGTGGTGGCGTTGCCTGGCAGGCCGCCGGTGGTTTCGTAGCGGGTCGCCTGCTTGGTTGCCTTGGAATGGGTCAGGTCGGCGGTCAGGGTCCAGCCTTCGTTGCGCCACTGGTTGTTCCAGCCGAAGGTCTTCAGGTCGTCGTCCGCGGATTCAACGTGGTTGCGGATCACGCCCTTGTAATTGGTGATGGTGCCGGCGGTTGCCACGCCGTTGACGATGGTGGCATTGGTCAGCACGCCGTTCGGGTCATAGCCGCCGGCGGAGTTGCCGCCCACCGCGCCTTCCAGGCCGGTCTTCTTCTGCGAAGTGGAGCCGGAGGAATAGAAGAAGTCCAGGGTGGACTTGAAGTTCTTGTTAGGACGGAACTGCAGGGACGCCATGGCGCCATCGCGGTCGGTCGAGCTGGATTCGGTGTCGCCGCCGAAGCCGCCCGGGGTCACAACCTGTGCGCCGTTATATGGCAGGGTTGGTGCCCAGCCGCCCCAGGAGTTGAACTTCTGCGACGATACGCCGGTTTCCTTCATCTTGGAGAAGCCCAGCGCGATACCGATGGTGCGGTCCGCGAACTGGTCGACGTAGGAGAAATTGTACTTGTCGCCATCGCCCTCTTCGCCGCCGGAGCGCACGCCGATGCGTGCCTTGCGGTAGTTGGCGGCGATGGTGCGCTTGCCGAAGTCCAGCGGCTGCACGGTGCGCAGGTCGATGGTGGCGGCCAGGCCGGAACCGACCAGCTGCGCGTCCGGGGTCTTGTAGATCACCACGGAGCCCATCAGCTCCGCTGGGAACAGGTCGAATTCCGGCGAACGTGCGTTGCCGGTGGAAGCCTGCTCACGGCCGTTCAGCAGCGTGCCGTTGAAACTTGGGGACAGGCCGCGCACCGAAATATCGGCGGCCTTGCCGCTCTTGGCGGAACGCTGCGCGGTCACGCCCGGCAGGCGGGAGATCGATTCGGCGACGCTGGTATCGGGCAGCTTGCCCAGGTCTTCAGCGGAAATCGCTTCAACGATCGAGGAGGAATTCTTCTTGATCGAGATCGCTGCCTCGATACCGGTACGGATACCCGACACCACCACCGATTGCATCGGCGCGTCGGAAGCGGCAGCAGCTTGTTGCGCTTGCGCGGATGCCGACAGGATGGTCAGGAAAACGGCGCAACCTGCAGCGACCGGTTTCAGTGGGAAAGCAGCGGTATTGCCTCGCTTGCTAGCGATGATGTTCATTAAATGTCCCCTCACTCATTAAACAATTTTCCCGCAACCTACACAGACCGGTTTATTTCAACTACACGGGAATCCTTGGAAAGCGAACGCTCTTACGGACGCTCTGAGGCGGATTCTGTACTAAAACTAGATCGAGTGTCAATGAATGACCTTCATCATCGCCATGTATTTCTGGCCTCCATTACGGTCCCCTCTGGGAAATTCCACGTCCGCGTTGTATTTCGGCTACAAACAAGGGCAGAATAGCGTGTAGTAGAACTACATCCAATTTAAGTGTATTGTCAGGCCCATAAGAGAAATCCGACCGGAGACACGATGAAGAAGACCGCTTTCGCCCTCCTTTGCAGCATCATGCTGTCCGCCCACGCCGCCCCTGCCACCATCCAGCACATGGAGCCGCCTTTCTGGTGGGCCGGCATGCAGAACCCGAAACTGCAGCTGATGGTGCACGCGCCGAAAGTGGCGGACCTGGAACCTTCCATCGATTACCCGGGTGTTCGGATCGCGAGCGTGAGCCGGGTCGCCAACCGCAACTACATGTTCATCGACCTGGTGCTGGCGCCGGACGTGGCGCCCGGCAAGTTCGACATCCGCTTTGCGGCAGCGGGCAAGCCTGCCCTCACCTACAGTTACCAGTTGCTGGCGCGCGCGCCCGGCTCGGCGCAGCGCCAGGGCTTCGGCCCGGCCGATACCATCTACCAGGTCATGCCGGACCGCTTCGCCAACGGCGATCCCTCCAACGACAACGTGGCGGGGATGCCGGACAAGGCCAACCGCGCCGATGGCAGCGGGCGCCACGGCGGCGACCTGGCAGGCATGACGGCGCACCTGGATTACGTGAAGGACATGGGTTTCACGCAAGTGTGGCCAACGCCGCTGGTGGAAAACAACCAGGACAGCTACTCCTACCACGGCTACGCGGCAACCGACCATTACAGGATCGATGCGCGCTACGGCAGCAACGAGGATTACCGCGCCTTCGTGGCGCAAGCGCGTTCGCGCGGCATCGGCGTGATCCAGGACGTGGTGCTGAGCCACATCGGCAGCCACCACTGGTGGATGAAGGACATGCCGATGCAGGATTGGCTGAGCTACGACGGCAAGTACACGCCTACCGCCCACCACCGCGTGGCCAACGTCGATCCTTACGGCAGCAAGGAGGATGCGCGCAACTTCACCCAGGGCTGGTTCGGGCCGCACATGCCGGACATGAACCAGGCCAATCCCTTCGTGGCGAACTACCTTATCCAGAACAATATCTGGTGGATCGAGTACGCCGGCCTGTCGGGGCTGCGGGTCGACACTTATGGCTATTCCGAGACTTCCTTCCTGACCGAATGGTCGAAGCGCGTGCTGGCGGAGTATCCACACCTGAACATGGTCGGCGAAGAGTGGAGCACGCGCATTCCGATCGTGGCACGCTGGCAGTCCCTGAATGCGCCGAGCATGATGGACTTTCCCCTGAACGACGTGCTGCGCAAGGCGCTGGGTGACACGGACGGCACTTACCGGCTGTACGACATCTACGAAACGCTGGCACAGGACTACCTGTACGCCAATCCGTCGAACCTGGTCCTGTTCGAGGGCAACCACGACCTGGCACGCAGCTTCAGCATGGTGAACAGCGATCCCGCCCTGCTGCGCATGGCGCTGGCGTTCACGCTGACCGTGCCGCGCATTCCGCAGTTCTATTACGGCACCGAGATCCTGATGCCGAGCACCGTCAAGGGCCGCGATGACCCGTCCTACCGCCACGACATGCCGGGCGGCTGGCCGGGCGACAAGGTGAATGCCTTCACCGGCGCAGGGCTGACCGATGCCCAGCGCGACATGCAGGCATTCGTGAAGAAGCTGGTGAACTGGCGCAAGACATCCAGCGCGGTACAGCGCGGGAAGATGATGCAGTTCGGGCCGGAGCAGGATACCTATGTGTACTTCCGCTATGACGGCAGGCAGAAGGTCATGGTGGCGCTGAACAAGAACGCGAAAGACGTGACGCTGGATGCCGACCGCTTCCGCGAAATGCTGGCGGGCACCCGCAGCGGCACCGACGTGATTACCGGCCGCACCATTCGGCTGGACGGGAAGTTCACCCTGCCCGCCCGTTCAGTGCTGGTGCTGGAGGTGCAGTGATGATGCGCCGTGCCCCCATCGCCACAGTGCTCGCTGCCGCCCTTGCCGGCGTGCTCGCGAGCGCCCCCGCTATCGCAAGCAGCATCGCTGTCGAATGGGCATTCGGCGCCTACAAGGCCGGCTTTGCGACGCCGGACGCGGGCGCGCCGCTGCGCAGCTACACGCATTCCACAACAATGCCGCTGCGCGACAACGCCGCCCAATCGATTACCTATGCCGAGCAGGCCGGCCTGCCGCAAGTCCGCAGCGGCAACCTGGCCTTCGACGCCCTGTTCGCGCTGGCGGTCACGGAAATGAAACAGGACTCCGTGTCGGCCATCCGCGACGGCAGCTACAACGGCGGCCAGCCCATCGCCTGTGAATGTTTCGAAACCGGCGAGAATTGGCATTACGTGTGGACGCGCGACCTGTCGTATGCCGCCAACCTCGGGCTGGCCGTGCTCGACCCGCAACGCGTCCGCAACTCGCTGCAATTCAAGCTGTCCGGCTACCGCAACGGCAAGCCCGCGCTCGCTGCCGGCAGCGACGACGGGCTGCAAATCGTGCAGGACACCGGCAGCGGCGGCAGCTGGCCAGTCAGCACCGACCGCGTAAGCTGGGCCTTTGGCGCCGAACAGGCGCTCAAGTCGCTGCCTGCGGCGGAGCGCGCGCAGTTCGCAGCCACGGCGCTGCGCGCCTTGCGCAACACCATCGAGAACGACCGGATCGCCGCCTACGATCCGGCCAGCGGCTTGTACAACGGCGAACAGTCCTTCCTCGACTGGCGCGAACAGTCCTACGCGGCCTGGATTCCGCACGACCTGTCCAGCATGGCCACGTCCCGATCGCTTTCCACCAACGTCGCGCATTACAAGGCGCTGACGCTGGCGGCCGAACTGGCGCAGCAGGCCGGCGACAGCGACCTGGCCCTGCGCTACACGCGCTGGGCGGAAGCGCTGAAGCTCGCCATCAACGACCGCCTGTGGCTCAAGGATGCCGGCATGTACAGCAGCCTGACGGCCGGCCATTTCGACGGCGCCGCCATGCACAAGTTCGACTGGCTCGGCCAATCGCTCGCCATCCTCACCGGTGTGGCGGACGCCGAGCAGGCGCAATCGATCCTGGCGCATTATCCGCACGGGCCGCTGGGCGCCCCGGTCATCTGGCCGCAGCAGCCGGGCATTCCGGTGTACCACAACCGGGCCTTGTGGCCGTTTGTGACTGCGTACGGCCTGCACGCGGCAGCGCGCTACGGCAACGTGGCCGTGGCGGATGCCGCCTACGCCAGCCTGCTGCAGGGCGCCGCGCTCAACCTGTCGAATATGGAGAACATGGAGTGGCGCAGCGGCGATCCCTCCGCCCCGGCCATCAATTCGCGCCGGCAGCTTTGGTCGGTGGGCGCCTTCCTCGGGATGGTGGTGCAGCAGGTGTTCGGCGTCGGCGTCGATGCGGAGCGCCTGCATGTGAATCCTTTCATTACTTCCCGGCTGCGGCGGGAGTGGTTTGCCGGCAGCGACGTCATCGAACTGTCGGGGCTCACGTTGCACGGCAAGCGGCTGCACCTGAAGATCAAGCTGCCCCCGGCCGTGGCGCTCGAAGGCTATTACGTGCCGATCGGCGGGAAGCTGAACGGCAAGGATACGCGCAGCCCGGTCGCCTGGAGCGATCTGGCCGACGACAACCTGATCGAAGTGGAAATGGGGCCGGTGGTGGCCGGACGGCGCCAGATCACCTTCGCCGGCAGCGAAGCCGACTCCACCGCGCCGCCGGAGCCCGCCATCCAGCGCTCCACCAATGCCGCTGCCGGTTCGCCGGCGACGCTGACGATCGTGCCGGGCATTGGCACGCGCGAAGGCGCGCGCTTCAACGTCTATCGCGACGGCCAGCTCGCCGCGGCCAACATCGCATCGGGCCAATGGGCGGACCGCGCCGCCGCGCGCGCCACGTCATCCTCCTGCTACGCGGCGGAGGCAGTCTATCCAGCCACCGGCGCCCGCAGCCATCACTCGCCGCCGCTCTGCCTTGCTGCCGCAGCCGGCGGGAATGCGATGGCCGCGCACGACAGCGTCACCGTCGCCAAAGAAGGCAGCTACCACATCCAGCTGCGCTACGACAACCACGCCCACAAGATCAACCTCGGCATCACGAACGCCGTGCAAGTCCTGCGCCTGCGCGACAGCCACGGCGCGCTGGCGGCGGAAGGCGTCATCCAGATGCCGCACAATGCCCCGGAGGACGGCGCGGCATGGTCCACGCCCCTGGCCGCCACGCTGAAGCCAGGCAGCTACGGGCTCGAGCTGCAACCCTTCTACAACATGAGCAACCTGCAAAGCAACGCCAGCTACGCCGACGCCGGCGGCGCCACGGGTCCGCGCAACGAAGCCAGCGTGCTGGGCGTCCGCCTGCTGCCCGCCCCCGCCGCGCCGAAAGCGCCGCTGCACGGCACCCTGCAACTGGTGGAGAAGTTCAAATCCCCGCAACTGGGCAACGAGCGCAGCCTGCGCATCTACCTGCCGCCAAGCTACGGCAGCGACAAAACGCGCCGCTACCCTGTGCTCTACATGCACGACGGCCAGAACCTGTTCGACCCGAAAACCGCCAGCTATGGCACGGAGTGGAATATCGATGAAGTGGCGGACCGCATGGTGCGGCAGGGCGAAATGGAAGAAGTGATCGTGGTCGGCATCGACAACACCGGCGACCGCATCGCCGAATACACGCCCTGCTGCGACCCCAAGCACGGCGGCGGCAAGCTGGACGCCTACGCCGACTTCGTGGCGAAAACCGTCAAGCCCTGGATCGACCGGCAATACCGTACCAAGCCGGGCCGCCAGCACACCGCGGTGATGGGTTCATCGCTGGGCGGGCTCGCCTCGATCGGCATCGCCCAACGCTACCCGCAGCTGTTCTCGATGGCGGGCGGCGTATCCAGCTCGTTCTGGTGGAACAACCAGGACGCCCTGAAGCACCCGCCCAGGAAGCTTCCGGTCAGGTTCTACATCGACGCGGGAACGGTGTACGACGGCCTGGAAGACAGCGAAGCCTTCCGCCAGGCCATGCTGAAGAAGGGCTACCGCGAGGGCCGCGACCTGCTGTTCCTGGCCGACGAAGGCGGACGCCATAACGAACAATCCTGGGCCGGCCGCGTGCACGTCGCACTGGCCTGGTTCTTCGGCAAGCGATAAGCCAGCCGTCAGGCCGGCAAGGTCCGCAAGCTGCGGCTTGCGGACAACTTCATGTGCGCGCCGCCCACCGGCTCGTGCAGCTTGAACACCGACACCGCTTCCGCCAGGCTGGCGGCCTGCTGCTGCAAGGCCTCGGCGGCAGCGGCCGCCTCTTCCACCAGCGCCGCGTTCTGCTGCGTCACGCTGTCCATCTGGCTGATCGCATCGCTGATCTGCTCGATGCCCTGGCTTTGCTCCCCGGTCGCCGTCGCGATCTCGCCGATGATCGACGTCACGCGCCGCACGCTGTTGACCACTTCGTCCATGGTCACGCCGGCCTCGCCCACCAGGCGACTGCCCGCCTCGACGCGCTCGACGGAATCGCCGATCAACTGCTTGATCTCTTTCGCCGCAGCGGCCGAGCGGTGCGCCAGGTTGCGCACCTCGCCTGCCACCACGGCAAATCCCCGCCCCTGCTCGCCCGCGCGCGCCGCCTCTACCGCCGCATTCAGCGCCAGGATATTGGTCTGGAACGCAATGCCATCGATGACGCCGATGATATCGACGATCTTGCGCGAAGATTCGTTGATCGCCCCCATGGTCTGCACCACTTCCGACACGGTAGCGCCGCCGCGCACCGCGACATCGGAAGCCTGGTCGGCCAGCTTGCGCGCCTGCGTCGCGTTCTCATTGTTCTGCCGCACCGTGCTGGTCAGCTCCGTCATCGAGGAAGCGGTTTCCTCCAGCGAGCTGGCCTGCTGCTCGGTGCGCGTCGACAAGTCCTGGCTGCCCGTCGCCACTTCGTTGGAAGCGCTGGCAATGGTCTCCGTGCCCGCCCGCACACGGCTCACGATATCGGACAGGTTGCTGCTCATCTGCTTCAATGCCGTCAGCAGCTCGCCCACTTCATCGCGCGTCTTCACGTCCACATCGCAGCGCAAGTCGCCGGCCGCCACGGTCTTGGCGATATCGATCGCCTGGTCCAGCGGACGCGTGATGCCCTTGACGATCCACCACACAATGACAGCACCCACCACGGTCGTCACCACCAGCACCGCCAGCAAGGTGATGGCGGCCGAACGGTTGGCCGCTTCGGCCGCCGCAACCGCTTCCGCCGCATTCTTCCTGGACTGGGAATCGATGAAGTCCACGATCTCGTCGATCTTCTTGGTGGGCGCGCGGTCCATGCCCGCCACCGCCTTGTCGACGATCTTGTAGCTCTCGGGGTTGGCGCTATCGAACTGCTTGAGGGCCGCCACGTAGTTCTTGCCCAACTCTTCGTGCATCTTGATGGCGTCATCGACCAGCGGCGTTTGCAGCTTCAGCCGGGCCAGCAACTGCGCCAGCTTCTGCAGTTCCGCATTGGTGGACTGGCCGCTCTTCACGAACGCCTTGGAATACTTGTCGAGCTGGGCCGGGTCGTGGCCGCGCACCAGGATGTTCTTCCATTCCTGCACCTGGATCTTGAACTCGACTTGTGCGCTGCGCGCGGTATCCACCGCCTCGGTCAGGTCGACCGAGCGCTGCATGCTCTGCGCGTTATTGGCCTTGATGAAGCTGATCGCATTCCAGCCCTCGTACCCCACAGTCAGCAGGGCCAACAGGAAGAAAGCGCCCAGCAAGGCCAGGCGCACTCCGATCTTGAGATTGCCGAAGTTCATAATAGATTTCCCCTAGTAAACGCATGGTTCTGCTACTAGCATGCAATCCTGATCATGCTCCCGAACGTACCAAAAGCCAAGAATCGTGGACGGGCACCAAGCTATTTGTCGCGCGGCGGAAACTCCATGCGGTACAGGTCCGTTTCCTTGTCCGAATCGAGCCGTTCGACGTAGTGCATGCCGAGCTTTTTCAGCAACTCGGAAGAAGCGGTGTTGCCGGGCGAGACAATCCCCAGCAGGCGCGGCAGGCCGATCACATCGCGGCCGAACGCCATGGCGGCCGACGCAGCTTCCCAGGCATAGCCCTGGCCCCAATAGGCGGGCAGGTAGGCATAGCCTATATCGGTATCGGGCAGCGTGTCGCGCTTGATCAAGCCGCACATGCCGATGGGCACCCCATCCTCCTTGCGGGACACCAGCCACAGCGAATAACCAAGCTCGGCCTGCATCGCAATGGGACCGGCCAGCAGGGCGGCGCGCGCGCCCTCCAGGTCGCGCACGCCTTTATCGCCAATGTTCTGCACGAAGGAAGGTTCGTTCACCAGGCGCAGGTAAAACGAGGCATCATCAACGGTGAGGGGACGCAGGGTCAGTCGCTTGGTTTCGATCATTGTTCAGGCCAATCGTTGGGGTCGGCCAGGAACTTGTACATCACATACACGTCGACAAAACCGAGCTGCTGGTGCCGATAAGCGCGCGGCAGCGTGCCTATCACGGAAAAGCCGAGCCGCTTCCACAGCAGCACGGCGGAGACATTGGTACTCACGACATAATTGAACTGCATGGCCAGGTAGCCGTCGCGGCGCGCCTGTTCCAGGCAATGGCGGCCCAGCATCTTGCCGATGCCCACGCCTTGCGCGGCGGGGCTGACCATGAAGGAAGCGTTGGCGACGTGGGAGCCGCGGTCGAGCTGGTTGGGCAGCAGGCGGTACATGCCGAGCAGCCGGCCCGTGTTCAGCACCGCCACCCAGGACTTGATGCCGCGCCCGAACCAGTACGCGTGGCAATCGTCGCGGCTGGTGTCCGCCGCGAAGTAATAGGTGTCACCGCTGGCGATCAACTCCTGGAAAATCGTCCACATGGAATCGAAATCGGCTTCGGTGGCCGGGCGGATCACGATGTCTTTCAAGGCTGCTCCCAACGGCAGGAATGATGCTGAATTGTCATGCAATTTGCTTTGCAAGTCCAGCGCGCCCAGGCAAGCGGAAATCGACCTGCGCCGGGCGGCCGGGCAGCGCCAGGCGCACACGGGCCGGCGGCGCTTCCGCCACCACCTGCCCGCGCCGCAAGACCAGGCGGCGCGCCGCGCGCAGGCGGAGCGCTTCCACCGGATCGCCCGCCTCCAGCAGCACCAGGTCGGCATGGCAGCCCGGCGCCAGGCCGTAGCCGTCCAGCCCGAGGATGCGCGCCGGCGCCGCCGTCACCGCCTCAAAGCACTGGCGCATGGCGGCCTGGCCGGTCATCTGTGCCACGTGCAAGCCCATGTGCGCCACTTCCAGCATATCGCCCGAGCCCAGGCTGTACCACGGGTCCATCACGCAATCGTGGCCGAAGGCCACCTCGATGCCCTGCGCCAGCATTTCCGGCACGCGCGTCATGCCGCGCCGCTTGGGGTAGCTGTCGTGGCGGCCCTGCAGGGTGATGTTGATCAGCGGGTTGGCGATGGCCGCCACGCCGGCTTCCCGGATCAGCGGCAGCAGCTTGCTGACGTAATAGTTGTCCATCGAATGCATGGACGTCAGGTGCGAGCCGGCCACCCTGCCCTGCAAGCCCAGGCGCTGGGTGTGGTAGGCCAGGGTTTCGATGTGGCGCGACAGCGGATCGTCCGACTCGTCGCAATGCATGTCGACGCGCAAGCCTTGGTCGGCAGCGAACTCGCACAGGATGCGCACCGATTCCGCGCCATCGGCCATGGTGCGTTCGAAGTGCGGGATGCCGCCCACCACGTCGACGCCCATCGCGATCGCACGCTTCAGGTTGTCCAGGGCTGAGGGGCTGCGCAGCACGCCATCCTGCGGGAAGGCCACCAGCTGCAGGTCGAGGTAAGGCGCCACGCGGCGCTTCACATCGAGCAGCGCCTCCACGGCCAGCAAGCGGTCGTCGCACACATCGACATGGCTGCGGATTGCCAGCAGCCCGCGCGCCACGGCCCAGTCGCAATACTGCAAGGCGCGCTCCACCAGCGCATCCTGCGTCAGCTGCGGCTTCAGTTCGCCCCACAAGGCAATGCCTTCGAGCAGCGTGCCGGACTGGTTCACCCGCGGCAAACCATAGCTGAGCGTGGCGTCCATATGGAAATGCGCATCGACGAAAGGCGGCGCGACCAGGTCGCCTGCCGCATCGATCTCGCGCGCCCCCTTGGCTTGCAAAGCAGGAGCGACTGCGGCGATGCGGCCATGCGCGATGGCGATATCGATGCCATGGCGGCCATCGGGCAAGGTGGCGTTGCGGATTACCAGGTCCATTGCAGGCTCCAGTGGTCGGGATGGCCGATTGTAGGAAGGGTGGACACGGCATGCAATGTTGCAGCGCATAACTTTTGCTTTGATAGCGGGCAAAAATGTCTTTCAATAACCTTATTTCGTCGCTAAAATGGGATTATTGCAGCGCACCATTTCCCATCGATCCAGGAGAAAATATGTTTTCGATTCCCGAGCAATTTTCCGCAGCCACCAAGTCGCAGCTGGAAGCGCAGCTGAAAATCCTCAACAATGTCGCCGCCACCGCCTTCAACGGCGCGCAAAAGGTGATCGCGCTCAACCTGAGCACCACCAAGGCCAGTGTCGAAAAGACTTCCGCCGCCGCGCGTGAACTGCTGGAAGCGAAAGACCCTCAGGAATTCTTCGCCAAGAGCAGCGCCCGCGTGCCGAATTTCGACGGCTTGTTCGCCTATAACCGCGAGCTGTTCAGCATCGCCAGCAAGACGCAGGCCGAGCTGTTCCAGGCCGCGCAGGAGCAGCTGAAGGAAGCCGGCAAGCAGGCAGCGCAGGTGCCGAAGCTGGCCTCGCCGGCCGCCGTCCCGGCCCCAGCCCCCGCACCGGCCCCGGCCGCAGCCCCCAAGGCCGCCAAGCCTGCTGAAGCCAAGCCCGCCCCGAAGGCTGAAGCAAAAGTCGAAGTGGAAGAAAGCAAGCCGGAAGTGAAGGCCGAGGCCAAAGCTGAAGCCAAGCCCGCCAAGCCCGCCGCCAGCTTCCCCGACGCCAAGAGCGAAGCCATCGCCGCCGCCCCGAAGTCCAAGAAGTAATCTACACATCAGCCCGTGTCAACCTTGGGGTCAGGCTCGTTGGTTTTCAAGGGCACAGCCCCGGTGAACCAACGAGCCCGACCCCCAGGTTGACACCGGCTCGGCT
>CBHWEO010000158.1:0-12926 GCA_966112955.1 uncultured Duganella sp. | reverse complement strand
CGCCGCCTGCGCGAAGCGCCCGGCCCCGGGGCTTACGACTTGCCGGGCTGGGACTTTGCACCCCCGGTGACGGTGCGCGCCGCCGTGCGGGTTGCCTAACTTGAACCGCGCCTGCTGGCGCTGTGGCGCCAGCACTTCCCCGATACCTTGCCGTCGATCGAGCGCGCGGGCGATATCATCGCGGCCAATTACGCGGAAGAGGCCCGCATCTCCGGCTTGCTGGGCGTGGCCGCCGCCATCGCGCTGGCCATCGCCGCGTTCGGGACCTATGTGTTGGCCGCGCACACCGTGCAGCGCCGTGCCCGCGAAATCGTGCTGCGCAAGCTGCATGGCGCGCGGCCGGGGCAGGTCGCCTTGCTGGTGGTGCGCGAAACCGGCGTGCTGGCGGCGGCGGCTGCCGCCGTGGCCTTGCCGCTGGCCTGGCTCGGCATCGAGCGCTACCTGTCGCAGTACGTGGAACGGGCGCCGATCGGCGCGTGGACGCTGCTGGCGGCGCTGGCGGCGACCCTGCTGGTCGCGGCGCTGGCGGTTGGGCGCCACGCCTGGATCGCCATGCGCATGCGTCCTGCGGCCGCCCTGCGCGCCTGATCAGCTGCCGGAGGAAACCTCGCCCGGCGCGGGTCGCGGGCCGTGCGCCAGGGCGCAGCTGGCCACGCCGGCCACCAGCAGGACCATGGCCGCGGCTTCGATGACGGTCGGCCAGCGCGCTTCCCACAGGAAGCCGTAGAGCGCGGCGAACAGGGTTTCGAACACGATCATCTGCCCGGTCAGCGTCAATGGCAGGGCGCGGCTGGCGTAGTTCCAGAAGCCGTTGCCGATGATGGAGCACAGGATGGCGACGCTGGTGACCACGGCCAGGAAATGCAGCCAGTCCGACGCGCTGTGGGTGGCGCTGGCCGGCATCAAGGCTGGTAACAGGGCCGGCACCGCCAGCAGCAGCGCTTCGGCGCCTGTCACCAGGCCGGTGAGCAGGCTCCATTCGTGCGGGGTGACCGACTTGAGGCGCGCCAGCCAGCGGCTGTTGCCGACCGCATAGGCGGTCCATGAAGCGAGGGCGCCGCTGGCGTACAGCAGGCCGGCCAGCGAACCGTGCCCGCCCGCTTGCAGCTGCTGCCAGCTGATGCACAGCAGGCCGGCGCCGCTGAGGACCAGGGACGGCACGAGCCGGGGCAGCGGTACCGCACCCGCGTCGCGGCTGCCGACCAGGGTGATCACCACCGGCAGCAGGCCGATCACGATCGATGCCATGGCGATGCCGCCGGTCTGCACGGCCTGCGCGAGGAAGAAATAGTAGATGATATTGCCGGCGAAACTGAGCCAGGCCAGCGCCCGCCATTCGCGCCAGGACAATCCGGCGAACAGGCGCCCCCACGAGCGCGCCGCCAGCACCGCCGCGATGATGCCGTAGGCCAGGTAGCGGCCAGCCGAAAGCTGGACCGGCGTGAAGCCGCGCGCCAGTTCGGGCGCCAGGAAAACCAGTCCCCAGAAAGCGCCGGCGACGATGCCGGCAATGATGCCAAGTGATACGTTCAACGCCCATCTCCCAAATGGGAATATGGTGCCCGCGCAGCGGCGGGAAGTCTTGGCGCAGGCTACTGCGGTTTTGTCGTGGTCTCCTGCCCCTGGCGGCGATAGGCGGCGGGCGTGGTGTCCAGGTGCAGGCGCATGGCGCGGGTGAGGGCGCTCTGGTCGGCAAAGCCGGCATGGAGGGCGACGTCGGCGATCGGCCGCCGCGTGTACCGCAGCAGTTCGCAGGCGCGCCGGATCCTGGCGGCCAGCAGCCAGGCGCGCGGGCTGGTGCCCAGTTCGTCCTGGAACAGGGCATGCAGCCGGCTCACGCTCATGTGCGCGAATTGGGCCATCGATTCGGTGGTCCAGGGCAGGGCGGGGTGGGCTTCCGCATGCGCCAGCAGGGCGGCAAGGCGCGACTGCGGGCGCGGCGGCGCCAGTGTCAACGTATCGAGCAGCAGCGGCAGCCAGCCGTGCAGCATGGCCGGCTGCATGGCCTGGCCGCTGATGGAAAGGTGCATGAATTCCACCAGCTTGCGCGCGGCCGGGCTGACTTGCGCGAAGGGCTGCGCGGCCATGCGCTGCCATGCGGGATGGTCGAGCGCAGCCTGGTCGACGTCGACGATCAGCGAACGGTTTTCCACTTCGCTGTGCTGCGCATGCCAGGCCCCGGCCACCACCACGGCGGCCTTGAGGGGATTCAGGCGCGCGCCCATGCCCTCGACGTCGAGGTCCACTTCGCCGGAAATGGGCAGCACCAGCTGGGCATAGGCATGGCGGTCCGCCGCCCACTGCTTGCCATAGCTGCGGATATCGATTTCAGCGAAGGAGGGATGGAAGTTCACAGCGGCGAGTCTAGCACGCAGGTGTCGCAAATTTGCCTCATGTTGGCCCGTTTGCGTTTACTAAAACCAAACTAAACTTCGTGCATTCCATGAAAGTTTGTTGAACTGGTACTGGCTCCTGGGGTTAAATTTTCCCGAGTGTAATGCGATGTCTTTCGAGTTGCAGCCGGCGCTTCGCCGTTTAGTAAATCGACAGAGGGGAGTCTGGCTGGCCTCGCATTGAGCTTTCAATAAGCCCGTCGACGGGCATAACCAGGAGACCACATGATGTTCAGAACGCACGTTCCAGCGCAGCGCCGCTGCCGCGCAACGCCCATCGCCATGGCGGTGAGCGCCGCACTGCTGACCCTTTCCAACGCCCAGGCGCAGACCGCGCAAACTGCGCCCGAGTCGACGGTGGTGGTGACCGGCTACCGCTACGCCATCGAGAAAAGCCTCGACCAGAAGCGCGACGCCAACTCGATCGTCGAAGTGATCACCGCTGAAGACATCGGCAAATTCCCCGACAAGAACGTGGCGGACGCGCTGCAGCGTGTGCCGGGCGTGATCGTCACCCGCAGCGGCGGCGAAGGCAAGAACGTCAGCGTGCGCGGCCTGTCGTCCGAATTGACCCTGACCCAGTTGAACGGCAATTACATCGCCACCGCGGAATCCAACGGCGACCCATCGCGTTCGTTCAACTACACGCTGATGCCGTCCAATATGCTGTCCAGCGCGGAGCTGTTCAAATCGCCGGAAGCCCGCATCGATGAAGGCGGCGTGGGCGGCACCGTGATCCTGCACACCCGCCGCCCGCTGGACGTGAAGTCCGGCTCCGGCTTCGTATCGGCGGAAGGCACCTGGGCCGACACCACCAAGAAGACCGACGGCCAGTTCTCCGGCCAGTACGCCTGGCACGACGCGGACAACCGCTTCGGTATCCTGGTCGGCTACACCCAGCAGAAGCGCACCACCCGCACCATGGGCGCCAGCACCGAGAACTGGCAATGGTACGCCGATGATTACAAGGCCCACCCGGCCACGGACGTCAACGGCACGCCGTCCGGCATGAATTCGCGCTGGTGGGGCCAGTCCGGCTTCTACGACCAGAACGGCCATTACTACACCAACTTCATGATGCCGACGTCGGTCAACCTGAACGTCAAGAGCGAAGAGCGCGAACGCCGCGGCGGCCAGGCCACCCTGCAGTTCAAGCCGGTGCGCAACCTGACCCTGACGGCCAACTACTTCCGCTTCAACCTGTCGCAGGATTCCCAGACCAACACCCTGAAGGTGCCGGAATGGAACCTGGCGCGTTACGACGGCGACGGCAACTGGCCGGGCGGCCGTTTGCTGGACAGCCTGACCTTCGACCCGAGCCACACCCTGGTCACCGGCGCCAATTACAGCATCCACCCCGGCAAGAAGTACTATTGCAGCGAAGCGCAGGCAGCGGCAGGCGGCCAGAAGCCAGGCGGCTGGGGCCCGGACGACTGCACCGTGCCGACGCCGCAGATCACCGGCAGCTTCAATCGCGAGAAAGCGCTGTCGCAGACCGCCGACTTTGAAGCCGACTGGCACGGCCAGTCGCTGGACGCCACCTTCAAGCTGGGCCGCACCTGGGCCAGCGGCGGCCCGTCCATGCAGTTCGCCATGCCGATCAAGCCGCGCATGCAGAATGCGGATGGCAGCTGGAGCCTCGGCAACTACGCCAGCGCCTGGAGCACGGTCGGCACCCCGACCATGACCTTCTCGCCTGAGCTGATGGCGAACCTGGCGAAAGGTATCGGCGAAATCGACCTCGGTTCCACTTCGTCCTCCTGGACCAAGAACAGCACCCAGCAGAAGTACGCCCAGGCCGACTTCACCTGGCACACCGACACCAGCTGGCTGGATTCGCTGCAGTTCGGCGCCAAGTACCGCGACGGCGGCACCCATCGCGCCACTGGCAACAACTACTGGGTCTGCAAGGGCGCCGATCCGAAGAACTACGACAATCGCTACCAGGCGGGCTGCGATCCGACCGCCAACAAGTTCCAGTCGCAGTTCCTGTATGGCGAATCGCTGGGCAACCTGGCCGGCGGCATCAGCGCCAGTGCCTTCCCGGCGATTAACTACCCGGCCTACGTCGCCTACCTGAACCAGACTTACGGCGAAATGCAGACCCGTAACGAAGATAACTTCATCTTCAACGTGGACGAGAAGATCGCCTCGACCTACCTGCAGGCCAACGTCAAGACCGACCGCCTGCGCGGCAATGTCGGCGTGCGCTTCGTGCGCACCCGCCAGCACGCCGATTCGACCGACCAGGTGGAAAGCTACAACGACTACTTCTTCAACGGTCCGGACGGCAAACCGGCACCTTGCCTGGCAGGCGGCGCGCCGGCCGCCGGCGCACCGGCGGGCTCCGGCTGCGTCAGCGGCTTTACCACGCTGCCGGACAGCATGGCCCGCAAGTCCTCGTTCGCGGTCAGCGCGCTCGATCGCAGCTACAACGACGTGCTGCCAAGCTTCAACCTGGCCTATGACCTGACCAGGGACCTGCTGCTGCGCGCCGCCGCTTCCAAGGTGATCTCGCGCCCAAGCTACAGCGACATCGCCTACCCGGGCGGCCTGCAGTACTACAGCCAGGAATACGTCAACGACCGCCGCCTGATCGGTGGCGGCGACCAGCAAGGCTGGTTCGGCGCCGGCAGCAACAAGCAGCTGGAACCGTACAAGGCCAACCAATTCGACCTGGGCCTGGAGTGGTACTTCCATCGCGGCTCGGTGGTCGGCGTCGACCTGTTCCGCAAGAACGTGAAGAACTTCTCGGTGCCTGTGGTGCGTGACGTGACCATGGATGTGAACGGGCAGAGCGTGACCGTGCAACATTACGAGACCAGCGCAGGCGGCCGCAATGCCGTTTCCAAGGGTGTCGAAGTGTATGCGCAGCACACGCTGGATTCCGGCATCGGCGCCCAGTTCAACTACACGTACAACAAGACCAACCAGGCTGCGATTACCCTGGCGGACGGCAAGCAGATCGGCACGTCACCGCTGGTGGGCAGCGCCAAGTACCAGGCCAACGTGACGCTGTTCTACGAAACCGAGAAGTTCCTCGGCCGTGTCTCGTACAATAAGCGCGGCGAAGTGGTGGGTGGCCTGATCAACGGTTTGAACGTGTACCAGGAACCGTACAGCCAGGTCGACCTGAACGTGGCGTACAACATCACCAAGGAATTGAGCCTGACCGCCTCGGTGCTGAACCTGACCAAGGAAGAGACGCGCTCCCACCTGGGTAACGACACCAAGGACCGCTTCTATTCCAACGGCTACGCCGGCCGTGTCGCCTACTTTGGCCTGAACTACAAGTTCTAAGCCACGGAACGATGCATGGCGGGTCTGGCCCCCGGGCCAGGCCCTGCCTTACCGGTTTACAGGACAGCGCATGAACAACCGCATCACCAGTATCACGGTCGTAGGAGGCGGCAGTGCCGGCTGGATGGCCGCCGCCGCCCTGGCCACCTACTTCGGCAAGGGCGCCACGGTGCGCCTGGTCGAGTCCGAGGAAATCGGCATCGTCGGCGTCGGCGAAGCCAGCGTCCCGCACATCCGGCAATTCAACGGACAGATGCTCGGCATCGACGAAGCAGAGTTCATCAAACGTACGCAGGGCACGATCAAGCTCGGCATCGAATTCAACGACTGGAGCCGCATCGGCGACAGTTACATCCACGGCTTCGGCACCATTGGCCGCTCGCTCGGGCCGCTGCCTTTCCACCAATTCTGGCTGAAGCTGTACCAATCCGGGCGCGCCGCGCCGATTGGCGACTATTCGCCACAAACCGTGATGGCGCCGCGCGGCAAGTTCGCCCCCGGCGACCGCGACGCGCCACCAGGCTCGCCGCTGGCCGACATTGCCTACGCTTATCACTTCGACGCCGGCCTGTACGCGCGCTACCTGCGCGAACTGGCGGAGCAGCGCGGCGCCCAGCGCATCGAAGGCAGGATCGTCAGCGTGCAGCAGCGCGCGGAAGATGGCTCCATCGAATCGGTGACGCTGGAAAGCGGCCAGGTGGTCGGCGGCGAGCTGTTCATCGATTGCTCCGGTTTCCGCGGCCTGCTGATCGAACAGACGCTGAAGACAGGCTATGTGGACTGGTCGCATTGGCTGCCCTGCGACCGCGCAATGGCCGTGCCGTGCGAAGGCAACGGCCCGATCACGCCGTTTACCCGCTCCACCGCGCGCCAGGCCGGCTGGCAGTGGCGCATCCCGCTGCAGCACCGCGTCGGCAATGGCTATGTCTATTCCAGCCAGTACATCAGCGACGACGAAGCCGCCGCAACCCTGCTGGCCAACCTGGATGGCAATGCCCTGGCCGAACCGCGCCCGCTGCGCTTCACCACCGGCATGCGCAAGCGGTTCTGGAACAAGAACGTGGTGGCGCTGGGGCTGGCCAGCGGCTTCCTCGAACCGCTCGAATCCACCAGCATCTACCTGGCCCAATCGGGAATCACCCGTTTGCTGAGCCTTTTCCCGCAGCGCGACTTCAACCCGCTGCTGGTGGAGCGCTTCAACCGTGAATCCGCATTCGAATACGAGCGTATCCGCGACTTCCTGATCCTGCACTACAACGCGACGGAACGCTGCGACACGCCTTTCTGGGAGTATTGCCGCACCATGTCCATACCCGACACCTTGCGCGAAGCGATCGACCTGTTCCGCGCCGACGGACGCTATTTCCGCAATGGCGAAGACTTCTTTGCACTGCCAAGCTGGGTGCAGGTCATGCTGGGCCAGCGCATCATGCCGCAGGGCTACCACCCGATGGTCGACGAAATGCCGGAGGAGCGGCTGGTCGATTATGTGGAAGGCGTGCGCGCCACGCTGGCGCAGGCGGTGGCCGCCATGCCGTCGCACCAGGAGTGGATCGACCGGCGCTGGAAGGCGGGTGCGCCATGAGGGGCCTGCTGCTCGCCTTGTGGCTCGCGGTGTTCAGTGCCGTGGCGGTGGCCGCGCCGCACCAGACCGCCATCGACAAAGGCTGGACCTTCCGCCTGCTGCCCGGTAACGCGCAAGTGGCAGCGCATGCTGCGGCCGCCCCATGGCACGCGGCCAAAGTACCCGGCACGGTCCACACCGACCTGTTCGCCAACAAGCTGATCCCCGATCCCTATGTGGGTGCCCCCGAGGCCGGCCTGCAATGGATCGGCCTCGCCGACTGGGAGTACCGGACCAGCTTCGACGCACCGCGCGGCGCACTGTCGGCCGCGCGCAGCGACCTGGTCTTCGATGGCCTGGACACCTTCGCGGAAGTGTGGCTGAACGGCGCCAGGATACTCGACGCCGACAATTCCTTCCGCACCTGGCGCATCCCGGTGCAGGGCAAGCTGCGCGCCCAAGGCAACGAGCTGCGCGTCGTGCTCCGTTCGCCCATTGCAAGGCTGCTGCCGCAGGTGCAGGCCATGCCGCACAAACTGGCCGGCAACTATCCCTCGCCCTTCGGCGACGAACCGCCGGACGCGATGACAGTCAATTTCGCCCGCAAACCCGGTTACCACTCCGGCTGGGACTGGGGCCCGCGCTACGTCACCGCCGGAATCTGGAAGCCCGTCGTGCTGCAAAGCTGGGACAAGGTACGCATCGACAACCTGCAACTGCGCCAGGACCGCGTTGAAGAAGCGCGTGCCGACATCGCCGCCATCGCCACGGTCGACGCCGTGCAGGATGGCGCCTTCGACCTGCGCCTGTGGCAGACCGCCCCGGACGGCAAGCGCACACTGGCGGCGATGCGCCGTGTCGAACTGCGCGCCGGCGCCAATCGCGTTGAAGTGCCGCTGCAGGTCGACCGCCCGCAGCGCTGGTTCCCCAATGGCTACGGCGCGCAGGCCCTGTACCGCTACGAACTGGAAATCGGCGACGCCCGGACCAGTACCCGCACCGGCTTGCGCAGCGTCGAATTGCGCCGCGAACCCGACGGGAAGGGCCGCAGCTTCTACTTCGCCGTCAATGGCATTCCCGTTTTCGCCAAGGGCGCGAACGTCATTCCGTTCGACATGTTCCAGCCGCGCGTCAGCAAGGCGCAACTGCGCAGCGTGCTGCAATCGGCGCGCGACGCCAACATGAACTTCCTGCGCAGCTGGGGCGGCGGCTATTACGAGAGCGACGATTTCTTCGACCTGGCCGACGAACTGGGCCTGCTGGTGTGGCAGGACTTCATGTTCGGCGGCGGCATGCCGCCGGCCTACGACGACGCCTTCCGCGCCAACGTGATTGCCGAGGCGCGCGACAATGTGCGCCGCCTGCGCAACCATCCCAGCCTGGTCCTCTGGTGCGGCAACAACGAGGAAGAAATCTCCTGGAAATACTGGGGGCCGGGCAAGGCCCTGATGCAGGCCGACCCGGCCTTTGCCACCAAGGTCTGGAACGGTTACCTGCAGCTGTTCGGCACCGACTTGCGCAAGGTTGTGGCGGAAGAGGGTGGCGGCATCGCCTACTGGGCCAGCTCGCCCAGCGACGACCTGGCCGAAGTGGCCAACACCCCGGCCAGCGGCGATATGCACTACTGGGAAGTGTGGGGCGACCCCGCCCATCCGCCGGTGAAATACCTGGAGGTGACGCCGCGCTTCATGTCCGAGTACGGGCTGCAGGGATGGCCAGTGCAGCGCACGATCGACGCCTTCGCCAAACGCGGCGAACAGGGTATTGCCACACCCGTCATCAAGGCGCACCAGAAGTTCCAGGCCGGCGAAGGCAACGCACGGCTGATGAAGTATGTGGATTACGAGTTCGGTGAAACCCGGGACTTCGACAAGTTCGTCTACCTGGGCCAGGCCGCGCAGGCCGAAGGCATCGAACTGGCCGCGCTGCACCACCGCGCCAGCCGCCCCTACACCATGGGATCGCTGTACTGGCAACTGAACGACGTATGGCCCGGCGCATCGTGGTCCAGCGTGGACTGGTTCGGCCGCTGGAAGGCGCTGCACTTCCATGCCCGCCGCTTCTTTGCACCGGTGGCGGTGGCCGCCTTGCGCAATGCCGAAGGCAAGACTGCGCTCAGCCTCCTCAATGACCGTACCCACGCCGTGCGCGGCGAGCTGCGGCTGCGCATGATGACCGTCGACGGCAAGCTGCTGCGCGAAGAGCGCAAGCC
Source organism: uncultured Duganella sp. (assembly GCA_966112955.1). Lineage (GTDB taxonomy): Bacteria > Pseudomonadota > Gammaproteobacteria > Burkholderiales > Burkholderiaceae_D > Rugamonas. The sequence continues at coordinate 3,457 of CBHWEO010000158.1, read as the reverse complement.
GGTGGAGCTGGCGCCGCTGTCGGCAGCCAAGGTGGCCGATTATACGGATGCCGAACTGCTCGGCCAGTCCGACCCGGCCGCCACGGTCGCCGTGTTCGAACTGCAGGCCGAGGGCGAGCCGGCCTCGCGCCGGGTGGTGTATTTCAAGCCGGCGAAGGAAATGGCGTGGGCCGATCCCGGCCTGCGCGCAAGCCTGCGCCGCGCCGGCGATGGCTATGTGCTGGAACTGCGTGCCGCGAAGCTTGCCCGCGCCGTGTGGATCGACTTCGGCGATATTGACGCCGGCGTTTCCGACAACGCCCTGACGCTGCTGCCGGGCGAACGCCTGACGTTGCGCGTGGCGTCCAAAGCCGGCCTGGCCGCGCTGCGCAAATCGCTGCGCCTGCGCTCGCTGGCCGGCGTGGTTGACGCCCCGGTAGGTGGCTGATATAAGAGCCACTTATGAATAAGCGCGACACAAAGCATGCGGCCACGCCAGGCCCGGTCACCCTGCGCGACATCGCGGAGGCCACCGGGCTGTCGATCGGCACCGTGTCGCGTGCGTTGAAGAACCAGACCGGCATGACCGAGGACACGCGCAGCAAGGTGCGCAAGGCCGCGCAGCGCCTGGGCTATGACTTCTCGCAACTGAAGAAGGGGCGCATCCGCCGCATCGCCTTCCTGCTGCACAGCCAGCACAATACGCTGGCATCGAGCCAGTTCTTCTCTCCCGTGCTGCACGGCGCCGAAGCGGCCTGCCGGCGCGAAGGCATTGCCTTGTCCTTCATTGCGGTCGGGCCGGCGGAACCGGTGCTGGGAATGATTCGCGTGCACCAGCCGGACGCCATCCTGTGCGCCGGCTTCTTCGAACCGGAAGTGCTGGCGGCCTTGCAGCAGTTCGGCAAGCCGATCGTGCTGGTCGACATGCACCGCCGCGGCTTCACTTCCGTCAATCCGGACAATGTGCGCGGCGGCTACCTGGCTACCCAGCACCTGCTGCGCTGCGGCCGCAAGCGGATCGCCATGCTGTCAGGGTCGCTGGCCCACTACAGCATCCAGCAGCGCAACCGCGGCTTCCGGCAGGCGCTGTTCGATGCGAAGGTGCATGCCGATCCGGACCTGGAAGTGATTGTGCCGGCGATGGGGGAGGGCGAGGACGCCGTGGTGGAAGCCATGCGCGGCCTGCTGGCCTTGCCGAAGCGGCCGGACGCCCTGTTCTGCTACAACGACAGCACAGCGCTGATCGCCATGCGCCACTGCCTGAACGAGGGCTTGAAGATCCCGCACGACATGGCCATCGTGGGGTTCGACGACATCAGCAGCGCCGCTGCCGCCATACCGCCCCTCAGCACCATCCACGTGGACAAGGAAGCCCTGGGGCAGGCCGGCATTGAGTTGCTGCTGCAGGACCCGGCAGAGGAACCGGCCCAGATCACCATGCCGGTACAGTTGATCGTCCGCGAGAGCAGTTACGACGATTAGCCGGGCACTCCTGCCCGGCGCGAATTACTCAGCCAGTGCAGCCTTTTCTTCCGCGGTCAGGCGCTTGGCCTTCACCACCACGGTCGGGACAGCATTGCTTTTAGCGCTGGCGACGTGGGCGGTCGAAGCCAGCGGAGCCAGCAGCTTCGGTACGGCAGCGGTTGCCGCTGCGGTAACGCCGATCAGAGCCAGAGTGCCAAGGAAGACTGCTTCCATGTTTTTGCTGAGGTTCATGCTGTTCTCCGTTGAAAAATAAAGTTTGTTGAGAACATTATGTCGCAGCGCAGCATATAACTCAAATTTCAAGTTTTTATGGTCGTCATTCACAAGCAGTATGTCTTGCCCGGGCAGCAGCGCTCAGGCGTCGGCGTGGCGGATCAGGTTGATGGCAACGCACAGCACGCCGAGTGCCACCAGCGTCGAGCCGATGCCCACGACCGGCTCCGCGCCGGCCTGTCCAGACAGCAGCATGGACAACCCAACCGCCATCACGGGCAACCCCACGTTATGCAGCACGAAGTGCGCTTTGGCCAGGGCCGTTTGGGCGGCGCGCGGCTTGAGGTGGTAGAGCGCCCCGATCAAGCCGAGCGATACCCAGCCCAGCAGGTTGATGTGGGCGTGGACCGGCATTTGTTCAAAACGGTGGGTGGTGCCCATGTACACGCCCATCGAAACGCCGACCATGAAATAGACGGCAGCCATGCGGATCAGCCATTTGCTCATGATGTTCTCCTTGGTTGAAGTCAAGATCAGCTGCGCCATGGCAGTGCCAGGGAAGCGCCGTCGGGATCGGTGACTTCCACCGGCGCGCTGCTGAAGACAGCCAGGGTCTCCAGCAAGCCGTAGCCGACATTGAAGATCTGGTGCTCCACGTCAGGCGGGATCACGATGGTCTGGTTGGCGCTGAACGGGTAGCGTTTGCCTTCGATGAGGATTTCGCCGCGGCCGGCTTCGCACAGCACGACTTCCTCGCAGCCGTGGCGGTGCGGCGGTGTGGCGCTGCCCGCCCGCATGCTCTGGCGCCAGACGGAAAGCTGCCGCAGTCCGTCGCCGGACCCTGCGAGGGTGACGTGGTCAATGCCGGGAATATGCGCATGCGGCAGCGTGCCGTTGTCGATGATTTTCAAGATGACCTCCATGGTTGTGTGTTCGGGTGGAGGCAGTATGGCGCGCCGGGATTGCTGGCAGAAGATGCGTCCATGTCATAATATTAACGAATAAAATTCCTTAATGAGGGCGAAATGAAGAGCATGCCGCAGTTTATGGCCTTCGCCAGCACCGCCAAGCTGGGCAGCTTCGCACGGGCCGGCCGCGAACTGGGACTGACGGCATCGACCGTTGCCAAGAGCGTGGCGCGGCTGGAAGAACTGCTGGGCGTGAAGCTGTTCCACCGCACCACGCGGCAAGTGACGCTGACGCCGGACGGCGAGCAATTGTTCATCCGCTGCCAGCGCGTGCTGAGCGAGGTGGACGAGCTGGAAGCCATGGCCGCCAATGTGCGCAGCGCGCCCAGCGGGCTGTTGCGCATCGACATGCCGATCACATACGGCAAGCGGGTCATCCTGCCGGTGCTGGTGCGGCTGATGGAGCAGTATCCGGCGCTGCAGGTGGATGCGCGCCTGTCGGACCAGTATTGCGACCCGATCCGCGATGGCCTCGATGCCGTGGTGCGGGTCGGCGCGCTGGCGGACTCGCGGCTGGTGGCGCGCCAGTTCGGCCAGCAGCAGGAATTGATCACCGCATCCCCGCGCTACCTGGACCGCTACGGCATGCCGCGCACGCTGGACGACCTGGCGCAGCACGCGGCGATCCTGTTCCGGGCGCCCAGTTCCGGCCGCGAGCGCCCCTGGCACCTGCACGATGGGCAGCGGTCGGTCGAGTTTTATCCGCCATCGCGCATGCTGCTCAACGACGGCGAAGCCATTGCCGCCGCCACCTGCGCCGGCATGGGCTTGTCGCAGCTGCCCGATAACATGGTGGAGGACGCCATTGCCGA
>CBHWEO010000157.1:0-13072 GCA_966112955.1 uncultured Duganella sp. | reverse complement strand
TGTCGCGGATTTCCACGTGCACGGTGTCGCCCACGTTCACGCCCATCGGCACGCGGGCCAGGGCGATCGCCTGCTGCATGGTCGGGGAGAAGGTGCCGGACGTGATTTCGCCGGTTTCGCCGTTGGCGGCGATGACTTTCTGGTGGGCGCGCAGCACGCCGCCTTTTTCGCGCAGGATCAGGCCCACGAACTGGGCGTTCTGGCCCTTGGCTTGCAAGGCGGCCTTGCCGATGAAGTCGCGCTCGGACACCAGGTCGATGGTCCAGGCCAGGCCGGCATCCAGCGGGTTCACGGTTTCGTCCATGTCCTGGCCGTACAGGTTCATGCCGGCTTCCAGGCGCAGGGTGTCGCGCGCGCCCAGGCCGGCCGGCTTGACGCCGGCTGCCAGCAGGGCGTTCCACAGCTTTTCGGCCTGTTCGGCGGCGACGCCGATTTCAAAGCCGTCTTCGCCGGTGTAGCCGGTGCGGGCCACCATGGCTTCGCCGAAGGCGGTGCCTGGCACCAGGGCCACGTTGAATGGCTTCATCTCGGCGGTGGCGGCCTTGGATTCAGGGATCACTTCCCACACCTTGGCGCGGGCATTCGGGCCTTGCACGGCGATCAGGGCCATGGCGTTGGCGCCGTCGCGGCGCTGGGTGATGGTCAGCCCGGCGTTGGTGGCTTCGTTCTGCTTGTTCATCCACGCGATGTCTTTTTCCGCAGTGCCGGCGTTGACCACCAGGCGGAACCACTCTTCGTTGATGAAGTAGATGATCAGGTCGTCGATGACGGTGCCTTCCGGGGTCAGCATGCAGGAGTACAGGGCCTTGCCCGATACCTGCAGTTTGTCGACGTTGTTGGCGACCAGGCCGCGCAGGAAGGAACGTACATTGGCGCCCTTGATGTCCACCACGCACATGTGGGCCACGTCGAACATGCCGACGTCATTGCGCACGGCGTGGTGTTCTTCGATCTGCGAGCCGTAGTTGACCGGCATGTCCCAGCCGCCGAAATCGACCATACGGGCGCCGAGGGCACGATGAGCGTTGTTGAGTGGGGTTGCTTTGAGCGTCATTGATACCTCGGGCCAGTGAATAGGGGTTAATAAACGTAAACATGAATACGCCTACCCCTCTGTCCTTGGTACCTGAGAGATAGCGGGAAGGTAATCCCGCACGCCCCTTCGGTGGGCCCTGCGCGTCGGCGGGCCGCTCTCCAGAGTCTTGGCCCGTCTGGGCCCTTGACCGGTCCTTTTGCCTGAGAGTTTCTGGGTGATGCCCCTTCGGCGCCAGCGTGCGCTGGTCTCTCCCGATCAAGACTCGGGACTATATGCCAGTAGGGCAATTATGTCAATTGAGGCGCAGTGGGAATAATGCTATTCTTGCAAGTTGATCAAACAAGAGGGGTTACCCGCCATGGGGCATTCACGCAATAACGCATTTGATTTCCTGCGCATGGCGGCAGCCTTGGCGGTGCTGTTCAGTCACAGCCTGCCGATCGTCGGCTTGCCTGAGCCGACTCCGGTGGCGGGGCAGACCTTCGGCAACCTGGCGGTGGCGCTGTTCTTTTCCATCAGCGGTTACCTGGTGTGCCAAAGCTGGCAATCCGACCCGCATGCGGCCCGCTTCGCCGCGCGCCGCATCCTGCGGATTTTCCCCGGGCTGCTGGTCATGCTGCTGTTGACGGTGTTTGTGTTGGGGCCAGCGGTGACGGAGGCTGGGCTGGCTGGCTATTTCGGGGCCGCGGAAACGTGGCGCGGCCTGCTCCTTGGCGCGCTAGGGCTGGGCAGCTATCCCTTGCCGGGCGTGTTCGAGCAGAATCCTTTGCGCGGCGGCGTCAACGGCTCGCTCTGGACGATCAAGTACGAACTGCTGATGTATTTGTCACTGGCCCTGATCGGCAGCATGTCCCGCAGTTTGTTGCGTGCCTGCGCGGCGGTGCTGCTGATTTGCGCTGCCTGCTGGATAGGCCTGGCGCTGGCCGGGCTGGTGCCCCTGCAATTGCCGGGGCTCTGGCGCCTCGGGATCGAGGTGTACGGCGACCGCATTGCGAAGCTCTCGGTGTACTTCTTTGCCGGTGTGGCTTTGTACCTGCTGCGGCGCAGGGTTCCTTTGTCCTGGCGCCTGGTGGGCGTGGGTATGGCGGTTTTGCTGGTGGTCCAGGACCCCATCCTGGCGATGGCGGCCAGCTGGCTGGTGTTGCCATATTCGACCATCGTCTTCGCCTTTCACGCGCCGCAATGGTTCTTGCGCATGCAGGGCTATGATTATTCATACGGCGTTTACATCTATGCGTTTCCGATGCAGCAGGCGTGCGCCGGCATCGGTCTGCAAGAAGGCTATGGCTGGGGAGCGATCACGCTGGCATCGCTGGCGTTGACGCTGGTCCTGGCGGCGCTGTCATGGTATATGGTCGAGAAGCCGGCGCTGCGTCTCAAGAGCCGGTTGCGGACCGCGAGCACTGGAACGTACGTCCCGCAGTAACGCATTTTGCTAGAATTAAGTCACCCACATTTCACAGGTGGCACCATGAATGACGACAAGCAAAAACAAGACACGGAAGCGTGGTTTACCCTGTCCGGCGATGTGAACAGCGACATGGTGCACCGCGTCTTCGATGCGGTGGCGGACATGACGGAAGACGGCATTGAAACCGCCCATATCCTGATCCAATCGAATGGCGGTTACGTCAGCGACGGCCTGTGCCTGCACAACTACCTGCGCAACCTGCCCATCAAGATCGTGACCTACAACGGCGGCGCGGTGGCCTCGATTGCCGTGATCCTGTTCCTGGCCGGGGAAGAGCGCTATGCCAGCGAAACGGCGCGCTTCATGGTGCACAAGTCGCATGCGAGCGCACCCCATGGCGCGCGGCCGGACGCCTTGCGCATCATCGTGGAAGGCCTGCAGGCCGACGACGCCCGCACCGAATCGATCCTGCGCAAGCACGTCAACCTGACCGACGAGCACTGGAACATCCACGCCTATTCCGACTTGCACCTGAACGCACAGGAAGCCGCCAAGGTCGGCCTGGTCAACGAAGTGGCCGATTTCAAGCCGCCGAAGGGCAAGCGCGTCACCAATATCTGAAACGGCAAGGGCCCGGAAGCGCGCTTCCAGGCCCTTCATGCACTGCCGGTCATTCAGCGATTGCCTTTACGGCCGGAAGGCGACTTTTTCTCGGTCTTGCTCTGGCGGCCGGTATCCGACTGCTGGCTGGACGGCTGTGCGCTCGATTGGGAGCCCTGGTCGGCAGATTGGCGTGTGCCGGAGCTGGAACTCTGCTTGCTCGATTTTTGCCTGGATTTCATGACTGTTCCTTTCGAAAGGATGGGGACTTCATCATGCTTTGTGCAATAGTAAAGGTGTATCGGAATACCACTGCCAGGCTTGTAGGACTAGTGCCTGCACCAGTTTGGTGCAACTCAACCATTTGACCACATTGCCGTAAATTTTTGCAGATTCTTACCGTTTACGTATTGCCATGTGGCAATAATCTGCGACAATACGCATAACCCTCAAAGTCAGGTCCGATCATGATTCCAGAAAACCCAACATCTGCGGCGCCCAAAAAAGCGGTCACGCCACGGCATGCCTTGCTGGAAAACCTGATCAGCGTGGTCAATAAGCACATCAGCGAACAATTCAACGAGCTGTACACCAATTGGGCGGCCAGCCTGGTCGATGCGAGCGAAGCGGACAATGTGCAGACCCTGCAGGCGCGCCTGCGCGCCGGCAATCGCTTGCGCACCGACCACTATGGCTTCCTCGGCCTGTTCGCCAAACAACTGGAAACCGACTTGCGCAACGAGATTGCGCAACTGGCGCCGGGCCAGAAGGCGCAGGTGCGCAAGGTGGCCGAGCCGTTATCCCTGGTGTCCATGGAAGAGATGGACACCAAGGTCACCATGGGCAGCTTCAGCAAGGCGTTCGAGACACAATATTCCGATGGGCTGGCCACGCTCAATGTGCGGCTGGCTTTCCTGCTGGACCGCGGCATCCTGCGCATCAACCAGAATCCCTTCCGCCCGGAAGTCTTCCTGGGCGCTTTCCAGCAAGCCTGGGTGGACTTCATCAAGGACGAAGAAGCCGATGAGCTGATGAAGCCGTTCCTGCGTCCGGACAGCTTCTTCAATTTCGGGCCCATGCTGGAAGAGCTGAACACGGCGCTCGAGCGCAAGGGCGTTGGCCCCGGTTCGGTCGAGAAGCACAAAACCCGCCGCGCCGACTCGCACGATGCCTCGCAGGCGTCTTCGCGCAAGAAGAACCAGCAGGCGGCATTGGCCGAGCAACTGCGACAGTTCTTCGCCGGGGCGGGTGATGCGCCGGGCGGCAAGCCGTCGCCGACGGGCTTTGAACAATTGGGCGACCTTGACCTGTCGCTGCCTACCCTGAACGTGGCGCCGGGCCTGTATGGCGCGCCGGCGCATACGGCCGATAACGCCGCGGCGGCGGCTCCGGCGCCGGCACTGGCGCCTGCGGCGCAAACGATGCCGGCACCGGGATTCGCTTCCGGCATTGCACCGGGGATGGCCCCTGTGGCCGGCCTGGCTCCGATGGCGCCGGGCGCAGTGCTGACCGGCGGCGTCGCGATGGCTCCTGGCGCGGGCGGCATGGTGATTCCGGCTGGCGGCGTCGTGACGGGCGGCGGTGTGCCGCTCTCCGCCGGCGTGGGCCCGGGCGTGCCCGGCATGGCGGTGCAGGGCGGGCCGGTTGCCGCGGGGATGCCAATGGTGGCGGGCGGCATGCCCATCGCCAGTGGCGCGATGTCCGGTGGCGGCGTGTCAGTCGCGGCGGGTGTGCCCGGCGGCATGCTTGCGGGTGTTGCCGTGCCGGGCGTGCCGGGCGGCGTCGCGGTGCCGCCAGGTGGCTGGACGCAAGGCCCGGCGCAAGGCTTCCACGGCGGCGCCAACAATGAAGCGGCCCAACGCGCATCCCTGATGACGGCGAAAGAGCCCCTGATGAACTTCCTGGCGCAAATCCAGCGCGCGGTACCAGCGGGCGCGGTATTTGCCAGCGCCGATGGCGGCTCCGCACCGGCCACCGCAATGGCAGCGGGCTTTGCGTCGTCGCCAATGCCATCCCTTGGCGGCGCGATGGCGGCTCCTGGTTTCGCTGCCGGCGCCCCCATGAGCAATGTCTTCCTGCTGCCGCAGATCAAGGAGCAGGCGCCGGCGGGCAGCCTGTCGCGCGCCGATGAAGGCACGATCGACCTGCTGTCGGCCGTGTTCGAAACCGTCTTCCGCGACCAGAGCATTTCGCCGGAAATCCGCGACCTGATCCGCTTCCTGCAGATCCCCGTGCTGAAGGCCGCGCTGCTGGACAAGAACTTCTTCTTCCAGGAAGCGCACCCGGCGCGCCGCATGATCGACCTGCTGTCGCGCATGGGCTGGGAGCAGCACAAGGACCCGGACGATCCGCTGTACAAGGCCATGCAGCGCAGCGTGGAAAAGGTCAGCCAGGACCACGAGGAAGAGCTGAGCGCCTTCACCGAAGCGGTGAACGAGCTGGAAGCCTCCATCAAGGCGGAGGAAGCCGCTGCGGCAGCCGCCATGGCGGAACCCATCGCCAAGGCACTGAAGCAGGAGAAGATGTCGGTGGCCGCCAAGTCGGCCAAGGATGCCGTCGCCCTGCGCATCGGTACGGGCGAGGTAGTGGCGATTGTCGAAGCCTTCCTGGAAAACAAGTGGGTGCAGGTGCTGACCATCGCCTACAGCGTGGAAGACGAAAAGCCGGGCGCCGTCAACAACGCGACCCAGACCATGGATGACCTGATCTGGAGCGTGCGGCCGAAAATCACCCAGGAAGAGCGCAAGAAGCTGATTGCCAAGCTGCCTGCCTTGCTGTCCACCCTCAACAAGTGGCTGGATGTGATCAAGTGGCAGGATGCCGACCGCCTGCAGTTCTTCGCCGAGCTGGCGGAATGCCACGCCTCGATCGTGCGCGCGCCGATTGAAATGTCGCCGGAGCGCCAGGTGGAAATCGCCATGGAAGTGGCGAAGAAGGATGCCGAACGCCGCCTGCAGCTGCAAGCGGTGGCGGAAGTGAAGGCCGAAGAGGCGCCGCCGCCCGACGACGATGCCGCCATCGAGGTCGACAGCCTGGCACGCGGCATGTGGCTCGAATTCGACCAGGAGGACGGCAGCCAGCGCAAGGTCAAGCTGGCCTGGATCAGCCCCCTCAAGACGCTGTACATCTTCTCGACCACGGGGCGGCAGGAAGCCTTCTCGATTTCCGGCGAAGCGCTGGCGCAGCAATTCCGCGACGGCACCGTGCGCATGATCCGCACCGAGGGCGTGGTGGCGGCTGCACTGTCGATGGCCATGGGTGGCGTGGCGGCCGTCAACGACGAGCACCACGACCTGCCGGCCAACGGTACTTCCGCCTGAATTGCTTCCTCAAGCCTTGCGCAGGGCGGCCAGCAGGCCGTCCGCCGCGTCTTCCACGTAGTCCAGCACCATGTCGAAGCCGTTGGCGCCGCCGTAGTACGGGTCGGGCACGACCTTCGAATCGAAGCGGGTGGCAAACTCCATGAACAGCCTGACCTTGTGCCGGTGTTGCGGCGGGCAGGCGCGCTGCAGGATTTCCAGGTTGTCGTGGTCCATCGCCAGCACGTAATCGAAGCGTTCGAAGTCCTCGGCCTGCACCTTGCGGGCGCGCTGGGTGCTCAGGTCATAGCCGCGCGCCGCCGCATGGCGGGTGGAGCGCGGGTCGGGGGCGTCGCCGATATGGTAGGCATGGGTGCCTGCTGAATCGATGAGCAAATCAAGGCCGGCAGCCGCCGCGCGGGCGCGGAATACACCCTCCGCGGTCGGCGAGCGACAAATGTTACCCATACATACAAACAGGATGGCAGTTCTGGTCTTCATTTTATTCTTGCCCTACAGGGAAAATGGTATGATTAGCCACTTTTTTAACATGTCCCAGCGGGCGAAGTACAGATAAAACGTGCGTCTATCTTCCATCAAATTGTCGGGATTTAAGTCGTTCGTCGATCCTACCAATTTCCAGGTACCCGGCCAGCTGGTCGGCGTGGTTGGTCCAAACGGTTGCGGCAAGTCCAATATTATCGATGCTGTGCGCTGGGTGCTGGGTGAATCGAAGGCGTCCGAGCTGCGCGGCGAGTCGATGCAGGACGTGATTTTCAACGGTTCCACCCACCGCAAGCCGGCCGGCCGCGCATCCGTGGAGCTGGTGTTCGACAACCACGAAGGCAAGGCGTCTGGCCAATGGGGCCAGTACGCCGAAATCGCGGTCAAGCGCACGCTGACGCGCGACGGCACGTCCACGTATTACATCAACGGCCAGCCGGTGCGCCGGCGCGACATCACGGACATTTTCCTGGGCACCGGCCTGGGGCCGCGCGCTTACGCGATCATCGGCCAGGGCATGATTTCGCGCATCATCGAATCGCGCCCGGAAGAACTGCGCGTGTTCCTGGAAGAGGCCGCCGGCGTCTCGAAGTACAAGGAGCGCCGCCGCGAAACGGAAAACCGCCTGCACGACACCCGCGAGAACCTGCTGCGCGTGGAAGACATCCTGCGCGAACTGAATAGCAACCTGGAAAAGCTCGAAGGCCAGGCCGCCGTGGCCACCAAGTTCCACCAGCTGCAGGCGGACCAGGACGAAAAACAGAAGCTGCTTTGGCTGCTGCGCAAGAACGAGGCGCAGGCCGAGCAGGCGCGCTATTTCCGCGAGATGGAGCAGGCGCAGAACGACCTGGAAGAGCAGACCGCCAAGCTGCGCAACGTGGAGCTGACGCTCGAGCAGATGCGCCAGGCCCACTTCGCCGTCGGCGACCGCCTGCACCAGGCGCAGGGCCACCTGTACCAGACCAACTCCGAAATCGGCAGCCTGGAAGCGCAGATCAAGTTCGTGATCGAGTCGCGCACCCGGCTGCAGCAGCAGCTTGCCACCCTGACCGCGCAGCGCGACCAGTGGGCGCAGCAGGCGGAGGAATACGGCGGCCAAGTGGCCGAAGCGGAGATCAACCTGGAAGAGTTGTCGGCACGCGTGGAGGAAGCGCGCATGCTGGCCGAGCAGAAGGCCGAATTGCTGCCGGTGCTGGAGCAGGAGTGGCGCGAGGCGCAAATGAAAAGCACCGAGTCGCGTGCCCGCATCATGCAGGCGCAGCAGCAACTGGAGCTGGAATCGGCGCACCAGCGCAACGCCTCCAACATCCTGGCCGGCCTGGCCACGCGCAAGGAGCGCCTGCTGCAGGAGAAGGGCGGGCTGGCGATGCCGGATTCCTCACACCTGGCCAACCTGAAGATGCAGCTGGAGGAAAAGCAGCAGTCGCTGGAAGAGCAGAACATGATGCTCGAAGAAGCGCTGGAGCAGCAGCCCAAGCTGGAGGAAGAGCGCCAGGCCGCGCAGGCCGCCGTGCAGTCGGAATCGGCCGCCACCCACCAGCTGGAAGCGCGCCTGAACGCGCTGCGCCAGCTGCAGGAGCGCGTACAGACCGAAGGCAAGATCACGCCGTGGCTGCAGAAGCATGAACTGAACGAGCTGCCGCGCCTGTGGCAGAAGCTGGACATCGAGCAGGGCTGGGAGACCGCGCTGGAAGCCGTGCTGCGCGAACGCACCTCGGCGCTGCAGGTCTCGAACATCGAATGGGCCAAGCACTTCTTCAACGACGCGCCGCCGGCCAAGCTGGCGCTGTTCGCGCCGGCCGTCGCCGCGTCCGCTCCGGCTGCAGGCAATGCGGCGCTGCGGCCTTTCCTCGACCTGCTGAAGCTGAACGACCCCGGCCTGCGTGGCGTGCTGCAGGACTGGCTGCACAACGTCTTCCAGGCCGACGACAACGCCAGCGCCTTTGCCGCGCGCGGCACACTGCCGGAAGGCGGCTGCTTCGTGACCAGGCAGGGCCACATCATCTCGCAATCGTCGGTGCGCTTCTATGCCGCCGATGACGAACAGGCCGGCATGCTGGGCCGCCAGCACGAAATCGATAACATCACCAAGCAGTTGCGCGCCCAGGCCTTGCTGGCCGAGGAAGCCCGCAGCCGCGCCGTACGGGCCGACGCCGCCCTGGCCAACCATGGCCGCCTGCTGACGGAATTGCGCGCCAAGGTGCAAAGCCTGACCGCCAGCGTGCACACCCTGCAGCTGGAAGTGGTCAAGCTGTCCGAAATCGAAGCCCGCTTCAACCAGCGCAGCAACCAGATCGAGGCCGACCTGGCCGAAATCGCCGCGCAGGAAGAAGAGCAGATGCAGGTCAAGCTGGAATCGGAAGAAAAATTCGAACAGCTCGACATGGAGCTCGGCAACCTGCAGGGCGAACACGAAGACGGGCAGACCGCCTTCATGCTCAAGGAGCAGCGGCTGGCGGACGCCCGTGAAGCCCTGCGCGAACTGGAACGCAAGGCGCAGGAAGCGGAATTCGCCGAGAAATCCGGCCGCAACCGCATCGACGAACTGCGCCGCAATATCGCCACCGCCACCGCCCAGGTGGCGCAGGTGACGGAAAGCCTGCGGGCGGGCCAGCTGGAACTGGAAGGCCTGGAAGCCGGCACCGCCAACGAAGGCTTGCAGGAACTGCTGGACCGCCGGACGCAGCAGGAACGCGCGCTGGCCGATGCGCGCCATGAGCTGGACCAGATCACGCAGCAGCTGCGCCAGCACGAAGACGCGCGCATGCAATCCGAACGCAGCCTGCAGCCGCAGCGCGACAAGATCACCGAAATGCAGCTGAAGGAGCAGGCCGCGCGCCTGAACCAGGAACAGTTTGCGCAGCAGCTGGCCGAAGTGCAGGCGGACGAAGCCGCGCTGGCCGACAAGCTGCACCCGGACATGAAGGCCTCCTACCTGCAGGGCGAGGTGACGCGCCTGACCAACGCCATCGCGGCGCTGGGTGCCGTCAACCTGGCGGCCCTGGACGAGCTGGCGACCGCTTCCGAGCGCAAGAACTTCCTCGACGCGCAGAACCGCGACCTGACCGAAGCGATTGCGACGCTGGAAGATGCGATCACCCGGATCGACAAGGAAACGCGCGACCTGCTGCAGGATACGTTCGACCGCGTCAACCAGAGCTTCTCCGAGCTGTTCCCGATCCTGTTCGGCGGCGGCCAGGCGAAGCTGATCATGACCGGCGAGGAAATCCTCGACTCCGGCGTGCAGGTCATGGCGCAGCCGCCCGGCAAGAAGAACGCCACCATCCACCTGTTGTCGGGCGGGGAGAAAGCCCTGACCGCGACCGCGCTGGTGTTCTCGATGTTCCGTTTGAACCCGGCGCCATTCTGCCTGCTGGACGAGGTGGACGCGCCATTGGACGATGCCAATACCGAGCGCTTCTGCCGCATGGTGAAGCGCATGTCCGACCAGACCCAATTCCTCTTCATCTCGCACAACAAGATTGCGATGGAGATGGCCAACCAACTGATCGGTGTGACGATGCAGGAGCAAGGCGTATCGCGCATCGTGGCGGTGGACATGGAATCCGCCGCATCATTTGCTACAGAGGCTCAAGCCGCATGATTACAGATTTCCAACTGAGTTTGATTGCTGCCGGCGGCGTGTTCGTCGTCGGTGTCATTAGCTACAACAAGTGGCAGGAGTACAAGCTGAAAAAGCGCGTGGAGCGCGCCTTCGACGGCCAGCATGACGACGTGCTGATGCGCGCGGACGACGGCACGCGCGCCGAGCCCACCTTCCACCTGGACGACGTGCCGATGCCCGATGCCGGCTCCGGCGCCTATGGCGTGCCGGAACACGTCGGCGGCCACGTCGGCAACGTCGCCGCGCCGAACATTGCCCCCGACGCCGGCGAACCGGCCGCGCCGGTCCGCAGCGCCGACGCCGGCGTGCCTGCCGAAGAACTGGCGACCTGCCTGGTCGACCCGCTGATCGACTGCCTGCTGCCGCTGGAGCTGGAAGCGCCCGTGCGCGGCGAGAAGCTGCTGCCGGCGCTGCAGAAGCTGCGCTTCGTCGGCAACAAGCCGGTCCACTTCATCGGCCTGGCCGTGAGCGGCGACTGGGAGCCGGTGCGCCATGGCGTGGTGTACACCAAATTGCAGGGCGGGGTGCAACTGGCTTCCCGCAGCACCGCGCTGAATGAACTGGAATACTCGGAGCTGGTGACCCGCTTGCGCGGCGTGGCCGACGAAATCGGCGCCGAGCCGCAGATTCCCGACATGATCGAAGTGATGCAGGACGCGAAGAACCTGCACCGCTTCGTCGCCAACCACGATGCCCAGCTGGGCGTCAACCTGGCCTCCAACGGCGCGCCGTGGAATATCGCGACCCTGCTGGGCGCCCTGGAAAAGCTCGGCTTCGACGTGCGTCCGGACGGCCGTTATGCGATGCCGGACGGCGAGGGCGGCCACCTGTTCTCGCTGTCGACCAACGTCACGCTGGCCGAGGAAACCACCTCCCGCCTGACCCTGCTGCTCGACGTGCCTTGCGTGGCGCCGGCGCGCGACGGCTTCGGTTCCATGATTGCCTGCGCCAAGAACCTGATGGCGCGCCTCGACGCGACCATTGTGGACGACGCCAACCAGCCGCTGGCTGACGAAACCCTGGCCAGCATCGCCGGCCAGGTGAAAGAGTTTTACGACGACATGGCAGCCTCGGATATCCCGGCCGGTTCGACCCGCGCGCTGCGCCTGTTCAGCTGACAAGAAACATGAGCAACACCCCACAAGCAACACCGGCCGAACGCGCAGCCTGGCTGACGGCGGAGCTGAACCGCCACCTGCACGCCTACCACGTGCTCGATGCGCCGACCATCCCGGACGCGGAATACGACAAGCTGTTCCTCGAGCTGCAGGCGATCGAAGCAGCGCATCCGGAGCTGCAGGCGCCCGATTCGCCGACCCTGCGTGTCGGCGCGCCGCCGCTGGCCGAATTCAACGCCGTCACGCACGCCGTGCCGATGCTGTCGCTGAACAATGGCTTCAACGAAGAAGACATCGAGAACTTCGACCGCCGCGTGCGCGAGGGCCTGGATGCACTGCAGGTCGAATACGCCACCGAAGTGAAGTTCGACGGACTGGCCATCAACCTGCGTTACGAAAACGGCGTCTTCGTGCAGGCTGCCACGCGCGGCGACGGCTACACAGGCGAGGACGTCACGGCCAATGTGCGCACCATCAAGGGCATCCCGCTGCGCCTGAAGACCGATGCGCCGCCGCCGGTGCTGGAAGTACGCGGCGAAGTGCTGATGTTCAAGGCCGATTTCGCCGCCCTGAACGCGCGCCAGCGCGAATTGGGCCAGAAGGAATTCGTCAATCCGCGCAATGCCGCGGCGGGCGCGCTGCGCCAGCTCGACTCGCGCATCACGGCCCAGCGCAAGCTGAGTTTCTATGCCTATGGCATCGGCGAACTGACCGGCGCCGAACTGCCGGCGACCCACAGTGCCTTGCTGGACTGGTACGCCGGGCTTGGCCTGCCGGTGTGCGCCGAACGCGATGTGGTGCGCGGCAAGGATGGCCTGCTGGGCTACTACGAACGCATCGGCAAGGCCCGCCCCACGCTGCCTTATGAGATCGACGGCGTGGTCTACAAGACCAATCGTTTCGAAGACCAGCGCACGCTGGGCTTCGTGTCGCGCGCGCCGCGCTTCGCGCTGGCGCACAAATTCCCGGCCGAGGAAGCGCTCACCACCGTGCAGGCCATCGAGGTGCAGGTAGGCCGTACTGGCGCCATCACGCCGGTGGCGCGCCTGGCGCCAGTGTTCGTGGGCGGTGTGACCGTCACCAACGCCACGCTGCACAATGAAGACGAGGTGCGCCGCAAGGACGTGCGCGTGGGCGACACCGTGATCGTGCGCCGCGCGGGCGACGTGATTCCCGAAGTGCTGGCCGTGGTGCTGGACAAGCGCCCAATGCCCGAGCCTCCGGTGTGGGCGCTGCCGGCGGAATGCCCGGTATGCGGCTCGCACGTGGTGCGCGAGGCCGACGAGGCGGTGGCGCGCTGTTCGGGTGGCCTGTTCTGCTCCGCCCAGCGCAAGGAAGCGATCCGCCACTTCTGCGGCCGCCGCATGATGGATATCGAAGGCCTGGGCGACCGCTACATCGACAACCTGGTCGAATGCAACCTGGTGCATGGCGTGGCGGACCTGTACCGCCTGACGCTGGACGACCTGCTGAAAATGA
>CBHWEO010000156.1:0-13203 GCA_966112955.1 uncultured Duganella sp. | reverse complement strand
GCGTGTCTGTCGGCGCTGGCGTGTCCGTCGGCGCTGGCGTCTCCGTCGGCGCTGGCGTGTCGGTTGGTGCCGGAGTACCGGTCGGCGCTGGCGTACCGGTCGGTGCTGGCGTATCGGTCGGAGTCGGGGTAACCGTTGGTGCGGGTGTGTCAGTCGGTGCCGGGGTGACCGTTGGCGCAGGCGTATCGGTTGGTGCCGCGGTGTCCGTCGGGGCTGGGGTGCCCGTCGGTGCCGGGGTGTCTGTTGGCGACGGCGTATCTGTTGGCGCTGGTGCTTCGGTCAAGGCGACCGGCGGGGAATCCGTGCTGGCGGCCGGCGCAGGCTCGCCGGGCCCGGAAATGTCGGTTTGGTTACCGTGCAGGGCGGCAACCTCTGGGGATGCGGCTTCTGGTGCCGGTGTCGGCGTCACGCTGTCCGGTGCTGGGCGAACCGGCTCTGGAGCGGTCACGTTCTCACCCTGCGGCAAACGGGCGTCCGCAGCCGGCACAATGGAGCCAACAAATGGCACGCCCACCTGCCCGCCACTGCTGCGCGTTGCAATTTCGCCAATCTTGAGGCCGCCATCCTGGTCATCGCCGGTGGCGCCGGACGCATCGCCTTGCGCGCCCAAGGCATCCACACCCTTGCCCCGTTGAGCGTCGCCGCCCGCCAGGTCGGATTGTACGTTTTCGTTGCCGGTGTTGTCGACGCGCTCCGGCACGCGCCCCATGTCTTCGGTGCGGGAAGTCGGTCCCAGGTCCTGGCTGCGGCTCAGTACCGTCAAGTCATCGAACAGGGCGGCGTCCTGCTGACCACTGGCGCCCGGATTGGCTGGCGTGTTGCCCTGCTCCGGGTTCTGGTTGTTATTGTCGGCCATGAACTATTCCTTGACGGTATTTTGCGATTCTTTATTTTAACTTCGCATATTTCCGGCAAGCTAGACCGCCAAAGGTTATAGTCAGGAAGGTTATCTTTCCTTGAAGGAACGCGAGAACAGGTCAGCCAGCGGCTTGCCCAGGTAAGCGAGTACCGATTTCTCACCGGTCAGGATTTCCGCCTCCACGCTCATGCCCGGCTGCAGCGGATAGCGGCCCGCCTCATGCCCGACATACGGATTCGGCAAGGCCACCCAGCCGCGGAAGTACGGCCGGCCATCCTCGCCCACCAGGCTGGTGGCGGTGACGCGCTTGAGCGTCCCCTCCGCCATGCCGAAGCGCGAATAGTCGAAGCTGGCCACCCGCAGGTTGACCGGCTGCCCGGCCTTGACGTGGCCGATATCCTTGGGGGCAATGCGAACGATGGCTTCCAGCGGCACGTTGTCCGGCACGATCTGCAGCATCAGGCCGCCCGGCTGCACCACCTGGCCGACGGTCTGCACCTTCAGGTCCTGTACATAGCCGCGTGCCGGCGCACGCACCACCAGGCGGTCGACGCGCGCCTGCATGCGCCCCATCTGTTCGGTCACTTCGGCCAGTTCGGCGCTGACGCTGGCCAGTTCGGCCAGCGCGTCGCGCTTCAGCACGTTCTCGGTATCGGCACGGCGGCTGCGGCTTTCTTCCAGTTCCTGCTCGGCGACCTTGGCGTCGGAATTGATACGCGCCACCTCGCCCTCGGCGCTGACTTTGGCGCGCCGCGTGTCCAGCAGGACGGAGCGGTTGACCAGTTTGCGGCTGGCCAGGTCTTCCCGCATGGATGCCAACTCGCCCGTCAAGCCCAGGTGTTCCTGCGCCACGGACTTGGCCTTTTGCAGCTGCGCCAGGCGGTCGCTGCGCTGGTTGACCTGGTGGTCCAGGATCGACAACGCGGAAGCGCGCGCCGACACTTGCGTCTTGTAGACCTGCATCTGGTGCTCCACCAGGTCAGGATAGCCATCGGCCAGTCCCTCGAAGCGCGGCGCCCGGTGTTCGACAAAGGCCGCCAGGCGCTCGGCCCGCAGGCGCAGCGTCGCCATGCGCGCCTGCCCCTGGTGCAGGTCGGCCAGGGCCTGGGCACCATCGAGCTTGAGCAGCACCTGGCCTTTTTCCACCAGCGATTTCTCTTCCACCAGGATTTCGGCCACGGCGCCGCCATCCAGGTGCTGCACCACCTTCACCTGGCCGGACGGCGATACTTCGCCCGGCGCCCGCGCCACTTCGGTAATGCGGGTCAGCGCCGCCCACAGCAGGAACAGCAGCACCACCGCCGCCACCAGCATCAGCAGCGGCCGCACGAAGGCCGGCACCAGCTCCTCTTCCACCCAGACCGCTTCCGCCAGCAGGCGGCGTTTGCGGCTGTCCTTGGCCTCGCGGCCCCCGTTGGTGAACAGTTCAAATAGTCTTTTCATCACGCCAGTCCTGCCATTACCTTGTTTTTGACACTTTCAAACGGCCCCATCGCGGTCACCGCCCCGTTTTCCATATACATCACCCGGTCCGCCATGCGCATGTGACCCGGACGGTGCGACACCACCAGCAAGGTGGCGCGCCCGCGCAGCCAGGCGATGCAGCGCAGCAGCGCCTGTTCGCCGGCTTCGTCCATGCCGGTGCCCGGTTCGTCCAGCAGCACCAGGGCCGCCGGCTTGAGCATGGCGCGCGCCAGCATCAGGCGCTGCCGGAAGCCAAACGGCAGCTGTTCGGCACTGCTGTTCGAAATGCGCGTCTCGAAGCCTTCCGGCAGGCTGGCGATGTCGGCCGCCAGGCCGGCCATGTCGACCGCCCAGCGCACCTCCTCTTCGGTGGCGGCCGGATGCACCAGCATCAGGTTCTGGCGCACCGTGCCATGGAAGATTTCGCACTGCTGCGGCATGTAGCTGACGTTGCTGCGCAAATCGGCGGCCGCCAGCTGGCGCAAGTCGACGCCATCGAGGCGGATGGTGCCGGCCTGCGGCGCGTAGACCCGCACCAGCAGCTTGAGCAGCGTCGACTTGCCGGAACCGTTCGGCCCCGCAATCGCCACCATCTCGCCCGGCGCCACCGTGAAGTTCAGGCCCAGCAGCGCTGGGTCGGCATCGTTGGCGTAGCGGAACGACACGCGCGCCAGGCTCAGTTCACCACCCAGCTGTGGGCGCAAGGCCGGCTTGATGCCGCTTTCCCGCTCCAGCGGCAGGCGCATCAGGTTTTCGATCTGGCGGATATTGGCCCGCGTGCGCACCAGCGCATTGGCCGCCAGGAACAGGTTCTGCATGGGCCCCGTCAGGCGCCACACGATCATCATGGTGGCCACCAGGGCACCGCCGCTCAATTGGCCGCCAATCACCAGCCAGGCCGACAGTGCCATGCACAGCAAGCCGGTGGCCATGCCCAGCACCTGGGCCAGGCCGCTCACGCGCACCCGCAATTGCTGGTCGCTGAAGCTGGCCACTACCGCCTTGCCGCTGATGTCGTGGAAGCGGCGCAGCCAGGTCTGTGCCGCGCCGGCGCTGCGGATCAGGCGCATGCCGGACAGCACTTCGTTGATGAATTCAGCGCGCGCGCTGGCTTGCTGCGACGTGCGCAACATCGAGCTTTCGTTCCACTTGCGCGAACCGAACCACAACGCGGCGTAAGCCACGATCACGGCCAGGATCGGCAACAGCACCCAGGGATTGATGACGGCCAGCGCCAGCAGCATCACCATGCTGGCCGGCAGTTCGAAGGCGATCAGCACCAGCGGCCCCAGGAAGAAGTCGCGCAAGCTTTCGAGGTGCTTGATGCGCTCCAGCTGGCGGGTCGGCGACACGCCATCCATGGACGTCGCGGGCAGGCAGATCACGCGCTCGAACACGCTGGTGCTCAGCACGAATTCGGTCCGCCCGCCGACATAGGCCAGTACCCGGTTCTTCAATTCGCGCACCACGCAATCGAGCCCGATCATCAGCAGGCCGCCCAGGGCCAGCATGCCGCCCAGCGCATAGTCGCCGCCCGGGATCACGGTATCGAACACGGTCTTCACAAACAGCGGGGGCACCAGCGCCAGCCCGGTCGACAGGATGGTCAGGCCCAGCACCAGCACCAGGTGCTTGCGCAGGCGCCACAGCAGGCGGCCGATCCAGCTCTGGCCCGGCTGCAATTGGCGCTGTTTGGCGTCGATCGGCGTGAAGCGGTAGGCTTCGCCCTGCACCGCCTGGGCGTCGGAATCGAGCACGGCTTCGGCGCCGGTGGCCCCATCGAACACGCGCAGGCTGCCGTCGGCCTGGCGCGCCAGCAGCACCATGGCGGGCGCGCCAGGCGCCAGGAACAGGCAAGGCAGCAGGCGCGCGTCGAGGTCATCCAGTCCCGTTTGGAAGTGCTGCGGCTGCATGCCGAGGTTGGACAGCACGCTGCACAGGCCGGACAGGTCGAGTTCACCGCGCAGGTGCGGCAAGGCGTCGGCCAGTTGGCGCGGCTGGCCCTGCCAATTGAGGGTTTCCAGCAGCACCGGCAGGCAGCGGCCGAGGTCCGACAGCGGGGTACAGTAATTCGCCACCACGTCGGCCAGCGATTGCTGCGGCGCCGGGCGGTCGGTAGCAGGCGCCTCTTGCGGCGCGCCAGCCGCCTCGCCCGGCCGCGCCGTCTCCATGCGGCCGGCGCGCAGGCGGCCATCGGCCAGGGTGTACACCTGGTCGGCCAGCGCCAGCATCGAGGGGCGGTGCGTGACCAGCAGGATGGTGCTGCGGCCCTTGCGTTCGGCCAGGTAGGCCAGCAGGCGGCGGTCGCTTTCCAGGTCGAGCGAGATATTCGCTTCGTCGAACAGGATCACACTCGGCTCATGCACCAGGGCGCGTACGATGGCGATCATCTGCCGCACGCCTTCCGGCAAGCCTTCGCCCTGCCCTTCGCCCAGCACGGTCTGGTAGCCCGCCTTCATGCCGGCCACCACGCGGTCCAGGCCCAGTTCGCGCGCCTTGGCCAGCGCGCGCTGGTTCAGGGCAGGCTCGAACATGGTCAGGTTGTCGAGGATGGTGCCGGCCAGGATTTGCCCGGCCTGCGGCAGGTAGGCCAGCTGGCTGTGGTAGCTGTCCGGCGCACTAGCCGCCAGCGGCCGCCCGTCCAGCAGCACCTGGCCGCTGTCGGGGCGTTCCAGCCCGTTCATCAGCGCCAGCAGGCTGCTCTTGCCGCTGCCGCTTTCGCCCTGGATGGCGATGCACTGGCCGGCCGGCACGGTCAGCGACAGGCCGTCGAACAGCACGCGGCCATCATCGTGCACCAGGCGGATGTCGCGCAATTCGAGCGCCTGCCTGAGCGGCGGCAGGGGCGGCAGGTTGCCGCTTTCCTCGCACGGCATGTCCATGATGCCGGCCAGGCGCTCCTCGGCGGCCACGAAGGACTGGAAGCGCAGCCACACCGCCAGGCTGCGGCGCAGCGGCTGCAGTGCCCGGGTCGACAGCAGCATGACCGCGGCCAGGCCGCCGGGCGTCATCTGGCCGGCGATCACGGCGGCGGCGCCGGCCGCCACCACGGCCACCACCATCACTTGCGAGAACACGAAGCCGAGGTCGGTGGCGCGCGCGCTGCTGCCGGTCAGGGTTTCGCCCACGCCGGCGCTGGCTTCCTGCAACCGCTCGTACCGGCGCAGCATCAACCACTCCATCGCCTGCGTCTTGACGGTATGGATATTGGCCAGCACCTCGGCCAGGAAGCTGCTGCGGCGGTCGTCCAGTTCCTGCCGGCGCGCCACCTGGTCGCTCAACTGGCGGCCAAAGCGCAGGCTCAGCACCACGAACAGGCCCAGCAACGCGGCCGGCACCAGCGCCACCCAGCCGCCGATCAGCATGATGATCAGCAGGAACAGCAGCACGAACGGCAAGTCGAAAACCACCAGCAGGGCCTGGCCGGAATAGAACTCGGACAGGCGCGTCGCGGCCAGGATGCGCTCGGCATAATTGCCCGCTTCTTCCTGGTTGAAGCGCCGCATCGGCACGCGCAGCAAACGCTCCAGCGCCTGCAGGGAGGCATTGTGTTCGTAGCGGATGCCCAGCCAGCCGGTCACCACCGAACTGACACCGCGCAGCACTTCCTCCAGCGCCAGCGCGACGACGATGCCGACCACCAGCAGGGCCAGGGTTTCCAGCGACTGGTTGGCCAGCACCCGGTCCATGATTTGCAGGATGGCGAGCGGCAAACCCAGCGACAGCAGGTTGGACAGCAGGGCCGACAATGCCAGCCCGGGCGCCACGCGCTTCAAGTCCGGCGAGCGCAGCACCTGGCCGAGCGGGCCGTCGCGCAGGGCCGCTCCCAGGCCGCCGGGCGCTGGCGGGCCAGGCCGGGCCGCCGCCGGCTGGGGCGCCGGATCGGCAGTCTCGTGCAGGTTCGTGGATCTTGTGTTCATGTCATTCAACGCATAAGTAATCGATAATCTTGCGCAGCAAGGGGTGGCCGAATTCCAGCGTGCCGTCCGGTGTGGCGCGCAGCACGCCTGCCGCCTGGGCCCGCTGCACCAGCGGCGCTACCGCGGGCTCGCTTTCGCCCATGGCGGCAGCCAGGCGGGCCACGGTGGCCGCCGGCGTGCGCGCGGCGGCCCGCAACAGCTTGCGGTCCAGGTGCAGGCTGTCCAGGCGTGCACACACCGTGGCCAGCAAAGAAATGGCCATGCCCGGTTCACCGCTGTGGCGCGCCAGTTCGACGACGAACAAGGGCACGCCGGCAGCTTCCGCGGCGATCCGTTGCGACACCGCGTCCAGCGAGTCGCCAGCAGTGCCGGCCATGGATGCCAGGACTGCCGCGCCGCCAGTGGCCTTGGCGTCCCGCACGTGTTCCGCCAGCACTTTTTCCGCCAGCGCCGCCGTCTCACTGGCCGCCAGGCGCGGCAGCGCCAGGCGCAGCACGCCCTGCCCCGTTTGCAGACCCGCCATTTCCGGCATTGGCCGTCCGGCCAGCATCACCGTTTTGCCGTCGCGCACGGCGTCCTGCGCGGCGGCCAGCAAGGCTTGCCGCGCAGCCGGCGCCAGCAAATGGCAATCGTCCACCACAGCCAGGCCCGGCGCGGCCGTCTCGCGCAACAACGCCAGCGCCGCGCCGCAATCTTCCTGCCGTCCCGCGCCATGCGCGCCGGCATGCGGGACGATGCGGCACAACCGGGCGGACCGGCCACCCGCGTGCCATGCATCCAGTGCGGCGGCGCACAAGCGCGACTTGCCCATGCCGGTTTCCGCTTCCAGCAGCACCAGTTGCGCGCCGCCTTGCAGCAGCCCGGCCAGCGCCGCCTGCTGTTGCTGCCGTCCCACCAAGGGGTATGCGTGACGGTCGTTGCGCCAGTCGATGCCATCCAGCGCGCCGAAGTCCACCGTGCCCGGCTCGCCGCCCGCGCCAAACCAGGCTTCGCCACGGATGCCCAGGGCCTGCATCAGCGCCTGCACCGGGCGGCCCAACAGCAGCTGTCCCGGCGCCGCCTGTTCCTGCAAGGTGCGCGCCGCCGCCAGCGCGGTGCTGGCGACCGCTTCGCCCGACCAGCCGCCCTGGCGCAACATGCTGGCCACCACTTCGCCCACCGTCATGCCGCCGCGCAGGCCGGCCGCCAGTTCCGGCTCCACCGCCTGCAAGTCCGCGTACAGGCGGCGCGCACTGGCCACCGCATTCTGCAGATCGCCTTCGCCCACCTGGTGCAGGCCGAAGATCAGGTCGCCCGCCTGGCCGCGCCGGGCCAGGAACACCGCGTCGCTGTCGCAGGCCTGGGCCGCCAGCAGCGCATGCAGGCGGCGCAGGGCCGCCTCGCCTGCCGTTGCGGGCACGCCGAGGCTGAGCAGGACGCAGGGGCGGCGCTCCAGCGCCGCCGCGGCGCCCGGCGCGCCGGCAGGCGTAGCGGGATGGGCCGGGGCCGGCAGCGGCGCCGTGCCGGCATGGCCGGCTTGGCCGGGTTGGCCCGCCAGCGCCATCACCGCCATGGTGCGGTTACTGACGTTGAGCCGCCGGAACAGGGTCACCACATGCTGCTTGACAGTACCGACACCGATGCCCAGTTCGCGGGCGATTTCCTTGTTGACTTTGCCGGCGCGCAGCAGTTCGACGATCTGGCGCTGGCGTGGCGTCAGGTCGTCCAGCGACGGGCCAGGCGCGCTGTCCTGGTCCTTGTCGCGTGCTGCCAGCGGCGCATGCTTCATGGCTTGATCAAGCCCCGCGTGCCGACCACGCGCGCCTGGCTGACAGCGGCCGGCACCGGGCCGTCCACCACGCTGCCCAGTCCCTCGGCCGGCGCCGCCGGACGGCGCCCCTTGCCCGGCAAGGCTTCCGTACCCGGCACGCCGCCGCCCAGGGCGGAGAACAGGCTGACCAGGGCGCGGAAGCGCGCGCGGTCGATCACATGCTGCTCATCGAGGTTGCGGTGGTAATTGCGTTCCGTATCCAGCAGCAGCAAATGGTCGATGGCGCCGGCGCGATAGGATTCGCGGCTGTAGTCCCAGGCGCGGCGCGACGCTTCGGCCGCCTGGCGCTGCGCATCGAGGCGGCGGCTGCCGAGACGGATCCCGTTCAGCGCATCGTCGACTTCGCGCACGGCGCTGAAAATCGTGCGGGCATAGGTCTCCACCAGTTCCTCGCGCACGGCCTTGCTGTACACCACCTCGTTGTCGCGCTTGCCGTGGTCGAACAAGGTCACGGACAGGCTGGCCAGCACGTTCCAGAACAGGGTGCTGGGCTCGAACAGGCGCGACATGTACTGGCTGCCGTAGCCGGCCTGCGCCGACAAATCCAGCGGCGGCAGCAGGCGGCTGCGGGCGGTATCGATGTCGGCTTCGGCGGCCAGCAGGCGCGCTTCCACCACGCGGATATCGGGGCGCTGCAGCAGCAATGCCGACGGCATTCCCGGCAGCACGGTGGGGAAGCTCAGCGAAGCCAGGCCCTTGCCCGACACTTGCAGCGTGCCGGGTGCGGCGCCCACTTGCACCGCCAGGTTATTGAGGGCTTCGTCGCGCTGCAATTCCAGGGTGGGGATGGTGGCCTTGACCGCAAACGCGGCGGCACGCTGCTGCTCCAGTTCCACCAGGGTGGCATCGCCCTTCTCCAGCCGCGTTTCAATGGCGGCCAGCATGTCGGAGACGGCGGCGTCCGTTTCCGTCGCCACGTTCAGGCGGTCATCGAACGACAGGTAATCCAGGTAAGCCGAGACCACATTGGCAACGACGTTGCGCTGCACTTCATCGCGCAGGAAGCGGGCACGCCACTGCTGCAGGTCGGCCGATTCGTACATGGCCTGGCGCTCGCCCCAGATGTCCAGGCGCAGGTCGGCCCGCAAGCCGACCTGGCCGATATCGCGGGTCGGGGTATGGCCGCCGGTGACGCTGCCGCCCACCTCGCCCGCCGCCGATTCGCGGCGGCGCTGGGCCGAACCGGTCACCAGCGGCACGCGGTCGGCGCCCGCTTGCGCGGCGCGCGCCTGGGCCTGCACCAGGCGCTGGCCGGCAGCCCGCAATTCCTGGTTGTTGGCCAGTGCTTGCGCTACCAGCTTGTCCAGTTCAGGACTGCGCAACAGGCGCCACCATTCCGGCAGCACCTGTTTCAGCTGCTGGCTGGGCTCGGCAGGTGCCGCGGCCACAGGTGCGGCCGGCGCGGGTTCCGGCAGCGCGGCATGCGGATAGACGGTTGGAAGGGGAATCTCAGGCACGTCATAGTGGCTGCGCTTGATGGCGCAGCCAGACAGCGCGCCACCCAGCAGGCCGGCCGCAAGGGCCAGCGCGAGTCGTTTCAGTACCTGCAATGGCTTACCTTTAGATCAACTATAATTGTCATTATGTAACGGCTGGTTGCTAGAATAGCACAGGAATTCTGTGTTAGACAAAACATTTATTGCGCGTCGAATTCGGCGGCGGCCTTGGCCGACCAGAGCGCTTCGTTATAGGTAGCGAAGGGAATGTCGTAGCGCTCGACCGAGCCGTCTTCGCCGATGAAGTAAGTCCACCATCCTGCCGGATCCGGCACCAGCGCGATATCCTTCGGCTTGCAATGCTCGCGCAGGTCATCGCCCGCCTCGAGGGTGACAATGCGGGTCTTGCGGTGGCGTATCAAAGTAGCCATGGCGCTTGCTCCTGGGGGACGTTCTCAACATTGTAAAGCGTTATGCAGCCAACGGACACAATCGCTTGCACATGTCAGCCTCGAAGTGAGGAGGAAGCCACATGAATGCATCAGCCACACAACAACCGCTCAATCCGGGCGACGAAGCGACCCCCGGCACACCCGGCAGCGGCGAAGGCATTTGCCCGGTGTGCAGCGGCTCCGGCAAGACGCCCGACGGCAAGGAATGCCCGAATTGCGGCGGCAGCGGCCGCATCATCGAAGGCATCGGCGGCGGCTAGTCGTTGCCCAGGCGCTGGCGCAGGAAATCGATGAACAGGCGGGTACGCGCGGGCAAGTGGCGCGTTTCCGTCAATGCATGCACCAGAATCGGTTCCATATGCCAGTCCGGCAACACGCGCTGCAGCCGCCCGGCCTGCACTTCCTGCTTGGCCATCAGGGGGTCCAGCGCCGAGATGCACAGGCCGTTGGCGGCAAAGGACATGCTGAGCGAGGCGCTGTTGGTGGCATAACGCGCGTGCGCCATCACTTCCACCACCTCGTCGCCGCGGTGCAGCTTGCGCCACAGGTCCGGCAAGCGGCTGGAAAACGAGCGCCCGCACAAGGTGTGGCGCACCAGGTCGCAGGCATGTTCCAGCGGCGGCATTTTGGCCAGGTAGACCGGCGAGGCATACAGGTAGCGTGGCATGTTCGCGATGCGGCGCACCACCAGGGTCGACGGCGCAGTGGGCGCCGCGCCCATGCGGATGGCCACGTCGAAAGGCTCGGACTGCAAGTCCACCGTGCGCGATGAAATATCGAATTCCATCTTGATGTCGGGATAGGTGTCGGCGAATTCGCCCAGCACCGGCGCCAGGTAACCCACGCCGAAGCTGGACGTCATCGTCACGCGCAGGATGCCGGCCGGCTTTTCCGACCAGTCCAGCAGGGCTTCGTGGGCGCTCATGGCTTCCTCCACGATGCCCTGGCAGCGCTTGAAATACGCTTCGCCCGCTTCGGTCAGCTCGACCTTGCGGGTGGAACGGTGCAGCAGGCGCAGGCCGATGGATTTCTCCAGCTCGGCGATATTGCGCGACAGGGTGGAATTGGACATGTCCAGCGCCTCGGCGGCGGCACGAAAACTCTTGCGCCTGGCCACTTCGACGAACAGGCGCATGAAGTGCAGCCGATCCATTCATTGCTCCATTTTTGGGATACTCAATTCAATTATAAGCATTTATCCCAACTATGAAACAGCTCACAATGCGCTTACCTCGACCTTTAGCAGAAAGGAAACGCATATGAACCATACCGAACCCACCTGGCTGGATGAATTGTGCAAGCTGCTGGCTGGCCTGGTGTTCCGTGCCGGAGGGTTGCCGCGCTGACAGGGCGCGTCCATGCCGGAATTTGATACTGCGCGGTGCTGGCGGGGCCGATTTAATCCCGTTCAGTGCTGCTTCAGGACTTCCTTGCGGAACCAGTCGTCCAGCATCTGCTTCTCGTGGCTGTACAGGTCGCGGTCGTAGCGGTTGATCCCCATCAGGTAGTTGGGATCGGACAGCTTGCTCTCGCCACTGGCGACCACCTGGCCGCCTTGCTCGATGCGGTAGCGCAAATGCATGCGCGGCCAGTCGGCCTGGCCCTTCAGCACGCGCACATCGCGCACGGCCACGCGCGGGAATTCATCGCCGGCCAGGTCGATATCGAGGAAGTCGACCACCAGCTCCTGCCCGGCGGGCAGCTTCTGCGACAGCAGGTTGAGATGCTCGCGGAACAGGAACTGCATGTTCTCGCGGTCATGGAAATTGTGCGGCACATCGCTCATCTTGCCGATGTCGACAAAATTCACGGTGGCGCCAGCAAAGGCAAGGGCCGAAGCGGACAGCAGCGCGGCAGCGCAGGCGGCGTGGATTAGCTTTTTCATACATGAAGTATATGCCGCTTTGGCCGGAAAAGGAAAAGGGGCCGCACCTGGCGACGCGGCCCCTCTGTCGGTCACTGCCGGATTACTGCTGGCGTTGTCCGGTGAACGTGCCCTGCAT
Organism: uncultured Duganella sp.; assembly: GCA_966112955.1. Lineage (GTDB taxonomy): Bacteria > Pseudomonadota > Gammaproteobacteria > Burkholderiales > Burkholderiaceae_D > Rugamonas. The sequence goes on along the minus strand of CBHWEO010000156.1, from coordinate 1,259 downwards.
GCCGCCATTCGCAGGCGACTGCCACACCCCCATCACGGCACCTGTCTTGGCATTGACATTGCCCATGAATTTACTGCTGCCGGCGGCACCCTGGGCGCTCATCATCAATTCGCCGCTGGGCGACAGGTTGCCGCTGACCTGGAAGGCCTGGTTGAATTTCCTGGACTTGCCCATGCCGGTCACGACGCCGCTGGGCGCCACCATCACATTCACGGTGCCGTTGTCGTCGCCGGAGAATTGGGCCGTGTACAACCCGGCGATGGCGCCGGCATCGTCGCCGCCATTGGCCGAGGGGGCCGGCGCATAGGCGGCGCGTTGCACCGTCGGCTGGCCCGGCGTGGTGGCCTTGATCGAATTGGCCGCATTGCGCTGCGATGCCGCCGAGGTCACCTGGATCAATTGCGGCTTGTTGCGGATGTCCTGCACGATCTTGTTGTAGTTATCCAGCAGGCTGGCCGCGATCAGCTTGCCCTCCGGCGTCTTGGAATAGCCGCCGGCGCTGGCCCAGCCGAAGCCACCCCAGCCCCAACCGCCCAGGCTGAAGTTCATCTTGCTGGCTTTGCCCTCGGCGCTGGCAACCTGGATGCCGGAACGCACATCGGCGACCAGCAGCGTCGTTTCCGCTTCCTTGAACTTGACGCCACCCGCCAGGCCGCCAATGGTGCCCAGCACGCCGCCCATGCGGCCCAGCAGGCCACCGACCGCGCCACCGACGCCGCCCGTGTCGTCCGCGAACTGCACCGCCGGGGTCATGACAAAATCAGCCGCCTGCAACTGGCCGCCGCCGACATTGGAGCCGTCCTGCAGCTGGCCGTTGGCGGCCAGCGCGCGCTCTTGCTGCAGGTTTTGCATGGCCACGCCGCGCTCGACCACGGTGAAGCAGCCCGATTCCTGCGCAATCATGCGCAACATGGTGGAAGGCGAACCCAATTTGTATTGGCTGAGGCGGGCCAGGATTTCGCTTTGCGGCTCGGCCACGGCGAGCGTCCCCAGGCTGGCGGCGCACTTCTCGATGGCGCCCTTGTCGATGCTGTCGGCGTGGGCCGTCAGGGCGAGGCCGAAACTGAACAGCCCTGCCAGCAGGGCGGGAATAGTCTTGGGCATCAAAGATTGACCTTTCAGACAATAATAACGGGATGGTCATTATAGCGAAGGTTGCCAAAAAGACAAATGCCCCGATGATTTCTCACCGGGGCATTCCCATTTGGCGCGGCTGGCAGGAATCGAACCCACGACCCCTTGGTTCGTAGCCAAGTACT
>CBHWEO010000155.1:0-13209 GCA_966112955.1 uncultured Duganella sp. | reverse complement strand
TCACCATGGGCAAGGGCCCGGCCACCATCCGCCACAAGAACGGCAAGCGCATGGTATCGGTGGCCGCCAACGTGGAAGGCCGTTCGAACGGTGAAGTGATCGAGGAAGCCCGCAAGCTGGCTGCCAACATGCCTTACCCGCCGGGCTTCGGCATGGACGTGGGCGGCGCCGGCAAGGACCAGAAGGAAGTGTTCGGCGCCATGGGCATCGCCCTGGTGTCCGGTATCGGCCTGATGTACCTGGTGCTGGTGATGCAGTTCGGCTCCTTCACGGCGCCGGGCGCGGTGATGCTGTCGCTGCCGCTGTCGCTGATCGGCGTGGTGGTGGGCTTGCTGCTGACGGGCGGCACGCTGAACCTGATGAGCTTCATTGGCGTGATCATGCTGATGGGCCTGGTCGCCAAGAACGCCATCCTGCTGCTCGATGCGGCGCGCAAGCGCGAGGAAGAGGGCTTTGGCCGCGAGGATGCGCTGATGCATGCCGGCCGCATGCGCCTGCGTCCGATCCTGATGACGACCTTCGCGCTGATCGCGGGCATGATGCCGGTGGCGATCGGCATGGGCGAGGGCGGTGAGTTCTACCGTCCGATGGCCGTCGCGATTATCGGCGGCACCATCACCTCCACCATGCTGACCCTGCTGGTCGTGCCGACCTTCTATGACAGCATCGAGATCGCCAAGGACCGCATGATCGCCAAGTTCCACCGCCGTGCCGAGCGCTGGAACTCCGCCGTGGCCTTCGTGCTGACCTTCGTGGAAGCGATCCTGGCGCTGATCTTCGTGCGCCTGGTGTTCCGCCTGGTGATGAAGCTGGTGGGCCTGGTGACCGGCCGCGGCCGCCAGCCGAAGATGGCCTGATCCCGGCTCCGCCGGACCAAGGAAGGGCCCCCCGGGCCCTTTTTTGTTACTGCTCCATTAATAAAAAGATAACCCATGTTCCTTTCCAACTTCAGTGTCAAACGCCCCGTTGCCATGATCGTGCTGATCGTGGCCATGATGGCGATGGGCTTGCTGGCCCTGTCCAAGTTGCGCGTGAACCAGAACCCGGACGTCGAAATCCCGGCGCTGTTCATCAATATCCCGTACCCCGGCGCCTCGCCGGAAACGGTGGAGCGCGAAGTGGTCAACCGCCTCGAGAAGTCGCTGCAGTCGATTGCCGGCGTGACCCAGATCGAGTCCGGCTCGCGCGAAGGTGGCGCCACGTTCGAGATCGAATTCTCCTTCGACAAGAACCTGATCGAAGCGTCGGACGAGGTGCGCAATGCCATCGCCTCGGTGCGCTACAAGCTGCCGACCGAGATGCGCGAGCCGATGATCCAGCGCTTCGACACCAGCCAGGAACCGGTGATGCAGCTGGCGCTGTCGTCGAAGACGCAGTCGCTAGCGCTGATCTCGCGCCTGGCGGAAGACAAGCTGGCCGACCGCTTCCGCGCGCTGGATGGCGTGGCCGTGGTCAACGTCAATGGCGCGCTGCGCCGCGAACTGTCGGTGCTGCTGCGCGCGGACAAGCTGCGTGAATTCAACGTCTCGGTGGCCGAAGTGGCCAATGCCCTGCGCATGCAGAACACGAATGCCCCGGTGGGCAAGGTGCGCGGCGACCTGGAAGAGAAGGCGATCCGCCTGGTGGGCCGCATCGAGCGTCCGGAAGAATTCAAGGACGTGGTGGTCAAGCGCAACGGCGACCAGCTGGTGCGCCTGGGCCAGGTGGCCAGCATTGAAGACGGTTTTGCCGAAATCAATAACGTGAGCCTGCGCTCCAGCAAGGATAATGTCGGCCTGGCTATCGTGCGCTCGCGCGAAGCGTCGGCCGTGTCCGTGGCCAAGCGCGTGCGCGAACTGACGGAAGAAATCAACAAGGAGCTGGAAGAGGAAGGCTTGGGCACCAAGCTGGAAATCACCAACGATGGCGGCGAACGCGCCCAGCGCTCGCTGAACAACGTGATCGAGGCGCTGGTGTTCGGCGCCGTGCTGACCATCTTCGTGGTGTACGCCTTCCTGAATTCCTGGCGCTCCACCCTGATCACCGCGCTGTCGCTGCCGACCTCCGTGATCGCGGCCTTCATCGCGGTCTGGCTGTGCGGCTTCACGCTGAACTTCATGACGCTGCTGGGCCTGTCGCTGGCGATCGGCGTGCTGATCGACGACGCCATCGTGGTGCGGGAAAACATCGTGCGCCATATGCAGAACGGCTCCGACCGCCGCACCGCGGCCCTGAACGGCACCGCCGAGATCGGCCTGGCCGTGGCGGCGACCACCTTCTCCATCATGGCCGTGTTCATTCCGGTGGCCTTCATGGGCGGCATGGCCGGCCAATGGTTCCGCCCGTTCGCGCTGACCGTGACCTGCTCGGTGGCGGTATCGCTGTTCATTTCCTTCACGCTGGACCCGATGCTGTCCGCCTTCTGGGGCGACCCGCCGGACCACCATACCGCGCCGAAGAAGGGCCTGGGCAAGATCCTGGACCGCTTCAACCACTGGTTCGACCACCAGGCCGACCGCTACGGCAAGGTGATTGAATGGGCGCTGCACCACCGCCGCTGGATGGCGGTGATCGCCTTCGCGACTTTCGTGGGCGCCATCGTGCTGCAGGCAACCATGGGTGGCTCCAGCTTCCTGCCGAAGCAGGATATCGGCCTGATCAAGGTCGACGTGCGCACGCCGTCGTCCTCCAGCCTGGCGTACACGCGCAGCAAGATGTCGCGCGTGTCCGAAATCGCGCTGGGCATCAAGGACGTCAAGGCCACCAATGTGTACGTCAACCTGGCCGGCGGCTCAATCTACGTGGACATCGGCAAGCGCAGCGAGCGCAAGCGCAATGCGCAGGCGATCGGCAGCGAATTGCGGCAGAAGCTGGCCGGCATGGTGGGCGGCGAATTCACCGTGATCGACGACTTCTCCAACAATGGCCGCAAACCGGTGCAGATCGACTTCATCGGCCCCGATTCGCGCAAGCTGATGGAGATCACCAACCAGTTCATGGACAAGCTGCGCCAGGTGCCGGGGGCGGTGGACGTCGGCCTGTCCGAACAGGACCCGAAAGCCGAGCTGCAGATCGAACTGAATCGCGGCCTGGCCAATTCGATGGGCATTTCCGCCGGCGACGCCGCGCAAGCGCTGCGCGTGGCCTTTGCCGGTATCGAAGTGGGTGACTGGGTCGACCCGACCGGCGAAACCCGCGACGTGGCCGTGCGCCTGCATCCGCTGGACCGCGTCAACCCGGAAAACATCGAGCGCTTGCCGATCAGCGTGCCGGGCACCGGCCAGATGGTGCCGCTGGACCAGATCGCCCGCATCACGATGGGCAAGGGCCCGGCCGCCATCCGCCACCTGAACGGCATGCGCACGATTTCCGTGACGGCCAACGTGGAAGGCCGCTCGGCCGGCGAAATCAACAAGGACGCCCAGAAGCTGGCCAAGGAAATGAGCTACCCGCCCGGCTTCGGCATGGACGTGGGCGGCGCCGGCAAGGACCAGAACGAAGTGTTCGGCGCCATGGGCATTGCCCTGCTGGCGGGTATCGGCCTGATGTACCTGGTGCTGGTGATGCAGTTCGGCTCCTTCACGGCGCCGGGCGCAGTGATGCTGTCGCTGCCGCTGTCCCTGATCGGGGTGGTGGTGGGGCTGATCGTCACTGGCAGCACGCTGAACCTGATGTCGCTGATCGGCGTGATCATGCTGATGGGCCTGGTCGCCAAGAACGCCATCCTGCTGCTGGATGCCGCCCGCAAGCAGGAAGAGCAGGGCGTCGGCCGCGAGGAAGCACTGATGCACGCCGGCCGCATGCGCCTGCGCCCGATCCTGATGACGACCTTCGCCCTGATCGCCGGCATGCTGCCGGTGGCCATCGGCTGGGGCGACGGCGGCCAGTTCTATGCGCCGATGGCGGTGGCGATCATTGGCGGGACGATTACCTCCACGCTGTTGACGCTGCTGGTGGTGCCGACCTTCTACGACAGCATCGAGATCGCCAAGGACCGCATGATTGCCAAGTTCCACCACCGCGACGGACGCTGGGGCGCGGCAATCGCCTTCCTGCTGACTTTCTTCGAGGCAATCCTGGCCCTGGTCTTCGTGCGCCTGGTGTTCCGCCTGGCGATGAAATTATTCAGCCTGGTGCGTGGCGGCCGACCAAAAGTAGCTTGATAAAGCTCAATTAAAAAGCACCCTCGTGCAGTTTTAGTGTAGACTGCGATGCCCCTTGCGCTTACCCCCAGCGCAAGGTTATTTAAATATTAATAATTAACTAGCCGAGACTTACCTTGAACCCAAAATACCTGACCCTGATGGTTGCCGCAGCCCTGTCTGCCGCTTCCCTGAACGCTAACGCATCCGGTTACCGCTTTGGTTCCCAGTCCGTGGCTGGCCAAGGCACTGCCGAGGCCAATACCGCCGAAGCCGCCGATGCTTCCACCATCTTCGCCAACCCGGCCGGCCTGACCCGCCTGGAAGGCACCCAGTTTTCCGGCGGCATCACCGCCGTGGTCCCGCACTCGACCTACACCGACAGCGGCTCCAAGCGCTTCACCGGCACCCCGGCTGGCGGCGTGACCAGCCTGGACGACTACGCGCCGGAAGTAGTGGCTGCACCGTCCCTGTACCTGTCCAAGAAGCTGAGCGACCGCTGGACCGTGGGCCTGGGCACCTTCGTGCCGTACGGCGCCAAGCTGTCCTATGACTACGGCTGGGCTGGCCGCTACGCGCTGACCAACATCGACCTGAAGTCGGTCACCATCAACCCATCCATCGGCTTCAAGCTGGATGACCGCCACTCCTTCGGTTTCGGCCTGGACGCCGAGTTCATGAAGGCCAAGCTGGGCCAGGGCGTGGACGTGCCTGGTTCGATCATTGCCCTGAGCTCGCCGACTCCTGAAGCACAGGCCCGCCGCGCCGCACTGCTGCAAGCCATCGTCGCCAAGGGCGGCAATCCGGCAGCCCTGGCCGGCGCGAAAGACGCGCACGCCACCATGGACGGCAAGGACTGGGGCTTCGGCTTCAACGTGGGCTACCTGTTCAACCTGACCCAGGATACCCGCTTCGGTATTTCCTACCGCTCCTCGATCCACCACAAGCTGAAGGGCAGCGCGGTATGGGACTTCTCCACCGTGACCTCCGACGCCGTGGTGAACGGCGTGCTGCAGGCATCCTCGCGCAAGACCAACTCGCCAGCCCTGGTTGACATCAAGACCCCGGAAACCCTGTCGGTCAACATGTTCTCCCAGATCGACGACAAGCTGGCCCTGATGGGTGACGTGACCTGGTCGCGCCACTCGCGCCTGAAAGACCTGCACATCCAGTTCGTCGGCACCGGCGAAGGCGATGAAGTGATCCGCCAGCAGTGGAAAAACACCGTGCGCGCATCGCTGGGCATGAACTACAAGCTGAACGACAGCTGGCTGCTGCGCGCCGGTGTGGCGATCGACGAGTCCCCAGTGGACAACGCGACCCTGCGTCACCCAGCGCTGCCTGATTCGGACCGCAAGCAGTTCTCCCTGGGCACCAACTGGAAGCTGTCGAACAACTCCTCGATCGACCTGGCTTACAGCTTCCTGAAGTTCGACGACGCCGCCACCACCTACAAGAACGCCTGCAGCCCACTGGCCGCAGCTGGCACTTGCACCGGCAACGGCGAAACCACCGTCGGCACCTGGAAGACCCACATGTCCCTGATCGGCATGTCGTACAACTACAAGTTCTAAGCTAAGTGAGGGTCTGGCCCTGCGGGCCAGACCCTGGTTTTCCGGTGTCAGGGTTCAAGGAAAGCCGTAGACCAAGGCGCCAGAGCGCGCCACCCAAGCCTCTCATAGAGCGCCCGCCCATCCGAAGTGGCAACCAGCAGCCGCTCCTTCGCACCACCACCCGCCGCAATCGCATCCAGTTCCTGCATCACAACGCTGCCCAAGCCCCGGCGCCGATGGGATTCCGCAGTTTCGATACGGTCGAATACCGCGCATTCGCCGTGCAGCACGATACGGCCCAGAGCCGCCAGGTTCCCGCCATCATCGACCACACGTACCACATGTGCCCCATGCTCGCGACCGTGCAGGACGCGATACCCCTGTGGCAGCACCACTCGGTTTTCCATTTGTGCCGGTCCAGCCATGAAATAGCCCGGGCGCGCGATATTCCAGCGTGCCGGCAACGACTGCCTCAAAACTTCAGGCGCGACCGGCGCCTTCAGGAAAACATGGGGCTCCCGGATGCGATCCGCACAAGCTTGCAGCGCTGCTCCCGCATCGGCAAACACATAGCGCCGCAATTGATCCGGCATCCCCACTTCCACGACAAGGCCACCATCGCAGGGAAGCGGCAGCGGCACGCCGCGAGAGAGGCTCCAGCACGTGAGCCAGCGTTCAATCAGGGAGAGGTCCATAAGCATCGCTGCATCTTGCCATGTGATCGACATCAAAGTATTGACCATCGAGGCGCCATCCGCACCGCTGCGTCCCTTCGTGCACGAACCCAACGCTCCTGTAAAGCGCGCGCGCCGGATGGTTCTCACTCTGGACGGTCAGCTCGATGCGCGTCAGCCCCCGCTCGGTGGCCTTCGCAATTGCCGCCAGAATCAGTTTCCTGCCGAGTCCTTTTCCCCGCTCGGAAGCCGCGATGCCGATGCCGAGGATACCGACATGAGACCGCATCTGGCCGGCCAGCGGCAGGATGTCGCACCAGCCCAGCACCTCGTCGTCGCGCATGGCGACCAAGTGCACGTGGCCCGCTGAAAAGACCCTGCCGTAGTACTCGAAAGTCTGCTCCTTGGGGGCAGCTTCGGTGAAGGTCAGGAAACGCCGCTCCCGGCAAATGGAATCGAACAAGTTATGCAATCGTTCGAAGTGGACTTCCTGAAGTGGCTCGATGCGAAATGGATGCATGGCTTTCTGCTTCGGGCGGCGCCGCATTGCAATGACGTCCTGTCCGCGGTCGAGGTAAGAAGCGAGCCGCACCGCCAGAAATTCTGGCAGCTCGGATGCATCGACAGTTTCAAAGGACGCCAGGCCGTAGAATTCCGCCAGATGCGAGTAGGGCAGGCAAAACGCCATGTTCTCGTCCAAATGCGCACCACAAGCCTCCAACAGCCGCGCCCCCAGGCCCTGCCTCTGAAAGGCCAGCTTAATCTGCATGCCACGCAGTACCGTGACACCATTTTCGGAGCAAAGGCGAACCGCGCCAATGATGTTTTCGCCTGAGAGAGCGACCATCGCGTAGTCGTCTGCGCCGATGCCGCCGCCATAACCGGCCTCGGCATAAAGTTGTTCGATCTGAGGTACGTCGGAAGGTCGTGCGAGTCTGATTTCAATCATGTGGAATCCGTTGTGTGTGCGGATGTTATTTTCCGATGTCGACCGAGGTTTGCGCAACAAGGAGGGTACATCGTCCATGTGGACGATCAGTCAGGTCGCTTATTTGTGTCGACTGGAGGGAGTCTTGACGCTGCCTTTCGCTGGCAGCGTGAGCGTAAAGTCCAGTGCACGCTGAAGCCAGGCGGAAAGGCGCTTCGGTTTGTTGATATCCTCGGCAGGAACCAGGACATACCCGGTCATGACGCGGCCCGGCATCGGTGCGAATTGCGTAGCCTTGCGAGTCGCGACCGCCTCCGCTGCGCCTTCCTTCCCAAGGCGCACCACGACCGAGTTCTCGAACAGCCCGCACACCATGTTCCCGTGCACGAAGGCGGCCGGGTAGCCGAACATGGGTTTCTGGACCAGGTCCGGATGGGTGGGCAGCGCGTTTTTGAATTGCTCAACGAGTTCGGGCGGGGATTTCTGAAAGGTCGGCATTGCCACTCTCCTCATTGGGGCTTGCGAGTTACCCCCTTGAATACCGGCTTAAGCATTGAATGATCAACTGACGCCGCCATTGCGTACAGTCGGGCCCGAGAAGTCCTTATCGCGAAAACACTTTGCAGCTGATCCGTTGTAGGGTTCAGTTTCGGCAACCATCTTGCAAATCAATTTCTTGTACCTGGTCTTTGCCGCACAAGCGGACGTCGGCTGAGTCTTGTACTCAGCATCCATGCAGGCTTGGACGTCCTCGTTAAGGAAGTCGTCGGTGCTAGCTTTATACATGCAGTAATCGGCCTGCCAATGGATAGCTTCGCCTCCGATGGCACACTTCTTTTCAGATGCGTGCGCCGAAGTCGTGCCGCATGCGGCGATGAGGAAAGCGACGCTAAGCATGATCGACAAGCAGAGGTTGGTATTTGGAAGTGCGGGCGGGTATCTGGTGGGATTCATCGGCTCATCGGCTCCATTGTGTGCGAATGCGTTCAGCAAAACGGCATCGCCATCCACGGAAGGGTTTTGTTTCGGTCATTGCGGAAAACGGCTCATATCTATGAGCTCGAACGTACTCATTCTGTCAAAAGTAGAAGAGTACGCCTGCCAGAGTTCCTTGGTTGTGCCGGCTATCGAGATGACCGCGATATCCATGCCGTCGCTTCCCCAGAATAAAGAGTAGAGGATACGGTACGGCCCTTCCTCTGTCTCAAGGCAGGTACGCGTGAACAAGCCCTGATTGACCTCCGGGCATGAGCGAATGGACTTGCTGTCCTTCCTCTTTGCGTTCGCGAACTCAAGAATGAATTCTTTTGCTGTTTTTCCGGCGCCTTCTTTGACCCCTACAAATGCCTGGATGCGGACGCCCGTAGTGTAAGCGCGGTTCCCAGTAGTGCTCTCGCGAGATATGGTCCACATGTAGACTGGGCCGCGATGTCCCTCAGCATAGAACCAGTCTTTAGGGCGTTCGATCTTTCCGCCGGTAGGTTCAAGGATCTGAGTGACATACTCAGTTGGCGCAGTCTGAGCGAAAACCGCCCCGGAAAGGAACAACGTGGGTGCCGAAAACAATAGCTTCGGTGCTTTCATAAAACGGGTGCCTTCCAGTCAGGATGCGATATCGGAGATTTGCACATTGATCCAAATGCCAGTTTGGGCGTCGGGCTTGGAGTCGCCGAAGTCGATAGAAATCTTGGCTTGTTCGGCTACGGACGCTAAGAACGTAATCAGAGCTCTCAATTCGGCCTTTGTCGCATGGATATCGATGTCTTGAAGTTCTACGGGAATCAGGCCCTCTTGAGCATTCCACGAGCTGGGTAAGCAGATCAAACGCATCGCTTCTCCTAATGTGCTTAATCATCCGATTGGCTCTAGATCAGTGGGGAATTTTCTGGCCTCATCCCAAGCACGTCCTTCGAGTTCACCAATGACATTTCGCCGATGCCATGCGCGATTGAGGTGAGAAAAGATGTGTCCAAGTTCGGCGCGGAAATTGCTCTCGTCGTATTCAGGATCAGAATTCATCGCGTCCATCATTCTTTCGAGATGTTCGCGCGCGTCACTGAGCTCGTATATGAGCATGGCCCATTCAACTGGAGCTTCTTCTTTCGAAATCATTGACAGCGTCACCCTTTAGTCCAAAGTGATTTAATTAGCGGCCGTTTGCCAGTTCGTTCGAGTTGAATGAATGGCTGGGCTTAAATAGATGTGCCCATTAGCAGACAACTCCACCCACGATCTGTTGATTCTTTATATCGATTCCGAACCAGCATTGATATTCCTTGCCGTCATCGGACCGAGTGCACTGCATTTCGCCCACACGCTTCAACATCGAGCCATCGTTAGCGCACGAGTGAGGAATGGCTTTCGTCTTCATCGAGTCCCACAAATCGATAGCTGCTTTACCTTTGATCGAAAAATAGATGTGAGTATTTGGAGCCTCGGTACCGGGCGGATCGAGCAAGGTCTTTCCGGCAATCGAGTACGCCCCAGAAAGCGGCTTATAGTCGCCTGCGTTGGCTAAGCTTGCTACAGCAACAAGAGCAAGAAGTGAAATTCGCATGGCTAGGTCCAAGGTTGGCATTCAGCGGCGCCGTCAGGCGTCCGTTGGAATTGATGGTTGGGCACGTTTTTAGTAGGACGCGTCATTCGATTCAAAAGTGTCACTTGTCTTGTATAGTCTGTAGTTGATGCCTGTGCCACTAGCCCACTCCCGTAACGCACTCAGCAAACCTTGATATCCAGTGTCATCCAACTTCAGCTCGTAAGGCCAAATCCCAACAAAGCCGGCCGGCGTATCTTCACATGGCACATTGAACGTACTATTGTTTTTTGTGTCTCTGAGGCTGTGACAGTACATATGAATGCTCTTCGTGAACTCGATCGCCCAACCGTTACTCAGTTCGCTTCGCATTCAAAATTCCCCGATGGCCCAACAAATGTAACCGACCGAAGCAGCGCAAAGCGATGCGGAGGTCCGTTTGACGGAATGGTTGGGCCTAATCATCTGAGTCCCCTATCGACAAGTCCTCGCCAAGGAGTTCTACTCCCCCTGTTACCGCGTCCTGACTCGCAGCGTCACGAAGTTTGCTAGCAGCCCAAAGACAAACGATCAAACCAAAAGCTCCCAAGGAATAACACCAAAGAGCTTCGGCCCCATGAGGAGAACGCAGTACGTGATCTAGGAGCGCGCCCGCGAAAAGGACGGCAAAGATCGTGAAAATAATCCTCCACTTTCGCTCGAATTGGTCGAGCTCTTCTGAGGTCATCAGTTCAGCCACTAGATCCTCCGTTAGTCGCCCAACGCCCCGGTTCAGCGGCGGGCCGCGCAGCGGACTGGTCACTGCAACCGGTTGTTATGCGGCACATAGCGTTTCCAGCTTCTTGACGACGGCTTCGTATTGCGGCGTGACAAGTCCCACGGAGGGGTGGTAGCGGAACCCGGACTGGTCGCGGCTCGCAGCCTCGAGAGCACGCTCTGCATGATTCCGGACAGAACCAGCTTCACATGTAGCGGCTGCGATTAGCGCCTGGGCGGCATGCCAACGGAAACGGTCAACGGGAAACATCAATCGTGATTCGTGTCGGCCGAGCAGTTCAAGTGCGCGCCTGTATTGTTCTCGAACGGCACGAGTAGCGACGATGTACGGGAGATCGAGATACGCCTGGGTCTGGAGATTGGGGAACACGGCTTCCCGAGCGAGGGCTGCTTCGTAGGCAGCCAGCGCCTCGTCTACGTGGCCGAGGGCGAGAAGGGCCGTGGCTCGATCGACGTGCGCTTGGGCATGATCGAAGTCGTCGTCGAGTTCGAAGTAGCGATCGAGAAGCTTCAAGGCGACCTCTGGATGGGAGCGGGCCAGTGTGCATGCTTGGATGCGGAGGTACTGCTCTTTCCTTCGCGCACGACGGAGCTTCTCATCGAACGCCCGTTCAATAGCGTCGTCCCATGATGTATTGCGGAACCAGTCAGCGCTCATTGTCTTGCCGCATAACGAGGCTGTAGAAAAACCCCGATCTGGCGCGCAGATTCGCTACAAGTCGGCGTTCTTCTCTTCAGCTCAGTTGATTTTTTAAACATTTCCACAGTTTGCCGCAAACGCCGCCATTCAGGCAAGAAAAGGCCTGAAATAGGCGCGCAACCGCCTGGTTCAGACCGCATAACCGTTTCGTGCCAGCTTCTCGATGTTGTGGACCAAGCAGTACAACTGCCATTGCGTGCTCACCTTGGTCTGCCCCCTCAAGGTGAAGCGATCAAGCCGCTTGTTGAAGCGCAGGTTGGCAAAGACCGGCTCCACTGTCGCCATCCGCTGGCTATACAGGGCGCGTCCACGCGGTGTATCGATGGCCTGGCGCATGCGCTGGGTGTATGTTAGTGGCGATGCCTGGCCCTTATAGAAGAACGCCACCTGCCGCACCTGGGTGCGCTCCGGATGGCGTAGGCATCTCTCCCGCAGCGCACATGGCACGCAGCTTTGCTTGGCGCCAGTGAACTTGTGGTGCTGCCTGCCGTTGACCGTGCAGTTGGTGCCATTGCTATAGAGACGTTCACCGGCTGGGCAGATGCAGGTATTGGTGCGCTCGTCGAGCTGGAAATCGCTGGGCCGAAAATGGCTGGCTTGTTTGGGCTGGCCCGCTCCGCGTTTGTCATAGAGCGGGTCGGGTTTGTTCTTGTACTTTTCCTGCCCTTTGAAGCGTTCGTCGCGGCGCCGCATCAGGCCATCGGCAATCATGGCTGGAATGCCGGCATCGTGTAGTTCGCGCAGGTTCGCTTCGCTGTGATAGCCAGCATCGGCGGTGATGACGGTTCTCTCTTCCCTTAGAGCGTCGGTGGCACGCACGGTTGGCAGTAAGGCATTCTGCTCGCTGCCCGATCCATGAGCGGCGGCGGCCACAATTACCTGGTGCAGGCTGTCTACCGCCGCCACAGCGGTATACCCTTGGATGACTCCTTTGGAGGTCGCCATTTTGGCGCTGTCATTGTCCGTGACGTTGCTCTTTCGGATACTGCCCTTATCGCTTTTGCGCTCCGGCTTCGCAGCGAGGAAGGAGCGGATACGCTGCGCTTCGCTTTGCAGGCTTTCAATCCGGCGCCGCTGCCTGGCTTGATCCGCGCTCACGTCGTCGACAGTGCTGCGGCAGTCCTGCCCCTGGTGCGCCTTCAGCATTTCTTTGACGGCGCGCTCCATCCGCTGCGCGCTATGCGCCAGTTCGGCGTGGGTGCCGCTGCGCTGTTTGGAAGCGTTGCTTGGTAGCTTAACGCCGTCGATGGCGAACATCTGGCGGCCTATCAGTCCTTGGGCATCGCAGGTGAGCAGGATTTGGGTAAACAGTTCGGCGATCTGCGGGCTTAGCTCGCGGATGAATTTGGCGATTGTTGTGAACTGGGGCGCGCTGTCGCCGGATATCGCCATGAACAGGACGTTCTCGCGGCAGGCTCGCTCGATGGCGCGGCTGGAGATCATGCCACGGCTGTAGGCCAGCAGAATAATCTTGAGCATGATCGCAGGGTCATAGGCTGGGGCGCCGTTGGCGTCGTTGCGATAGCGCTCGTCTAGTGCTGACAGGTCAAGCTCGTGGTCGATCAAGTAGTCCAGCGCGAACTCAAAGCTGCCGGGTAGCAGTTGCGCATCGAGGACGACGGGGAGAAATCTCGGACTGCGGTCAACAACCTTGTAGCGCGCCATTGCAAGCTCCATGAATTGCCTGGAGGTTCAACGCGCTAGCTGGGGCGGCCGTTTACTTTGGGATTAAAAATACAGCCTCAACGTTCAAAGTAACTGGCTGCCGGAACGCGCAGCGTGGAGGCAGTCCAGTTGACTGCAATGTTATGCCACATAGCTTATACCTGCGCTCGCTAGAAAACCTTTGGCATCAAATTTTGACCACACCTCGCCCCACGAGAATCGAGCATGCCCGGATGTGAGCTCGCAACCCAATTG
>CBHWEO010000154.1:0-13246 GCA_966112955.1 uncultured Duganella sp. | reverse complement strand
CGCATCTTCTCCTTCCGCGACGAATTCGGCCAGTGGGATCCGAAGGCCCAGCGCCCGGAGCTGTGGGACCTGTATAACACCCGCGTGCACCCTGGCGAAAACATGCGCGTATTCCCGATCTCGAACTGGACCGAGCTGGATGTGTGGCAGTACATCGCCCGCGAAAAACTGGCGCTGCCGTCGATCTACTTCGCGCACCAGCGCCAGGTGATCCCGCGCAACGGCCTGCTGGTGCCGCTGACCGACCTGACCCCGGCCCGTGAAGGCGAAACCGTCGAGACCCAGGTGGTGCGTTTCCGCACCGTGGGCGACATTTCCTGCACCTGCCCGGTGTCTTCCGACGCAGCCGACGTGGACGCGATCATCGCCGAAACCGCCGTCACCCAGGTCACCGAGCGCGGCGCCACCCGGATGGACGACCAGACCTCCGAAGCCTCCATGGAAAAACGCAAGAAGCAAGGATACTTCTGATGAACGCACTGAATGAAAACCTGAACGAACGCAATCTGCTGCGCTTCATCACCGCCGGTTCCGTCGACGACGGCAAGAGCACCCTGATCGGCCGCCTGCTGTTCGACAGCAAGGGCATCTTCGCCGACCAGCTGGCAGCCGTGTCGCGCGCCAAGCATAAGCGCACCGTGGGCGACACCATCGACCTGTCCCTGCTGACCGACGGCCTGGAAGCCGAGCGCGAACAGGGCATCACCATTGACGTGGCCTACCGCTACTTCGCCACGCCCAAGCGCAAGTTCATCATCGCCGACACGCCGGGCCACGAGCAGTACACCCGCAATATGGTGACCGGCGCCTCCACCGCCGACGCCGTGATCATCCTGGTCGACGTGTCGAAAGTGAAGCTGCGCGAAGACGGCGGCGTCGACCTGCTGATCCAGACCAAGCGCCACTCCACCATCGCCCACCTGCTGCAGATCGAGCACGTGGTGGTGGCCGTCAACAAGATGGACCTGGTGAACTACGACCAGGATGTGTACGAGCGCATCGTCAAGGCTTACCGCGAATTCGCCGCAACCTTGGGCATCAAGCACGTGACCACCATCCCGCTGTCCGCGCTGGCCGGCGACAATGTGGTCGACGCTTCCGACAAGATGCCGTGGTACCAGGGCCCTACCCTGATCGAGCTGCTGGAAGACCTGTCGGTGTACGACGAATCGCACAATTCCGCCTTCCGCTTCCCGGTACAGCTGGTGGCACGCCACAATGGCCACGAAGCCAACGACTTCCGCGGCTACATGGGCCGCATCGAGGCCGGCAGCGTTGCGGTGGGCGACAAGCTGGTAGTGCTGCCCTCGGGCCAGTCCGCCACGGTCAAGGACATCGTCACCTTCGACGGTTCGCTGCAGTCGGCCAGTGCCGGCCAGTCCGTGACCATCGTGCTGGAAGAATATGTGGACGTGTCGCGCGGCGACCTGCTGGCCTCCAGCGCACAGCCGGCCACACTGCTCAAGCAGGTCAACGCCGACGTGTGCTGGCTGTCGGAAGAGCCGCTGGACCTGCGGCGCAAGTACTGGATCAAGCATGGCACCAAGCAGACCGCCGCGAAAGTCACGAAAATCGACTCGATCCTTGACATCAACACCCAGCAGCGTCACGATGCAGAGGCGTTGAAGCTGAACGATGTGGCGCGCATTGCGCTGACCGTGCAGCAGCCGCTGGCGGCCGATGCCTATTCGGATATCCGCGCCACCGGCGCCTTCATCCTGATCGATGAAGTCACGCACCAGACAGTAGCCGCTGGCATGATCCGCCTCGGCGAATAAACTTCGCCAATAAAGGAAACCTGCGCATGCCATACGGGAAAGTGTATTTGATCGGAGCTGGACCCGGGGCGCAGGACCTGATCACCATGCGTGGCGCGCGCCTGCTGGCGCAAGCCGATGTGGTGCTGTACGACGCGCTGGTGACGGAAGAAATGCTGGCACTCTGCCCGCAGGCGGAGAAGATCTCGGTCGGCAAACGCGCCGGCCAGCGCTCCACTGCCCAGGGCTTCATCAACCAGCAGCTGGTGGACTGCGCGGCGCGCTACCGCCTGGTCGTGCGGCTGAAGGGCGGCGACCCGATGCTGTTCGGGCGCGCCGACGAGGAATTGTCGGCGCTGGAGCAGCACGGCATTGAAGTCGAAGTCGTTCCCGGCATTACCACTGCGGTGGCCGCCGCAGCGGCGACGCGGCAGCCGCTGACCAAGCGCGGCGTGGCGCGCAGCGTGGCGTTCTTTACTTCCTCCACGGCGCCGGGGCATCCGGAAGAACTCACCATTCCTTCCACCGATACGCTGGTGCAGTATATGGGCGGGCGCGAGGCCATCGCTACCGCCAACAACCTGCTGTCGCAGGGCCGGGCGGCGGATACGCCGGTGGTGGTGATCGAGAATGTCAGCCGGGCGGACCAGCGGATTGAGCGCATTACCCTGGCCGAGTTGGCGCATGGGCTGCCGGCGGCGCATGGGCCGGTGCTCGTGATGCTGGGGAAGGCGATGGCGGCGCGACCTCACCAGAACCCTTAAAACCGGGAAACCAGGCCGGGGGCCGCACCTCCGGGTCGTACCCCGGTTTTCCGGTTCCAAAGGTTTGGGCGTAAAATACCGACCTCATAAAAATGAGAGGTAAAGATGAGTCAAGCCCACGAAGTCCTTGAGCGCGCCCGCAATGCGCGCCTGGCCGGCAAATACGAAGACGCCCTGCGCGACCACCTGTGGTTCCACGAGCACGCGCTCGAAAGCGACCCATCGCTGGCCGGCGTCCGCCTGTCCTTCGCCCTGCGCGACTGGATCTACCTCGCCGAACAATTCCCCCTGGCGCGCCGCGCCCTGCAAGCCATCCGCGACCGCGACACCCAGCGCATCCTGAATGGCGGCGCCACGCTGGCCCGCTTCCATGACGTCAGCGCCATCAACAGCGCGCTCGGCGAAGAACGCGCCACCTACGAACTGTTCACCCAGCTCGACGCCCAGCTCCCGGAACTGGCCAAGGATTGCGCCGACCTCGCCCTGCCCGCCCTGGTGGCGGTGGAAGACTTCCAGCTGGCGCGCCGCTACCTGCCCGACCCGGTGGCCCGCATCGGCGCGCTGGCCCAGCGCGTCAACGATTTCGCCGAAGGCCTGGCCAAGCGCGGCAACACGTCGTCCGCCCCGCAGTTGCTGGCCTTCGTGCTGAACTACACCAAGGAAGTGCGCCTGATCGTGGAAGTGTTCCGCCGCCTGGGCGAGGATGAGGAAGTGGCCAAGGCCAGCGCCGCCGCGCTGGAAGCGCTGAAATCGGAAGCCCTGCGCGACGCCGTGCAGCGCGAATTCGAGAATCCCGGCAGCACCATCGCCGCCATGGTGGCTCACGCCAAAGGCAAGGAAGACAAACAGTAATCCGTCATCGCCTGCAGCACGGTGGGGTCCTCCCCCACTGCGCCCACGGCGCGGATCGTCACTCCGGGATGCGCCAGCCGCATCTCGTCCAGGAGCAGCGGCAGGTCGCGCAGCACATGCCCGCCCTGCCCCAGGAATACCGGCACCACCGTCACATCGTCCACCCCCAGCGCGGCCAATGCCGCCACCTGCTCCGGCAGGCGCGGCGACATCAATTCCAGGAAAGCCAGCGACACCTCGACACCGGGCGCCCGTGCCGCCACCATGTCGCGCAGGCGCTCGAATGGCGCCGCCCAGCTGGCGGAGCGGGCGCCATGCGCAAACAGCACCAGTGCGCGGCCGCCCATGCTAGTGCCGCTCCACCCAGTAGAGCGCCGCCAGCGCCAACAGCAGGTACAGCAGGCTTGGCATCAGCGCCGTCAGGAAGGCCGGCAGCGCCGACAACAGCCCGATATGCGAGAACAGCGTGTTCACCAGCAGGAAGCTGACGCCGATCATGATGCCGATGAAGATCTTCAGGCTCACGCCGCCGGCGCGGGTGTGCAGGTAGGCGAACGGCAGGGCAAGCGCCATCAGCACGAAGATCGCCAGCGGGTCGAACAGCTTCTTCCAGAAGGCGATCTTGAAGCGTTCCGTACCCTGCTTGTTTTCCTGCAGGTGGCGGGTATAGACCGCCAGTTCATTGGCCGACATGCGTTCGGGGTCGGAGCCGGCTACGGACAGGATCTTCGGCGTGATTTCCGAAATCAGTTCCTTGGTGGCGTGCTCCTTGATTTCCACCACGCTGCTGGCCTGGGCAAAGTTGTTGGCCAGGTTGGCTTCCGCGCCGTCAGCCGCCAGGGCCGGATTGCTGAAGATATTTTCCTTCACGTCATTGAGCTGCCAGGTATTGCTGCCCTTGAAAATGGCGGTCCTGGCATGCGTCAGCGTGCGCAGGCGGAAGTTGTTATCGAAGTCGTACAGCTTGACGTCCACCAGCTGCCCATCCGGCCGCACCTCGCGCACATTGAAAAAGCGCGTACCCATCACCTCGCCCGTCATGCCGGCGCTCTTGATGATGTCCTTGGTCCACATGCCGGAGCGGAACTCGGCCGACACCGTGGTGCCGCGGCCGGTCAGGCGGATCTTTTCCGCCAGGGGCGCCAGGCGCGGTGTGATCAGCTCACCGAAGATGAAGGCCACTACCACCAGCACCACGCCCACCTTGCCGACCATGGCGGCCGCCCTGCCGGTCGACATGGAGGAAGCGCGCATGATGGTGAATTCCGACGTCGACGCAAACTGCGCCATCGTATAAATGGTGCCGATCAGCGAGGCCACCGGCAGCACTTCATTGACGTGCTGCGGGATCATGGTCAGCACGTACAACGCCGCGTGCTGCATGCCATAGCCGTTCTTGCCCACCGCCGGCAGTTCGCCGGTGAGGTCCATGAAGGCTTGCAGGCCGAGCAGCGCCGCCAGGGCAAAAGCCACCGCCTGCAGGATCGAAACGAAAAAGTAACGCTGGAGGATGCTCATTTGCGTGCACCTCCGCGCTTGAAGGCGCCCAACAGGGCGCGCGGATGGTAGCGGTGGTTCACGTTCAGGCGCCAGGCGAACAGCGCCAGCACGGCCAGCGCGGCGGCCAGGTGCAGCGGCCACCAGCCCATGGCGAAGGTGAACTTGCCTTGTTTGATACTGGCCTCGAACACCTTGGTCAGGTTGTTATAGGTGAAGAACAACAGCACGGCGATGATCAGGTTGACTGAGCTGCCGGCGCGCGGGTTGACGAAGCCCAGCGGGATCGCCACCAGCACCAGCAGCAGGCAAGTGATCGGCAGCGACATGCGCCACATCAGTTCCGCCCGGGCGGCGTTGGTGTTGGAGGCGATCAGTTCCATGGTCGGCGTCGCGTTGACTTCCTTCTCCCCGCCCGCGTCGGCCGATTGCTGCGTCACACGCATGCTGTAGCGCTCAAACTCCATGCTCTGGAAATCGGCCTCGCCCGGCTTGCCCTGGTAGCGGCGGCCATTCTTCAGCACCAGGTAGCGTTCGCCGGACGGCCCCACGTCGACCACGCCTTCGCTGGCCACTATCACCGCGGTGCCTTTGGCATCGACCTGGTTGACGAAGACATTGCGCACCACGGCACTGCTGCCGGACACGCCTTCCACGAAGAAGATGCGGTTGGCCGAGGACGATTCCTTGAACTGGCCCGGCGACACCTTCTGCAAGTCTTCGCGCTTGGCGAAGCGCTCCACGTATTCCGAGCTCTTGGCGCGCGCCCAGGGCGTGGCATAAAAACTGAGCACGCCGGTCAGCACGATGATGGGCAGGCCAAACAGCAGCACCGGCTTGACGAAGCGCGTCAGGCTCAGGCCGGAGGCGAACCACACCACCATCTCGGAGTCCTTGTAGGTACGGGTCACCACCATCAGGACCGAAATAAAACTGGTGAAGATCAGGACAATTGGCAGATAATTCAGGGCTGCGAACGCAATAAGCGCGATGACATCGCTGGACGCCACCTTGCCGCCGGCGGCTTTGCCGAGGATGGTGATCAGGGTCCAAGTCAGGAGGATCGAAAACAGCACCGTAAAGGTGGCCCCGGCAGAGCTGACCAGCTCACGGCGGAGGGCGCGATGGAAAATCATTCGACGTTTATAATTCGTTCTACAAAATTAAGGAGAAACCAAATGGACTTTAGCATAAAAGCATTCGACGCCAAGAACACCATTGCCAGCGCCAAAAGCGGCTGCGTCGTGGTTGGCGTCTTCGAAAACAAGAAACTCTCGAAAGCGGCTAAAGCCCTCGACAGCGCTGGTGAAATCACCGCTGCGCTGAAATCCGGCGACATCACCGGCAAGGCCGGCACCACCCTGCTGCTACGCGGCCTGAAAGGTGCGGCCGCCGAACGCGTGCTGCTGGTCGGCCTGGGCAGCGACGAAGCCGTCGCCGAGAAATCCATGTCCTCCGCCATCAATGCCGCCATCAAGGCATTGGGCACCATTGCTTCGACGGACGCTATTATCGCACTGCCGCTGGAGGAAGTGAAAGGCCGCGACACCACCTGGGCCATCCGTTCCGCCGTGCTGGCCGGCCGCGATGCCGTGTACCGCACCGACGCGCAGAAATCGAAAAAGGATCCGGCATGGACCGGCCCGAAGAAGCTGGCACTGGCCGTGGCCAACAATGCCGCCACCAAGCTGGCCCTGTCGCAGGCAGTGGCCATCGCCAACGGCATGGAGCTGACCAAGGACCTGGGCAACCTGTCCGCCAACGTCTGCACCCCGACCTACCTGGCCAACACCGCCAAGAAGCTGGCCAAGGACTTCGGCTTTGAAGTGGAAATCCTGGACCGCAAGCAGATGGAAGCCCTGAAGATGGGTTCCTTCCTGTCCGTGACCAATGGCTCGGAACAGCCGCCCAAGTTCATCGTCCTGAAGCACAAGGGCGGCAAGGCCAAGGATGCGCCGACCGTCCTGGTGGGCAAGGGCATCACCTTCGACACCGGCGGCATCTCGATCAAGCCGGGTCCCGGCATGGATGAGATGAAATACGATATGTGCGGCGCCGGTTCCGTGCTGGGCACCTTCCGCGCGATCGGCGAGATGGGCCTGAAGGCCAACGTGGTCGGCATCGTCGCTGCCTGCGAAAACATGCCTTCCGGCCGCGCCACCAAGCCGGGCGACATCGTCACCTCGATGAACGGCCTGACCATCGAAATCCTGAACACCGACGCCGAAGGCCGCCTGATCCTGTGCGACGCGCTGACTTACGCCGAGCGCTTCAACCCGGCCGCGGTGATTGACGTGGCGACCCTGACCGGCGCCTGCATCGTGGCCCTGGGCCACCACAACAGCGGCGTGTTCGCGCGTGACGACGATGCGGGCAACGCGCTGGTGGAAGCCCTGCTGGCATCCGGCAAAGCCACCGGCGACACCGCATGGCGCCTGCCGATCGGCGAGCAGTACAACGAGCAGTTGAAATCCAACTTCGCCGACCTGGCCAATATCGGCTCCCCGGGCGGCGCCTCGTGCACCGCCGCGGCCTTCCTGGAAAACTTCACCCGCAAGTATCCATGGGCGCACGTGGATATCGCCGGCACCGCCTGGAAGTCCGGTGCAAGCAAAGGCGCGACCGGCCGTCCGGTGCCGATGCTGGCCAACTTCCTGATCAGCCGCGCGGGCTGATTGGGGAAAAACCTCGGAAAACCGAAAACCGGGGTCCGGCCCTCAGGGCCGTACCCCGGTTTCCGGGTTTCCAGGTTCTTACAATGTCAGTAAATCGATGAAGGCAGCGGCTGCTGCGGCGGAGCACCACGCGCGGCAGCACCCTCGCCGCGCTGCAGGATCACGGTCAGCGTCGACGGCAAGTCAAAACCCGCCCCCGTCTGCTTATCGACCACCTGCCCTGCGCCCAGGGTGAAAATGATATTGCCCCACTTGGAGGCATTCTGATGGGGATCGACCTGGTCATACGCCCAGACGTCCTCACGGCGGCAATCGACCACCAGCGGCTGCGTGCTCTTCTGCACGGTCACCCGCCCTGGCGAAGTGACGAACCAGCGCCCCTTGTCATTCGACAGCACGCAACCGATGCCGGACACCTGCTGGTGGTCCAGCACCGTCTGCACGGTGACCGACTGCTCCGCCGAACCGAACAAGGTCGCACAGCCGCCCAACGCCGCTGCGGCAAGCGCAGCGGACGCGACGCGGCTCAGCCTGGATGGCATGCAGGCAGGCTCAGTCAGCCGACCGGTTGTTTTTCTGCTTCAGGCCCTGGATGACATGCATGATGTCTTCCAGGCCGTTGCCGCCCATGCCCTGGAACGCGTCGAGAACTTCGTTCAGGACCTGGTTACGCACTTCGGCGTCGGCAGCGGCAATCGCCTGTGGACGCTGGGCCGTAGTGCGGGTGCCAGCTTCCTTGGCCGACTTGCGGCCTGCCGGCGACTTGCCATGCTCCAGCGCCGCCTGCCAGATCAGCCAACGGCGTTGCGTTTCATAGACCAGATATTCGTCTGGCTTGTCTTCGCGCCGACGGACAATCTGCCCGTCCTTTTGCGCCCATGCTTCGAATGCAGATCGCATGTTATTCCTTTAGTTTGCAGTGCTCAGTTAAATCGGAATTAGTTTCCACATATTACCACCTATTGACGCACAGCAACACTTCTTCCGTTGTAAATAGGCAAAAGCACCCAGCCGGTGGAAACAACTTCGATACCAACCTTTCTAAGTATATTGACGATTACGGTTGTCGACACCGTAATTTTAGTACCAATCTGATAACTATGAAGCACTATTGGAAATTATTTTTGCGGTTGCACCTTTTTGCGACACCAAAAGACGCATTTGATGCCTCCGCAGAATCATTATTTGGCTCAAAAACGACAGCTTCACAGAGCATAGTGACTATTGTTAAGATCTGCCCTCACGCTCATTGAAAGGCCGTCATGAAATTAGCCACCTGGAATGTTAACTCATTGAATGTTCGCTTGCCGCACGTTATGAAATGGCTGGGTGAAAACCCGGTCGATGTGCTGTGCATCCAGGAAACCAAGCTGACGGACGATAAATTCCCGGTCAAGGAAATCGCGGAAATGGGTTACCAGGTCGTGTTCAGCGGCCAGAAGACCTACAACGGCGTGGCTATCCTGTCGCGCCACCCGATGGAGGACGTGGTCAGGAACAACCCGCGCTACCCGGATGAACAGCAGCGCATCCTGGCCGCCACCATCAACGGCATCCGCGTCGTCAGCGCTTACGTGCCGAACGGGCAGGCGCTGGATTCCGACAAGTACACCTACAAGCTGGGCTGGCTGGCCGCCTTCCGCGACTGGCTGGGCGAAGAACTGGCGCGCAACCCGCACCTGGCCGTGCTGGGCGACTACAACATCGTGCCCGACGTGCGCGACACCCACGATCCGGCCATGGAAGGCGACATCTTCTGCTCGGACAAGGAGCGCGCCGCGCTGCAAGCCCTGTTCGACCTCGGCCTGCACGATTCCTTCCGCCTGTTCGAGCAGCCGGAAAAGACCTTCTCGTGGTGGGATTACCGCATGCTGGGCTTCCAGAAGAACAAGGGTCTGCGCATCGACCACGTGCTGCTGTCCGCGCCGCTGAAGGAGCGCTGCCTGTCCTGCGTGATCGACCGCGCGCCGCGCAAGTGGCAGCAGCCGTCCGACCATGCGCCGGTGATCGCCACGCTGGGCGCTTAGGCGGCCCGGCGGTCCATCATGAGCTGGGCGCGCACGCCCAGCACCGGTTTCGAGAACAGGTAGCCCTGCGCATACGTGCAGCCCTGCTGGCGCAGCAGCTGGAACTGTCCTTCCGTCTCCACGCCCTCCGCCACCACCGACAGCTGCAGGCTGTCCGATAGCGCGATGATCGCGGCCACGATGGCGCGGTCTTCCGCACTCTCTTCCAGGTCCTTGATGAAGGCGCGGTCGATCTTGATCTTGCGCACCGGGAAGCGCTTCAGGTAAGCCAGCGAGGAATAGCCGGTACCAAAGTCGTCGATCGACAGGCGGATGCCCATCGCATTGATCTGGCCAAGGATTTCCAGCGTCTGTTCGCCATGCTGCATCAGGGCCGTTTCCGTGATCTCGAACTCGATCAGGGCCGGGTCGATGCCGGTTTCCTCCAGCGTGCGGCGGATCGAATCGACCAGGCCGCGGTGCATGAACTGGCGTGCCGACAGGTTGATGGCCAGCGGCACCGGTGCCATGCCCTGGCGCTGCCATTCCATACTTTGTTCGCAGGCGCGGCGCAGCACCCATTCGCCGATCGGCACGATCAGGCCATTCTCTTCGATCAGCGGGATGAACTGGTCCGGCATCACCAGGCCGCTGGCCGGGCGGCGCCAGCGCAGCAGCACTTCCAGCGTCGCCAGGCGGCGCGTGGCGATATCCATGATCGGCTGGTAGTGCAGCTCGAACTGGCCAAGCTGGAGGGCCGAACGCAGCGCGGTCTCCATCTCGAAATGCATGGCCGCCGCCATGTTCATCTCTTCGGTGAAGTACTGGTAGTTGTTGCGGCCGGAAGCCTTGGCGTGGTACATGGCCGCATCGGCATTGCGCATGAGGGTGGCGACATCGTTGCCGTCATCCGGATAGGTGCAGATGCCGATTGAAGGCGTGATGTGCAGCAGGCGCCCTTCCAGCGGCACCGGCTCGGACAGCGTGTCGATGATCTTCTGCGCCACCTGGCTCGATTCGTCCGTGGTGTGGATGCCCGGCAGCAGGACCACGAATTCGTCCCCGCCCAGGCGTGCCACAGTATCGCTGGCGCGCACCGCGCCCACCAGGCGGGCCGCCACTTCCTTCAGCAGCGCATCGCCGGTCATGTGGCCGAGCGAGTCGTTGATGGTCTTGAAGCGGTCCAGGTCGATGAACATCACGGCCAGGCGGCGCTCCATGCGCTGGGCCGCGAGCATGGCGCGGTCCAGGCGGTCCGCCAGCAGCGCGCGGTTCGGCAGGCCGGTCAGGCTGTCGTGGTAGGCCATGTGGTGCACCCGCGCCTCGGCCTGGCGGCGCTCCACGATTTCCGCCTGCAGCTGCGCGTTGGCGCCGGCCAGTTCGGCCGTGCGCTCCAGCACGCGCACTTCCAGCTCGTCGCGCGCGCGGCGCACCGCTTCGGCCGCCTCGCGGCGCGACGTCACGTCGTCGATCAGCCATACCGAGCGGCCCTTGGGGTCCGCCATGTCGAACGGACGGCCCGACAGGCGCGCCCAGAAGGTGCTGCCATCCTTGCGCACCAGCTGGTATTCGTAGGAGCTGGCATGGCCGGCCAGGAAGTCCTTCTCCGTGGCCTTGCGCGCCGCGTCCCAGGCTTCCAGGTCGGGATAGAAAGTCTGCACACTGACGCCGGCCATTTCACCCGGGCCGTAGCCGAACAGTTCTTCCATCTTGGCGTTGCAGCGCAGGTTGCGGCCCTTCTCGCATACGGAAATGCCCATCACCGCGCTGTCCAGGATGGCCTGGTTTTCCAGCAGCGCGTTGCGCAGCGATTCCTCGTCGTGCTTTTGCGTGGTGCGGTCTTCGATGATCCAGATCGTGCCCTGGGTCGGGTCTTCCGGGTTCACCACATAGCCGATCAGCTGCGCCCAGAAGTCGCTGCCATCCTTGCGCCGCATCAGCGTCTCGCAATGGAAAGGCTTGCCCACGCTGAGCAGCGGCCCGGCCAGCGCGCCGATGCGCGCATAGGTTTCATCGTCCGGATAGATCGAGCGGCCCGGCATGCCCAGGCCTTCGTCGCCGTCGTAACGGAACATCTCGGCAAAGCCGCGGTTGTAGCGCGTGATGATGCGGTTCTTGGTGAACAGGATGGAAATCGAAGCATTGGTCATGATGGCTTCGACTTCCATCTGCGTCTGGCGCGACACCGTCACGTCTTCCAGGATCCAGATGGTGCCGCCATCGTTGTGCTCCTGGTCCACGGCCTGGGCACGGATGCGGCACCAGATGATGGTGCCGTCCTTGCGCTTGAGTTCACATTCACGCAGTTCGAACAGCTCGCCGGCGCCCAGCAAAGGGCCGGCCTGCCGGCCGAAGGCCGCGTGCTGCGCGGCGCTTTCGAACAGGATGGACGCGTGATGGCCGCGCAATTCTTCCAGCGTATAGCCGAACATTTCGGCCATGCGCGGATTGAGCGTCATGATGTGCGAGTTCCGGGTGAACAGGATGCCGACCGAGGCATTGTCCAGGATGGCCTTCTGCTCCAGCAGCAGGCGGCCCATCGCTTCCGTTGCCGTGCGCTGTTCGTTGATGTCTTCCAGGATGAAGACGGTGCCTTCGCGCGCGTCGGCCGGGTCCAGCGCGCGGCCGTTGCTGCGGCACCAGAACAGCGTGCCGTCGCGGCGGCGCAATTGCAGTTCCAGCGTCAGCGGCGTGCCCTGCGCCAGCATCGGGAAGTATTCATTGCGCATGCGCAGTGCTTCTTCCGGCGTGGGGTAAAGGATGTCGCTGGGCGCGCCTTCCAGCTCGTGCCGTGCATAACCGAACATTTCAGCAGCACGCATATTGCATTCGACGACATAGCCGTTCTTGGCGAGGATGATGCCGACCGCCGCATTCTCCAGGATGGCCTGCTGCTCCAGCATGGCCTTGCGCAGCGCGCGCTGGTCGCGCTGGGCGCTGCTGATGTCGTTGAAGATGATGGTAGCGCCCCCATCGAGTCCTCCTGGCAGCGCTTTGACTGTCAGCTGCACGGCGACGTAATTGCCGCTGGCGTTGGTCAGTACGCTGTCCCACTTGGGTGCCGTGCGCGGCGCCATGTTCGGCAAGGCGGCGGAGACCACCAGCGCGGCATTCAGCTGCGCGCAAGCTTCGGCGCGCACGTGGCGCGCGAACATGTCGGTGATATTGCGTCCGCGGGGATCGGCCTGCAGCATGGCGTCGAATTCGGCGTTGGACGCGAATACCAGTCCGTCGGCATCGCACGCGCACGCGGGCATTCCGATCAGTTGCAAGGCATTGGCAACCACTTCGACGTTACTTGAGACTGGATTCATGAACCCCAGGGCATGTTAAGCATCCTGTCGATCATAACCTGACAATACTGGGTAGTGAAAGAAAAGCCCGGCGTGGCCGGGCTTTCGTACAACATTTTCACTGGACGGGGATCCTTACCCAGCCTTCCATCAGCACCCTTGCACTGCGGCTCATGATGGCTTTTTTGACAGTCCATTCGCCGCCCTCCTGCGTGGCCTGGGCTCCGACGCGCAGCGTGCCGGACGGATGGCCGAAGCGCACCGCTTCGCGCTCGCCGCCGCCGGCGGCAAGATTGACCAAAGTGCCAGGAATGGCGGCGGCCGTGCCGATCGCCACGGCGGCGGTGCCCATCATGGCGTGGTGCAGCTTGCCCATGGAGAGCGCGCGCACCAGCAGGTCGA
>CBHWEO010000153.1:0-13358 GCA_966112955.1 uncultured Duganella sp. | reverse complement strand
TCTGGCAAACGGACAGTTTGTCCGTTTGCCAGAGCTGACCCCGACTTTCGTCTAAATAGTGCTTATTTCAGGGGCTCGGGGGCACGGCCGATGGGGTCGTCGGTGTTGGCCAGGTACCAGGCCAGGGCCGACAGCACCGCCACGTGGCGCTTCATGTTCAGCGGGTCGACCTTGTCGAAGGTGTCGGCCGGGGTGTGGTGGTAGTTGAAGTAGGCGCTGGTGTCGACGTAGGGCATGAACGATGGCACGCCGCCCGCCTCCAGCTGGTGCACGTCGGAACCGGAGGCCGAATCGCGCCGGTTGAACACGCCCGCGCCGATCGGCAACAGCGCTGCCTGCACCGGGGCGAAGTACTTCTCCGCTTCGCGCCGCACGCTGCCCAGGATGCCGAAGGTGCGGCCCACGCCGCCATCCGTCTCAATCGCTGCGAACTGCCTGGCCAGCTTGTCCTTGTTGGCTTCGTAGTAGGTATTGCCGCCCTTCAGGCCGTTCTCTTCGTTCGCCCACGCCACCATGCGGATGGTGCGGCGCGGCTGCAGCCCCAGTTGCTTGATCGTCTGCAGCACGCCCATCGACGTCGTCACGCCGGTGCCGTCGTCATGCGCGCCAGTGGCCAGGTCCCAGGAATCGAGGTGGCCGGAAACGATCACCACTTCATCGGCCTTGTCGCTGCCCGGCAGGTCGGCGATCACGTTGAAGGTGTCGGCATCCGGCAGGGTCTGCGGGGTCAGCGTCAGCTTCATCTTGACCGGGCCGCGCTTCAGCAGGCGGCCGATCAGCATGGCGTCTTCCGCCGTCACCGCGGCGGCCGGGATGCGCGCCTCGGGATTCAGGATGGTGGCGCCAGTGTGCGGCAGCCGGTAATCGGCGCCGCCAACGGAACGCACCATGGCCGCCGCGGCGCCCAGTTCGGCCGCCATGCGCGGGCCATTGGTGCGGTAGCGCGATCCATGGCCGTAGGCATTGCCGGCCAGCCCGCGTTCGGCCATGCCCTGGTCGAAAGGCACGTCGAACAGGACGATGGCGCCCTTCACTTCCGCCGCGCGCGCCTTCATTTCGTCGAAATCGTGGACCAGCACCACCGGCGCGGTCAGCCCCGCCGCCGGCGTGGCGCCCGAACCGCCGAGGGCGGTCAGCACGATCTTTTGGGTGATGTTGGCCGGCCGGCCCTTGTAGTCGACCAGCTCGCCCTTCTCCTCGCCGCGTACCCAGTGCGGCACCTTGACCGGCTGCAGGGTCACCTTGGCGCCCAGGGCGCGCATGGCGGCGGCTACCTGTTCGACTGCGGCGGCGCCACCGGCCGAACCGGACAGGCGCGGGCCCACCAGGTCGGTCAAGTCTTCCAGCCGCTGGTAGGAGTAATCGCTTTGCATCGCAGCGTCGCGGATCTTGCCCAACGTGGCTGCATCGTTCGGATTGGCGGCACTCGTGATGCCGGTGAAGCCTGTGCCCAGCAGGCAGGCAATCAGGGTGGTGAATGCGGGCTTACGAAGGTTCATGCGTTTCCTGTGAGAAGGTTAAGTTTCGCTCGGAACTTGAAACAATAGCGTATCTGCCAATTTTCTGCAGGAAGGGCAACTTAACGATACAAATCTCTCGCCACCGTGCAGTTTGTAAGAATGTGTATATGCAGTGGCGCAAGCTTTTGCCCATGGCTAATCTACGCTTCAAGGATTGATTGAAAGGGGACTTACCATGTTCAACAAACGTTTTGCCGGGCTGGTGCTGATGGGCGCAGCCCTGACCGCTTCCTCCGCCGCTTTCGCTGCGGGCGACCGCGATTTCAACACCGCTGCCGGCGCCGTGCTGGGCGCGGCGATCGGTAGCCAGAATGGCAGCGGCGGCGCCGTCGTCGGTGGCCTGGTGGGCGCGGCAGTTGGCAATGCGCTAAGTTCCGATGGCCGTCACGGGCGCACTTACGTGCAGACCCGCGTCTACGCGAACCCGGCCCCGGTCTACTACGAACCGGCCCCGGTGTATTACGAGCCGGCCCCGCGCGTGTATTACGAGCCTGCTCCACGCGTCTACTACGAGCCGGCCCCGGTCTATGTGGCGCCGCGTCCCGTGTACTACTACGGTGACCGCTACTACCGCGGCCATGGCCACGGCCACCACCACGGCCGCTGGTAAGAAACAAAAATCCCGGCTGCGGCCGGGATTTTTTTTAACTGAAGTCGGCGTGTATCTTCGCCATCGGCAGCGCTGATTCCAGCGCCACCTGCATCGCCATCCCCGGTTCCAGCCTGCCCTGCCCGCGCTCGATCGCCTGCTGCAGTGCGAGGGCGCACATGATCGGCCAGTGCGCCGGATTGCTGCAATGGCGGGTAATCACCGGCTTCAGCATCGGCCAGAACAGGCGCAGGTAATCGGACGGCAATTCACGCGCCGCATGCTGCTGCGGCACGCGCGGCACGCCGAATTCCGGGGTCCCGGCCGACTTGGCCACGTGGGCCCAGATTTCCGCCGGTTCCGGGAATTGCGTGCAGCCGTTGTGGCGCGCGGCGCCGGCCACCAGCCCGCACACCGAATATTCCATCCCGAACAGGAGCAGGCTCAGGTCTTCCGACAGGCGGTCGCGCTCCGGCATGCCATGGGCGAAGGCATTGGTGCGGGCGCTGACCTGGCAGGCGAAACCGGCCAGCGCGCCCAGTGCGCACAACAGTGATTCCGGCCGGGTATCGCCACGCGATTGCAATTGCTCCGCCACCAGCCGCACCAGTTCGCGGCTGCCGGCCTTGGCATGCTGCAGGGGGTCCAGGCGGGCGCGTTCGATGGCCTGCCGGTGCAGGCTGTCCCGTGCGGCCTGGCGGGGATCGCGGAAGGCTAATAATCGTTTGAATAATGCCATTCCTTTAACTCCTCAAAGTAGTCCGGCCATATTACCGAAAGGCAATGAGTTGGCAAAGCATTCGCAAACGTTCCTTGTCATTCCTGCATTAAAACGTTGCGCTTTTGGCGCAGCGGGAATACAGGGGTAAAAACCCCGTTTATCCGGGGAAGGCCAGGTTGCCAAGGCGCAGGGAAACCGCGTAAAGTTGCGTTATCCCCAAAATCTCCTTCCCATGAACAAGTGCTGTAACCCAGACCATCCGCATTGCACCTACTGGGTCATGCCAGGGGAAAGCACGTGCGCCGGCGGCCACACCCAGCCCGTTGCGGAAGCCAATGCCGACGCGGCGGACAGTGGCAGCTTCGAACTGCTGCATGCCATGCGCAACGCCCGCGGCAGCGGCGCCGGTACGGGCTACCAGGCGCCCGCCCGCGCCCACCCCCAGCTCCACATCAGCGGCTTCGATCCGCGCGCTGCCGGCGGCCGCCAATCGCTGAAGATGGAATTGCGCGGCATGCCGCAGGATTGCGCGCCCCAGCTGTCGATCCGCCTGCGCTCGGAGCTGATCCCGCAAGGCGCCCTGCAGCAGCAGTTCGTGCGCTCGGTGCATGGCGACTGGCGCCCTGTGTTCGTGGAGTTTTCCTCGCGCGGCAAGGAGCACGGCCAGTACCAGATCCACGCGGAAGTAGTCAGCAAGGATGACAACGCCCAGCGCCAGTGGGAGTGCACATTTGTCATCCTGGTGCCGCGCGTCGATGCCAGCCTGGGCGAGATCCACCGCACCTTCCTCAGCACGCACAAGAACGTGCGCGTGATGGCCGACGATGCCGCGATCGCGCGCGTGACCGGCCAGGGCGGCAATACGATGGACATCGACGTCACCGCCCGTAATGCCGGCATCGCCCACCTCGACCTGGGTGCGGCGCCAGGCAAGATCGACGTCGGCTATTCCACCATCGCCTGGGATGAGGACCTGATCGAAATCGCGCAGCCGCGCAGCGGACCCTCGCATCCGCACCCGACCCTGGCGGCAAGCTTCATCAACGCGGTGCCGGAGAACGGCGCCTGCCGCCATATCCGCCTGTTCGCGATGGATGAAGTGTCGTTCGGCCGCTTCGAGCTGGCCGATCCCGAAGCCGACGTGCTGCTGCACCACTTCAGCGCGGAAGGCCCGGATTCCGCCGGGCTGACGCGCCGCCTGTCCGGCCGCCACGCCGTGATCCGCCGCACGCACAATGGTTTCGAGATCGAGGACGTGTCGCGTTACGGCCTGCTGCTGGACGGCGTCTGGCCCGGCAAGAACAAGCCGGTCGCACTGCGCACCGGCATGAAGATTGAGATGAGCGCCAGCATCAAGGGCATCGCGCTGCTGGAAGTCAGCGCCGTGATGCCGCATGGCGTGATCCTGCACCGCATCGACGAAGGCGCGCGGGCGGAATGCTTCGTGCTGCTGGCCCGCGATACCCATCCGGGCTACCCGTTGCCGCGCCACAGTGCCCTGCCGCGGGCTGCCAGCCTGCCGCTGCTGATGCACCACCAGGGCGGCTTCTGGCACATCGACCAGCTGACCGGCAAGGAAACCGCGCTGGCCCCGACGCCGAAGCAGGAAAAACTGAGCCGCATCCCGGCCCACACCCGCTTCGCCAGCGATCCTTATCCGGAGCACTGGATCGTGCGCAGCGGCGCCGGCGCGGCGCACAACACCGTGGCCGCCCAGGCGACGGCCTGATCTGCCCGGCCTTCAGGACGCGGCCGCGGGCCGCTTCGGCAGCGGGATGAATTCCGTCTCGCCGGGCACCTTGGCGAAACGCTGCGCTTCCCAGTCGTCGGCCGCCTGCACCAGGCGCTCCTTGCTCGACGAGACAAAATTCCAGAACAGGTAGCGGTGGCCGTCCAGCGCTTCGCCGCCGATGATGACGAATTGCGCATCGGTGTTGGCCGTCACGCGCTGCGAGGCCGCGGTATCGAGCAAGGCCATGGTGTTCTGCGGCACCGGCGCGCCGTCGATGTCCACCGATCCGCTGACGGGATAGACCGCCGCTTCCGCCGGCAAGCCGGTCAGCGCCAGCTGCTGGCCGGCCTTCAGGCTGACGTCCAGGTACAGCGTCTGGCTGAAGGTCTTCACCGGCGACGTATGGCCGAAGGCGGAACCGATCAGCACGCGTACCCTGGCGCCGTCCACTTCCAGCTCGGGGATCGCCGCGGCCGGCGTATGGCTGAAGGATGGTTCGTCCTCTTCATGCGCCTTGGGCAGCGCGGCCCACAGCTGCAGGCCATGCGTACGGTGCGGCACACCGACCAGGTCCTTGGGCGTGCGCTCTGAATGCACAATGCCGCGCCCCGCCGTCATCCAGTTGATGGCGCCCGGCTCGATGCGCTGCAGGGAGCCCAGGCTGTCGCGGTGTTCCATCGCTCCTTCGTACAGGTAGGTCACCGTCGCCAGGCCGATATGCGGGTGCGGCCGCACGTCGTGGTCGGCGTCGAGCGGCACGTCGACCGGGCCGAAATGGTCGAAGAAGATGAACGGGCCGACCGCCTGCTTGGCAGCCGCAGGCAGGTAGCGGCGCACGACGAAGCCGCCGCCCAGGTCCTTCTCATGGCCTTTCAGGAGATGCGCAATGCTCATGTCGGGGTCCCCAGTGTGGTGGTGATTTCAGTGGTGACGGCCGTCATCAGCTTGTGCACCGGGCACTTCTGCGACACGGCCAGCAATTCTTCGCGCTGCTCTTCGCTCAGGTTCCCGCTCAGGTGCAGGGTGGCGGCCAGGCGGTAAGTGCCCTTGCGTTCGTCGCTGGCATCGCGCTCGGTGGTCACTTGCACGTCCTCGACCGGGATGCCCTTGCGGCGCGCATACCAGATCACGGTCAGGGCCTTGCAGGCGCTGACGGCGGCGTCGTACAGGTCGTGCGGCGACGGGCCGGCATCGTTGCCGCCTTCCTCCAGGGTGCCGTCGACGGACACGATATGGTTGCGTACGTGGAGGATGCTGCGCATCGGGAGCGACTGGTCGCGGACTACTTTAACGGTCATGGTGTTTTCCTGCTGGTTGAGTCAAAGCGCAATTTACACCAACTTGCGCGCCACACGGAAGCCCACCACGTCGTTCGCCAGCAGCGCGGAGTAGCCGTTGCGCAGGGCCGAGCGCAGGTAGCGCGGCTGGTACAGCCAGGCCCCGCCGCGCAGGATGCGGCGTGCCGGGTCGCCGCCCCGCTCCCACGCGCTGCCGTCGTTCGGCGCGCCGATGTAGTTGTCGTGCACCGTGTCCTGCGTCCATTCCCACACATTGCCGTGCATGTCGAACAGGCCCCAGGGGTTGGGCTGGTAGCTGCCGACGCGCGTGGTGCCGCCATGGCTGCTGCCTTTCGGCCCGTTGTTGTAGGTGAAATGGCCGTCGTAATTGGCGTGTTCGGGCGAGATGTCGTCGCCAAAGCTGAAGGCGGTGTGGGTGCCGGCGCGGCAGGCATATTCCCATTCCGCTTCGCTGGGCAGGCGGTATTCCTGGCCAGTCTTCTCGCTGAGCCATTGCAGGTAGAGCTGGGCATCGTGCCAGCTCACGCACACCACGGGATGGCGGTCGTCCTGCGCGAAACCGGGCTGTTGCCAGTCCACGTCCAGCTTGGACTCCCAGCCCGTCGCCTGCACGAAGGCGCGCCATTCGCCCACGGTCACCGGGTAGCGACCCAATGCGAACGAGTACTCGATGCCGACCCAGTGCGCCGGCAGTTCGCGGTCCAGCCACGTTTTCTGGGAGCCTGCCTTCATGGCGATCTTGTGCTCGTACTCGGTGGAGCCCATCTGGAAGCGGCCGGTCGGGATCAGCACCAGGTCCGGCCCCACGCCGCTGCCGTCGGTGAAGCGGTCGCGCAGCACGCCTTCCGCATCGGCCACGGGGCTGCTGGCGGACGGCAGCAAGGCTGCCAGTTCGGCCGACTTGCGCGCCGCCTGTTCCTTGCGGTGCCGCTCCTGTTCCGCGCGGTAGGCCGCTTCCGCCTTCAGTTGCGCGATCTTGCGCTGGCGCTCCTCTTCCTGCTGGCGCGCCTTCAACGCATCGGCGTCGCGGCGCGCGATCAATTGCTGGCGCAGGCGCTCCTTGCGCTCGCGCGCTTCCTGTTCGGCCTGGGCCTTGCGCTGTTTTTCCTGCTCGCGCCGCAACTGGTCCTGGCGCGCCTTTTCCTGCGCGGCGGCCAGCGCTTCGGCCTTGCGCCGCGCCGCCAGTTCGGCTTCCTGCCTGCGGCGTTTTTCCTCGTCCGCGGCGAGCGCCTCGGCATCGGCACGGGCGCGCGCTTCGCGGGCTTCCCGGGCTTCCCGCGCTTCCCGTTCGCGCTGTGCGGCGGCCTTGCGTTCCGCCTCGCGCGCCGCGTCGTCTCTTGCCGCCTGCTCCGCCACCGGCTCCCCGGCCTGCCGCAACTCGTCCAGCAAGGCGGCCACGGAATCCTGCCGTTCGCCGGCACGGTTGGCGAAACCGCGCTTCAATACCTCCCACTGTCGCGCGTTGAGGGCGGCCGGCTTGATCGGCTCCAGCTGCGGCGTCGGCGGGCCGTCGAACGGCAGCCGTCCTTCCAGCAACTGGTAAATCATGACCGCGACCGCATACACATCGACCTGCGGCCGCGGCGCCCCCTGGCTGGTGCCCGCTTCCGGCGCCCGGTAGCCGGCGGTGCCGGCGTTCGGCGTGGCCATGCCAAGGTCGGTGCCGGTGGACCGCGCGCGCGACGCGATGCCGAAGTCGAGCAGCTTGATTTCGCCGGATTTGGTCAGGAAGACGTTGCCCGGCTTGAGGTCGCGGTGCACCAGGCCGTGCTTGTCCCAGGCGTACTGCAGCGCCGCGGCCACAGGCCGCAGCATCTGCTCCACCTGCGCCGGCGTGGCCTTGCCATGCTCGTCCAGCCAGGCATCGAGGTCCTGCCCCTCCAGGCACTCCATGATGATGAAATAGCTGGCCGTGGCCGGGTCCTGCGCCCACTCGTAGACGCGCACGATATTGTCGTGCGCCAGGCGCCGCGCGCGGGTCGCCTCCTCGATCAGCAGCTTGGCGTGGGCCGGGCTTTGCGTCAGCTGCGGCGGCAGGATCTTCAGCGCGACCTGCGCGCTGTGGCCCAGTTCCGCGTGGGTCGCCAGGTCGGTGGCTTGCCACACCTGGCCCATGCCGCCCATGCCGAGCAGGCGCTCCAGCCGGTAGCGGCGGTTGGGCGGGCCGATTTCCTGGCCGGCCATCAGGCCCAGTTCCGTGCCTTGGCGTACGATGGTGACGGTTGCGGCGGCGCCTCCCGGCGGCGCGTATTCGGCGTCCAGGATGGCGTTCTTGCGGCGGTCGAACTCTTGCAGGCTTAACAGGCCATCCTCGTGCAGGGCACGCAGTTCGCGAATCTTGTCTCGGGCTGTCTGCATCTCGTCTTGCGTTTTACCTCGCTATTTTCGCCCCGCACTCCGGACAGAATTTCGCATCCCCGCAATCGTTCGGCAGCACGTGGCCGTTCGGGCAGCGCGGCAGCGCCTGCGCCGCCTGGGCGCGCAGCAAGTCCAGCTGGTGCTGGCGCTCCTTGTCGCCTACATTGTCGCGGTAGCCGCGCTCTTCACGCACTTCCTCGCGCGCCAGGCGCATGGCCTCGGCCGGGGTGATGCTGTTCTCGGCCGCCACCACGCCGGCCAGTGCCTGCAATTGTTCCGGCGACATCGCGGCCTGGGCCTGCTGGCGCATCAGGCGCGACAGCGCTTCCGCGTTCGGCGTCGCTGCCAGCGCGATCTTGGCGGTATCGCTCATGCGGCCGATCGCTTCCAGCCGTTCGATGTCGATGCGCGCCATGTCGGCGGCGTGCTGCTGCTGCGCCACCATGCTGTCGTATTCCACTTTCCAGCGGTTGAAGCGCTCATCGCGCTCCGCTTCCATCTTCTTCAGCGACTGCTGCCATTGCGCCTCCTGGTCGCGCAGCTTCAGCTCGAGGCGCTGCTCCTCGACGGCGACCTGGTCCAGCATGGCCTGGCGCGCCAGGTTCTGCGCCTGGCGCTGCTGCACGCCGTCGGCCTCGATGGTGCGCAGCAGTTTTTCATACTGGGCCACCGCCTCGGCATTGGCGCCGCTGCGCTGCAATTCCTCCAGCTTGGCGCTGATCTCGGCCACTTGCACGCGCGCGTGGGCGTCCTTCGCTTCTTCGCCGCGCGCCATGTCGCGCTTGCGGGCCAGGTATTGCTCTTCTTCCCACTCGGCGATGCGCTCGGCCTCGCGGTGGCGCGCCGCATTGGCCAGCGCGAGGCCCTGGAACCTGGCGCGGTGGTGCTCGGCCTCGATTTCCTGTTCGCGCTGTTTGGCATCGGATTCGGCCTTGCGCAGCAGGAGCAACTGCTTGCGCCGGTATTCCTCGTCCTCGATGGCCAGCGCCTGCTGGATGCGGTGCTGCAGCTGCTGCTGGTACAACTGGTGCGAGAAGCGCTGCCGGGCCAGGGCCTTTTCCTCCAGCGCGGCCTGCTGCGCCAGTTCCAGCTCCGTGCGCATCTTGATCTGGGCCAGGCGGCGCACCTGCTCCCATTGCGCGGCGTCGCCGGCCTGCAGGGACTTGTGGCGCGCCAGTTCATGTTCCAGGTCGGCCAGGGCCGCGCCGGCGCCGAAATCGAAGGCTTGCTTGCGCGTCTTGGCTTCGACGATGCGGCCGTACAGGTCGATTTCGCGCGCGCGGATGGCCTGCATCTGTTCTTCGGACTCCACTTTCAGCTCGGCCTTGCGGAAATCGCTGCGCATCTTGTGCTCCTGGCGCCAGATGGCTTGCCATTCTTCCTCGTCGTACAACTGGTCGATCTGCTTGACGTGCTCCAGCTGGTGCAGCCGTTCGTCGGCCACCAGGAACAGGCTGCCCACCCGCTCGCGGTTGGCATCGTATTTGTCGTGGCGCAGCGCCAGGGTTTCCACCTGCACCGCGGCCAGGCCGAATTCGGCCAGGCGCTGCTGCAGCGCGTTCAGCAGGCGCTCGTTCAACTGTTCGCGCAAGGCGGTGGCGCTGGCCATGTCGCGCACCGAGCGGCCGCCGAGAAATTCGGCCGCCACCTGGCGCACCGACGGCGCCAGCAAATCGTGCAGCTGCAGGGCGGTGACGGTGCCCGGCGCGGTCATGAAATGCCGGGCGAAGGCCGCCACGTCGCCGACCTTCAGCTCCACCGTGAAGTGGGCTGCCAGCTTCAGGAATTCCGCGCTGTGCAGGTCGGTGAAATTGAATTCGACGCGCAAGGGCGTGGTGCGGGTGATCAGCACTTCCCCGCTCTCGTCGCGCAGCAGGTTGCCGAGCCGTTTGAAAAAACCGTCCAGTTCATAATCGCCCGGCGGCACTTCGGTGGCTTGTTCGCCTTGCAAGATATAGGCGCGGGTGCTGGGCGGCACGTGCAGGGTTTTGGTAAAGATGCCCGACAGCTGGCGCACGCCGAAACACACGGCCAGTTCGTCGTTGGCGGGAATCCAGCGGTTGTCGCGCAGCACCGGCTCGCTGTGCGGGGCGCCCAGGCTCAGGCCGCACTGGTTGCAATAGCCGGAGGCGTCGCCGTTGCGGTGCCCGCATCGCGGACACTTCACGCCGCCAAAACCAAACATCTTGAACATTTCCCACTCCTCGTTCGACCCAGCGCCCACTGATTGTAGCAGGGGGCATCCGCGCGCCCAATGCACGCCTCCTTATCATGGCACGGCGCCGACCCATCCATTTGCCCCGATTGAAGGGGGATTTCCCTTCTTTTCGGCAAAAGACTGGTAATTGTTACGTACCCTTCCCGATTTGTAAGAATCTGAATCAGGTGTAGGGGCCGCCGTGGCCGCTTGCTATATTGAACTCAGCGAATCAGCAACCGGATCAATGGAGGTACGCCATGTTCAAACCTAAACTCATCGCAGCAGCCACCCTGGCACTCGGCGCGGCCGCCCTTGCGCCCACTGCCGCGCTGGCCCAGGTGGATTTCAGCGTGGTGATCGGCAACGCACCTCCGCCACTGCGCTTTGAAAGCGTGCCGCCGCCGCGCTACGGCTATGTCTGGGCGCCGGGCTTCTGGCGCTGGGACGGCTACCGCTACACCTGGGTGGCCGGCCACTGGCTGCGCGAACGCCCGGGCTACCGCTATGTCCCGTCGGAATGGGTGCGCGTGAATAACGGCTGGGGCTGGCGTGAAGGCGGCTGGGTGGTGTACGACGACCGCTCGCACTACGTGCAGGGTCCGAGCTACAGCTACCGCGAACCGTACCGCGATTACCGCTACCACGACCGCTATTACGACAACCGTTACCACGACCGCGACCGCTATCGGGACCGTGACCACGACGGCGTGCCGGACCGCTATGACCGCGACCGCGACAACGACGGCGTGCCCAACCGCTTCGACCGCGACCGCGACGGCGATGGCGTCCCCAACCGCTACGACCGCCGCCCCGATAACCCCTACCGCCGCTAAGGTAGAATGGCAGGGCCGCCCGCTGGCGGCCCTTTCATTTTGCCCATGTCCATCAAACAAGAGAAGGCGCGCGCCGAAAAGCTGGCGCGCCAGCCCGTCCCCGCCTCCCCCGCCGCCTGGCATGCATGGTTCGACGGTTCGGCCCATCCCAACCCGGGCCGCATCGGCATTGGCGTGCTGTTGTCCGGGCCGGCCGGCGAGCGGGTGGAAATCAGCCGCCGCGCCGGCCACGGCAGCAGCGGCGATGCCGAATACCTGGCGCTGATCGCGGCGCTGGAGAAAGCGGTGGAATTGGGGGTGGCCGAACTGCTGCTGTACGGCGACAGCCAGGTGGTGGTGCACGATGTGCTGCTGGCGCCCCGCCACGGTGCCCGGATACTGGAGGAACACCGCTTGCGGGCGGCGCAACTGATGGCGGCGCTGGCCCAGGTGCATGTGCGCTGGGTGCCGCGCCACCGGAATGGCGATGCGGACCGCCTGTCGCAACAGGCGGTCCGTGAAAGTGCAGGCTAGCGGGCGGCTACGTCAAGCCGCCATTTTCTCGATCAGGCCCATGTCGGCCGACGACATCAGGCGTTCGATATCGACCAGGATCAGCATGCGGTCGTCGATGGTGCCCAGGCCGGTGATGTATTCGGTATCCATGGCACCGCTGATATCAGGCGCAGGCTTGATCTGCTCCGGTTCCAGGGTCGTCACGTCGGACACCGCATCGACCACGATGCCCACCGTACGGTTGCCGATGTGCAGGATGATCACCACCGTGAACGGGCCATAGGTCGGCTCGCCCAGCTGGAAGCGCACGCGCATATCGATGATCGGCACGATCAGGCCGCGCAGGTTGATCACGCCCTTCACATAGTCCGGCGCGCTGGCGATGCGGGTTGGCGTCTCGTAGCTGCGGATTTCGCTGACTTTCTGGATATCGATGCCGTATTCCTCCTGCCCGAGGGTGAAGGCCAGGAACTCGGCCGGCTGGCTGGTTGTGGTAGTCATGATAATCTTTCACTTATGAACGACGACCCTGCTATGTTACCGTACGTCAATAAAATGCGCATCAAGAATTTTGCCATAGAGAAACATGCAAGGTTGTGACAAATACATGGCACAATTGCGCTGCTAAAAACGAAACAGGGCATCATGGACAACATATTGAGCAGCTGGCAGCCGCGCCTGGTCGCGCTGGCCAGTGCCGCAGCGGGCGACGATGGCGCCCACGACACCAACCATCTGCACCGCGTGTGGCGCAACGCCACCCTGCTGCTGGAACAGCATCCCGAAGCCGACCGCCTGGTAGTGATGGCCGCCTGCTACCTGCACGACCTGGTCAACCTGCCGAAGAACCATCCGCAACGCCACCTGGCTTCGCGCCAGGCGGCGCTGCTGGCGCGCGCCCAACTGGCCGAAGCAGGCTTTCCGGCCGACCGCCTGGACGCCGTCGCGCACGCCATTGAAACCCACAGCTTCTCGGCCGGCCTGCCGCCGGCCACGCTGGAAGCGCGCATCGTGCAGGATGCCGACCGCCTCGACGCCCTGGGCGCCGTCGGCCTGGCCCGCATGTTCTATATCGCCGGCCGCATGGGCAGCGCCCTGGCGCACCCGGACGATCCGCTGGCGACCCGGCGCGAACGCGACGACAAAGCCTATTCCCTGGACCATATCGAAGTGAAGCTGGCCACCCTGCCCGGCACCATGCAAACGGCCGCCGGCCGCGCCCTGGGGGAACAGCGCCTGCAGGAGCTGCTGGCCTTCCGCGACAGCTTTGTCGCAGAATGGGCGGTGGCGGCATGAGCGAGCTGAAGAAAAAAGGCAACCTGAATTTCGTCCTGGTCAGCATCTTCATCGACATGCTGGGCATCGGCATCATCGTGCCGGTGCTGCCGATCCTGGTTGGCCAATACGTGGCGGACCGCGAACTGCACGCGCTGTGGTACGGCGTGCTGGGCGCTACCTTCGGCCTGCTGCAATTCATCTTCATGCCCATGCTGGGCGCGATCAGCGACCGCGTGGGGCGGCGTCCCGTGCTGCTGTATTCGATGGCGGGCATGGGGATCAACTTCCTGACCACGGCCTGGGCGCCCAACCTGGCCTGCCTGTTCATCGGCCG
>CBHWEO010000152.1:0-13525 GCA_966112955.1 uncultured Duganella sp. | reverse complement strand
GCAGGCCGATGTAGCCGAACTGCAGGTCGCGGTCGGCCACCAGGGCCTTGGCCAGCTTCTGCAGGTCGAACTTGCCCAGTTCTTCGTTCAGCAGCTCGGCGGCGATGCCCTTGGCGATGTACTGCGGGAAGTACTCGATGTAGGCGGCGGCGGCGCCGGCTTGCGGCACTTCCTTGCCGAAGACTTCCTTGCGGATGGTGTGCAGCAGGATGCGGGCGGTCACCTGGGAGTAGGCAGGGTCCTTTTCCATCAGCGCGCGGGCAGCCAGGATGGCGGACTTGTGCAGTTCTTCGACCGGCACGCCGTCGTACAGGTTCTTCACGGTTTCGGCCAGGATGGCGTCGGAGTCGACGTGCTTTTCCAGGCCCTTGCAGGCGGCGCCGATCAGGTCGCGCACTTCCTGCATCACCAGCGGACGGGACACGCCGTTCTCGGTGACGTTGATCTGCGGTTCGGCGGTGGCGGTGGCGCCGGCCGCTTCCTTCTTCAGGCGGCGCTCTTCCATGTGCTTGGCGCGGTACAGCACGTAGGCGCGGGCCACGTCGTGCTCGCCGGAGCGCATCAGGGCCAGTTCAACCTGGTCCTGCACGTCTTCGATATGGAAGGTGCCGCCGGCTGGCTGGCGGCGCATCAGGGCGGCCACCACATTGTTGGTCAACTCTTCCACCAGTTCGCGGATACGGGCGGAGGCCGCACCCTGGCCACCATTCACCGCCAGGAAAGCCTTGGTCATCGCCACGGCGATCTTGGAAGGCTCGAAGGCGACCACGGCGCCATTACGGCGAATGATGCGGTAGTCGGCCATCTGGCTGGCGGAAACAGCGACGCCGCCGGCGGTTTCACCAGCGGAAACAGGCACTTGTGGCGCCTGGGTGATGGAAAGGTCTTGAGTAGATTGCATGTAGGCTCCGCGTATTCAGTATTTGTTTATGACCACTATATCTAGTGAACCATCGAATTCCGTCCACTAATTGTAGTGACGGGATCCCGATCGTACAAGATGAAATTTTTTCGTTTCGACCACGAATTCTTATTGACTTTTAGCTTCCCCAATCAACACGGGCGATCGGCGGTGAGCAAGCGCTAACACTGCTTTTTCTTTGCTCGTTTATTAAGCAATATTGCGGCGCAGCAGGCCCTTGTGCATTGGCAAAAACGCTACAGCAAAAACGGGCGTTTTTGCGGCGGACCGGGATTATAGACGATCGGCTAAACGGGGTCCTGGATGTTCAGTTTCTGCATCTGGTAACGCAGCTGGCGGAAGCTGATGCCCAGCAGTTGGGCGGCTTGCGTGCGGTTGTAGTTGGTCTGCGCCAGGGCGCGCGTGATGATCTCGCGCTCGACCGCTTCCAGGTAGGCGGGCAGGTTGCTGGGCAGGACGTCGAACACCGGCAGCGGCGGCATCGACGGTTCGGCGGCGGGGGCGGCCTCCCCGGCGCCATCCGCTGCGGCCGGCACTGGGCTGGCCGCACCGGCCGCGGCGCCTGCCGCAGGCGCTGGCGTGGCCGGGGCGGCGGCGGGCATGTCGGCGGGCGCCGTCACCGGGGCCGGTGGCGGCAGGCTGCCGCCCTTGAGCGCCAGGTCTTCCGCCGCAATCACGCCGTCGTTGGAAAACGCCAGCGCGCGTTCCAGGATGTTTTCCAGCTCGCGCACGTTGCCGGGGAAGGAATAGCCCTTCAGCACGTCCAGCACGCCCGGCGCCAGCGTCGCCTTGTGTTCGAAGGTGCCCAGCCGCGCCAGGATGGCGTCCACCAGCTCGTCCAGGTCGTCCAGCCGTTCGCGCAGGGG
The DNA here is from genome assembly GCA_966112955.1 of uncultured Duganella sp. Classification (GTDB taxonomy): domain Bacteria; phylum Pseudomonadota; class Gammaproteobacteria; order Burkholderiales; family Burkholderiaceae_D; genus Rugamonas. Next base: position 11,737 of record CBHWEO010000152.1, on the reverse strand, counting down.
CGGCAGGCGCAGCTCGATCACGTTGAGGCGGTAGAACAGGTCTTGCCGGAACAGCCCCTGCTCGACCAGCTTTTCCAGGTTCTTGTGGGTGGCGCTGATGATGCGCACGTCGACCGGCTCCTCCGCCGTGGCGCCGATCTTGCGCACGCGCCGCTCCTGGATTGCGCGCAGCAGTTTGACCTGCATGGCCAGCGGCAGGTCGGCCACCTCGTCCAGCATCAGGGTGCCGCCGTTGGCGGCCTGGAAGAAGCCGTCGCGCTCGTCGGCCGCGCCGGTGAAGGCGCCCTTGCGGTAGCCGAAGAATTCGGCCTCCATCAGCGCTTCCGGGATGGCGCCGCAGTTGACGGCGATGAAAGGCTTGTCGGCGCGCGAACTCTGGGCATGGATCTCGCGCGCCGCCAGTTCCTTGCCGCTGCCCGACTCGCCATTGATGGCGATCGGCGCCATGGAACGCGCCAGCTTGGCGATCTGGGCGCGCAGGGCCTGGATCACGGCCGAACTGCCGCGCAGCCGGCTGGGCTGCTGGCCACGCGCCGTGCTGGCGGCCGGAGCGCCGCCGTCGCTCAGCTTGAGCGCCGACTGCACCAGCACGCGTAACTGTTCCAGCTGCACCGGCTTGCTGACATAGTCGAAGGCACCCGCCTTCAGCGCCACCACGGCATTGTCGGCGCTGCCGAAGGCCGTCACCACCGCGATCGGCGTATTCTTGCCGCTGGCCGATACGTCGCGCACCAGTTCCAGCCCGAGGCCATCGGGCAGGCGCATATCGGTCAGCACCAGCTGGTAATCTTTTTCGGCAAACAACTGGCGGGCGTGCTGCAGTGTTTCGGTGCTGTCCACGTCCAGCCCCATCTTCAGCAGGGTAATTTCCAGCAGTTCGCGCAGGTCGGCTTCGTCGTCGACGACCAGGACACGTGGAGAAGTCATGCGGGTCTCGCGAAAGTAATCACAAAGCGGCCGCTCGACTTGCGGGCGCCGCCATCCGTCACGCCGGATTCGAAGCGGTGTTCGTAATCCAGCATGGCATCGTTATTCAAGCACAATTCGCGCGCCAGATACAGGCCCAGGCCGGTCCCCTTGCTCGAGGTGGTGTAGAACGGCTCGAACAGGTGGGCCCGCACCTGGGGCGAAATGCCGGGGCCATCGTCCTGCACGTGCAGTTCCAGCGGGCGCCCCGCCACCTGCACGATGAAGACGCGGATGCTGCCCGGGGTGCCGCTGGCATAGCGCACCGCGTTGTTGAGCAGGTTGACCAGCACTTCGCGCAAATGCAGGGGATCGAAGCGCACCATCACTTGCTGCATGCCGCCCAGGCACAGGATCTTGCTGTCCAGCTTATGGGTTTCATCGAATTCCGCCTTCAGCTCGTTGAGGAAGGATTCCAGCTCCATCGGTTCGTGGTGGCTTTGTGCCTTGCGCGACAGCTGCAGGATGTCTTCCACCATACGGTTCACGCGCGCCACATTGTCGCTGATGATCTTCAGCAGGCGCTTGTGCACGGGCGCCTGCAAGTCCTCTTCCAGCAGCGAATTGGCGTGGCCGATGGCCGACAGCGGGTTGCGCACCTCATGCGCGATGCTGGCCGTCAGGCGGCCCATCGAGGCCAGTTTCAGTTGCTGGGCTTTTTCCTCGATGCCGCTCACGTCTTCCAGGAAGATCACGTTGCGCTCGACGTCCAGGCCGGCCGTGTCGGCGGCGGCAAAGCGCAGCTTGAGGTGCAAGGCCATGTCGCGCCGCGCGCTCCAGGCGGCCGTCAATTCTTCCTGCGCCGGGTCGGCGAAAGGCTTGATGGTGATGAAGGCCGTGGCTTGGGAGGGATCGGCGCGCCAGGCTTCATAGGCGGCGGCGATCGGCTGCAGGGCGCCGCCATCCAGCAAGGGCTCCGCGCCCAGCATCTGCTGCGCGGCCGGGTTGCTCATGTGGATGGCGCCGTCCGGCCCCACCACCAGGATGCCGTCGGCCGAGTGGGCGATGACCAGGCGGTTGACCGCCTGCTGCACGCCGATCTCAATGCCGCGCTGGGCGGCCAGTTCTTCCTGGCCGATCAGGCGCGCGGCCATGCGGTTCACCACCAGCACGGCGGCAAACCAGGCGATGCCATACAGGCCGGCCTGCAGCACCAGCGATTCGTCGTCGGCAATGGCCTGGTAGGTGCTGTGGGCCAGCATGAACAGCGTGGCCAGCGAGGCGCTGAACAGCGCCAGCAGCAACGGCGCCAGGATGGCACAGCCGGCCAGCGGGAACAGGTACAGGATGGCCAGGCCGGAGCGCATGCCGCCGGTCGCCATGTACAGCAGCGAGATGCAGGTCAGGTCGATGGCCACCTGCGACATCAGCTGCAGCATGAAATGACGGCGCCAGCGGCTGGCCAGCGCCTGCAGCGCGCCCGCCAGCAGCAGGTAGCTGAGGCACACCTGCACCGTCAGTTCGGGTGTCAGGCGCAGGCGGCCGGCGCTGAAGTACAGCAGCAGCACCAGCGCAATCACGATGCGCGTCGCGCCCAGCGCCTTCAGCGAGCGCCAGAACGTATCGCGCGATGCGGCCGACAGGGAATGGAGGCGGGCAAACACGCTGGGGCGGCCTCAGTGCGGGGCGTGCGCCGCGCAGCAGTAGTCACGGCCGTTGGCCGGCACGTTCTCGGACGACGGGAAATGCACGCCGCAATGGGCGCATTGCAGCATCTTTTCCACCGCTGGCGGCTGCGCCGGCTGTTGGCGCGCGGCGGGCGCCTGGCCCTGCCCTGGCGGCCCGCTCATCTTGCGCAGCTTGCTGCGGATGGCGGCGATGACCAGGAAGACCAGCGCCAGCCAGAACAGGATTCGTGTCATGCGATACCTCGATGTAAAACCACTTCCAGTACAAAACGGCTGCCGACATAGGCCAGCAGCAGGGTCGCAAAGCCCGCCAGCGTGAAGCTGAGGGCCGTCTTGCCGCGCCAGCCGCGGAAGTGGCGGCCCGCCAGCAAGGCGGCGAACAGCACCCAGGACAGCAGGGTGAAGACCGATTTATGGTCCCACTTGAGCGCCCGGCCAAACAGTTCTTCGCTGAACACGATGCCCGACAGGACCGTCAGGCTAAGCAGCACGAAGCCGAAGCCGATCAGGCGGAACAGCAGCCTTTCCATGGTCAGCAGGGCCGGCAGCTGGTCCAGCGCGGTGGCGAAAAAGCCCGGGCTGTCGTTGCGGGTATGCAGGCGCGACTCCTGCAGCGCCATCAGCACGGCGTGGAAGGCGGCAATCGTCAGGGTGCTGTAGGCCAGGGTGGCGATGGCAATATGCCAACCCAGCATGGTGGAACGGCCTGCGGTCGGGACCACGGAGCCGGGGAAGCCGGCCTGCAGCGCCACGGCCAGCGCGGCCACCGGCATCACGATGCGGCGCAGGCCATCCAGGGGGAAGTTCTGGTTTTCCAGCCAATAGGCGCCCACCGAAATCCACAGCGCCGACGACAGCATGGTGGCAAAGCCGATGCGCAGGGAGCCGGGCACCATCACGTCGATCCACAATGCCACGCCGTGCAGCAGCCAGGCCCCGGCCGTCAATGCGGCGATGGGGATGGCCTTGCGCGAGGGGAGGAAGCCACAGACCAGGTACAGCAGCGTTGCTGCGATCAGAAAGTATGTTTGCATCCGGTAAGTTTAACACCTGGACACCATGGGGTCAGGCACTGGCATGAAGTCAGCGGTGCCAGGTCCCAACACGCTGCGCGTGCCGGGAGCTGGCACCGGGACAATCTTAGTCGACAGCAGCAGCCCTCAACTCGTCGTTGTGATGGCGTTGTTGTTCTTCCATCACCAGCTGCCCCAGTTCGCGCTTGAGGGCATTGAACTCCGGCGCCGACGGGTCGCGCAGGCGCGGCATGTCGACCAGGATGTCGCGCTTGACCGTGCCGGGCCGGTAAGTCATGACCACGATGCGGTCGGCCAGGTAGATCGCTTCCTCGATGCTGTGGGTGACGAAGATGATGGTCTTTTTCAGCTCGGCCCAGATGCGCAGCAGCTCGTCCTGCAGGTTGCGGCGGGTCAGCGCATCCAGCGCGCCAAACGGCTCGTCCATCAGCATGATCGGCGAATCCAGCGCCAGCACGCGGGCGATGGCCACCCGCTGCCGCATGCCGCCCGACAGGTCTTTGGGGAAGCGGTGGCGGAAATCCTGCAGCGACAATGTCTTGAGCAGGCGCTCCACCGTGGCCGCGATGTCCGCCTTCGGCATGCCCTTGATCTCCAGCCCGAAGGCCACATTGTCGGCCACCGTCATCCATGGGAACAGCGCGTATTCCTGGAATACCATGCCGCGCTCCGGCCCCGGCCCGGCCACCGGCTTGCCGTCGGCGACGATGCTGCCGCTGCTGGGCGCTGAGAAGCCGGCGATGGCGTTCAGCAGCGTCGATTTGCCGCAGCCCGAAGGCCCCAGCAGGCAGACGAACTGGCCGCGCGGGATATCGAGGTTGATGTCCTGCAGCGCCACCACCGAGGTGCCGAACACCTTGCTGACGCCCTTGATGTCGATATGTGCTGCGCTCATTCAGCTCTCCAGGCCGCGGTGCCAGCGCAGCAGGTGGTTGTTGAGGCGGTCCATGGCCACGTCGATGGCCAGGCCCAGCAAACCGATGGTGATCATGCCGGCGATGATCTTGTCCGACCAGAAGTACTCGCGCGCTTCGCTGATGCGGAAGCCCAGGCCATTGTTCACCGCCACCATTTCCGCCACGATCACCACGATGAAGGCGGTGCCGATGCCAATGCGCACGCCCGCCAGGATGGAGGGCACGGCCGCCGGCAGGATCACGCGCAGGAACATGGTGGGGCCGGACGCGCCGAGGTTGCGCGCGGCGCGCAGGTAGATGCCGTCCACCTGGCGCACGCCGGCAATGGTGTTGATCAGCACCGGGAAGAAGGCGCCCAGCGAAATCAGGAAGATGGCCGGCGGGTTGCCGAGCCCGAACCACAGCATCGACAGCGGGATGTAGGCAATCGGCGGCACCGGCCGGATGATCTGCACCAGCACATTGAACAGGCGGTAGGCGTGGGCACTGGCGCCCATGGCCAGTCCCAGCGGCAGCGCCAGCCCGGCGCCGATGGCAAAGCCAAGCAGCACGCGGTACATGCTGCCCATCGCATCGTGGATCAATTCGCCGGAGAAGGCCCAGGCCAGCCAGTTGCCGTTGCCGTCGTACGGCTGCAGCGGCAACAGGTATTCCAGCCACTTGCGCGCCACCGCTTCGGGCGACGGCAGCGCCTGCGGGTTGACCCAGCCCTGGTAGGTGACGATATGCCAGACCAGCACCAGGGCCGCCGGCACTACCAGGCCGACGCCGACGTCACGCCAGGCCAGCTTCATTTCACGCCCAGCGATTTCTTGGCCTGTTCCAGCAGGTCGGTCTTGACCCAGTCCTTGGCCACGGGCGGCTTGGCCATGCGGCCCACGCCGGTCTTGACCATGATGTCGGTGGTGACCTGGATATGCTCCGGCGTGATGTCATAGGAATACGGCGAATTGCCGATCGCGTCCTGGAAATCGTCGCTGGTGATCTGGCCCTTGAAGACGGTCTCGCGCACGTATTTTTCGGCGGTGGCCGGCTGGTCGATGAAAGTCTTGGTGGCTTCCACGAAGCAGCGCATGAACTTCTCCGCCACCGGGCGGCGCTCCTTGTAGAACTTCTCGGTCATCACCATGGTGCGGATCGGCTCGCCGATCGGGGTGTTGTAGGGCTTCATGATCTCCACGCCATAACCCTTGTTGATGGCTTGCGAGGATTGCGGCTCCGACTGCATCATGGCGTCGATATGCTTGCCGAGCAGGGCCTGGTTCAAGTCGGCGTAGGCCAGCAGCACCAGTTGCACGTCCTTGCCCGGCTGCTCGGACGCGGTCAGGCCGGCCTGCTGCAGCTCGGCCAGCAGCAGCACTTCCTGGATGCCGCCGCGCGTGACGCCGACCTTCTTGCCTTTCAGGTCCTTGATCGATTTGATGTTCAGGTCGCTGCGGCCCACCAGGCGCGCGCCGCCCTTGGCAAAGCCGGCTACCGCATAGATCGGCGCGCCGCCGGCGCGGCCCGAGATGGCCGCTTCCGATGCGGTGGCGCCCACATCGAGTTCGCCGGAAATGATGGCCGACATCACGTCCAGGCCTTTGGCGAACACGCGCTCTTCCACCTTGATGCCGCACTTGGGTGCGATCTCCTTGATGTACGACACCGCGCCGTAGTGCGCGAACTTCAGGTTCCCCAGCCGCACCACGTCCTGCGCCTGGGCGCCGCCCGCCAACAACAGCGCCGCCAGCGCCACCGACTTGCCGATACGATTCAGTTTCATCCAGGTCTCCTTATTGAATGGTTGGCCTGCCCGGCCGCGCGCCAATCATACATGATGGCGCCAGGGATCAACGGCTGCTGCGCTCGCGCTGTTGCGCCAGCCGTTCCGCGTAGGGCGGATGCACAGCCAGGTAGGCCTGCCCTGCGCCTTTGCCGGCGGACAGCGCGTCCTGCACGTCCGTCACGCTGCGCAGCGGCAGGCCGTTGTGTTCCAGCAGGTCGGCCGCGTAGCGGTCGGCCTCGATCTCCGCCGCCGCCGGCCAGGCCAGCTGCGGCACCCGCGCCGCCACACTGGCCACCAGCCAGTCCATATCACCCAGCACGGTGCCGGCGGCCGCTGGCAGCAGCGCTTCCTGCACCAGGCGCCGCAGCATGTGGCTGCGCTGCTGGTGGCCCACCTCATGCGCCAGCACGGCCAGCACGGCGCCGTCGTCGGGCAGCGCCAGCACCAGGGCGTCGGACAGGATGATGTCGCCCGACGGCAGCGTGAACGCGGTGGCGCCCAACTGGCCGGAACGGAACAGCAGGCGGTGCCGCGGCGCGCCTTCGTGCGGCGGCTGCAGGCTGCCGAATGCCTCGGCAATGCGCCGCTGGCGCGCGGCCGGCAGCCTGGACGGCGCCAGGGTGCTGCGCTCCAGTTCCCGCAGCAAGCCCTGCCCCAGCTCGGCCTGCAGCGCCGACGGCATCGCGTCGGCCAGCATGTCCGCCAATGCCGGCCGCGCGAGGTGCCAGCCGGCGGCGCACGCCAGCAGCGCCAGGACGGCCAGGCGCCAATGGCGCGGCCGCCGCCGCCGGCCGGGCGCGGGAGTATCGATCAAATCTGGGGCGGCCAGCGTCTGCACAGAATTGTCCTGGAAATTAGCTTATAAACAAGATGCAACGGGGCCGCACATCTTGTCAATAAGAAACTTTGTCTATTTCGCAAATCTGTGCACGAACGTGACAATGTGTGAGAGATGGGCGGCCAGGCCGGCGGCTGCCGTCCACCCCGTCCACTAAGGTAAAATGGCAGGATTTTCCGCTTTCTATATATCAGTAGGCTACCGATGCTAGACAACCTGACACAGCGCCTTGCCAAAGTCGTCAAGACGATGCGTGGCGAGGCCCGCCTGACCGAATCCAACACCGCCGAAATGCTGCGCGAAGTGCGCATGGCGCTGCTGGAGGCCGACGTCGCCCTGCCGGCCGTGCGCGAATTCATCGCCAAGGTCAAGGAGAAGGCGCTCGGCGAAGAAGTGATTTCCTCCCTGACCCCGGGCCAGGCCCTGGTGGGCGTGGTGCAGCGCGAACTGGGCGCCCTGATGGGCGCCGACCTGGGGCCGGAAGCGTCGCAGCTGTCGTTCGCGCAGCAGCCGCCCGCCATCATCCTGATGGCCGGCCTGCAGGGCGTGGGTAAGACCACCACCGTCGGCAAGCTGGCCAAGTACCTGAAAGAACAGAAGAAAAAGAAGGTGCTGACGGTGTCGGCCGACGTCTACCGTCCGGCCGCGATCGCCCAGCTGCAATCGGTGACCCAGCAAGTGGGCGCCGACTTCTTCCCGTCCACCGCGCAGGACAAGCCGGTCGACATCGCCCTGGCGGCGCTGGACTGGGCGAAGAAGCATTACCACGACGTGCTGATCATCGACACCGCCGGCCGCCTCGGTATCGACGAAGAGATGATGAAGGAGATCGCCGCCGTGCACGGCGCGGTCAAGCCGGTCGAAACCCTGTTCGTGGTCGACGCCATGCTGGGCCAGGACGCCATCAACACGGCCAAGGCCTTCAACGATGCGCTGCCGCTGACCGGCGTGGTGCTGACCAAGCTCGATGGCGATTCGCGCGGCGGTGCAGCGCTGTCGGTGCGCCACATTACCGGCAAGCCGATCAAGTTTGCCGGCGTGTCCGAAAAACTGGACGGGCTGGAAGCGTTCGACCCGCAGCGCATGGCCAACCGCATCCTGGGCATGGGCGACATCCTGGCCCTGGTGGAGGAAGCGCGCAAGGGCGTGGACGAAAAGGCGGCGGCCGAACTGGCGGCCAAGGTCAAGTCGGGCGGCAAGTTCGACATGAACGACTTCAAGGCCCAGCTGACCCAGATGAAGAAAATGGGCGGCATGTCCGGCCTGCTGGACAAGCTGCCGGCCCAGTTCCAGCAGGCGGCCGCCGGCGCCAACATGGACCAGGCGGAAAAGCAGGTGCGGCGCATGGTCGGCATCATCGATTCGATGACGCCGCAGGAGCGCGCCAAGCCGGAATTGATCAAGGCGGCCCGCAAGCGCCGTATCGCGGCCGGTGCCGGGGTCCAGGTGCAGGAAGTGAACCGCATGCTGAACCAGTTCGAGCAGATGCAGGCCATGATGAAAAAGCTGTCCGGCGGCGGCTTGATGAAGATGATGCGCTCGATGAAAGGCATGATGCCGGGCCTGCGCTAAGCCGCGATTTTCCCTGTGCAGCCGCAGCAAAAGCCGCCCCCGGGCGGCTTTTTTTGTGTTTAAGCCTTGTTTCCTCTAAAAAACCCACAAAAACACTTGCATAAGCTGCAAATCCCCACCAATATTAGCCGTGCGATTGTAATCCGCAATTTTCTATGTGTTAGTTAAGGAGGCTCGAATATGGCAACAGCCAAGAAAGCAGCACCAGCAGCAAAGAAAGCCGCCGCCAAGCCTGCAGCAAAAAAAGCTGCACCAGCGAAGGCAGCAGCCAAGCCAGCAGCAAAGAAAGCCGCAGCACCAGCCGCACGCAAACCTAACGCAGCCTTCATGAAGGCGATGACTCCATCGAGCGCACTGTCCGCCGTAGTCGGTTCCGCACCGCTGCCGCGTACCGAAGTGACCAAGAAAGTCTGGGACTACATCAAGAAACTGAACCTGCAGGACGCGGCCAACCGCCGCATGATCAATGCGGACGACAAGCTGAAGGCTGTCTTCGGCGGCAAATCCCAGGTTTCCATGTTTGAAATGACCAAGCTGATTTCCGATCACCTGAAATAAGCTGCTTCTGGCTGTTGCAGCCATTCGAGAAGCCCCGATGCCATGCGCTCGGGGCTTTTTTACTTATGACCGCACCGCTCCGCGCCGCCTCGCCTGCCCTGCTGGCAATGCCTTTGGCCAGCCTGACCGCGCTCGGGCTGCTGGCGTCCGACCTGTACTTGCCGGCGATTCCCGTGATGGCGTCGGAACTGCGCGCCTCCATTCCATCCGCGCAGGCCACCATGGCGCTGTTCATGGCGGCGCTGGCCCTGTCGCAGCTGGCCTGGGGCTGGGCGGCCGACCGTTTCGGCGACCGCCGCACCATCATGGCCGGCACGGCGCTGCTGGGCGGCGGCAGCCTGGTGTGCGCGCTGGCGCCGGGCATCGAGTGGATGCTGGCGGGACGGCTGTTGCAAGGCCTGGGCGCCGGCGCGGCCACCGTTGCCGTTCCCGCGCTGATACGGCGCCGTTTCGAGGAAACCGATGCCGTGAAAGCGCTGGCCATGGTAGCCATGGCGGAATCGGCCATCCCCGCCGCCGGACCGGTGGCCGGCGCTGCCATCGTGCTGTACGCCGGCTGGCGCACCACGTTCTGGCTGATTGCCGCCATGGCGCTCCTGCTGCTGCCCATGGTGGCCCGCATCATCGCCCGCGCCCCCGGCCCAGCCCCCGCCACCGCTGCCGCCGGCCAAGCCGGGCCCCGGCACGGCTACGCACCGCTGCTGCGCAACCGCCGCTACCTGCGTTACGCCCTGAGTTACGCCGTCATGTTCGGCGCCCTGCTGATGTACGTGGCCAGCGCACCGGTGCTGGTGACGCATGCACTGGGGCTGGGGATCGAAGCATTCGCCATCCTGCAGATCTGCGGCGTGCTGGCCTTCATGGCCGGCGCTTCCGCGGCGGTGCGCATGGTGAAACGCACCGGCCAGCATTGGCTGGCACGCGCCGGCACCCTGCTGCAATTGCTGGCCGGCGGCGGGTTGATGGCAATGGCCCTGGCGGGAATGCGCGGCACACCGGGCCTGGTGGCGCTGGCGGTTCTGGCCGCCATGTTCTGCGGCGGCCTGGGCCTGCGCGGCCCCGCCACCATGGGCGGCGCCTTGCAGGCTGCCGGCGACAGCGCCGGCAAGGGTTCCGGCCTGCTGATGTTCCTGTCGTTCGCCTGCGTCGCCGGCGCCACCCAGCTGGTCGCGCCCTTCCTGCACCACGGCCTGCTGCCCGTCGGCGTGCTACTGTTCGCCATGGTCGGCGCCAGCGCCCTGCTGCTGCCTGCGCGCTGAACTTCAGCGCCGGCTCACAGCTTCCACTTGTTCCAGGCCGCGAGGACAGCGTTGGGGTATTCGGGACGGCCGCGGCTGCCGTTGTAGCGGCCGAGGGCGAGGTAGAGGTTGCCCTGCTCCATGTCGATGTACATGCGCAGGATCGAGCAGCCGTAACGCAGGTTGGTCTGCATATTGAACAATTTGGAGCGGTCGCGATCGCCGATCACGTTGGTCCAGAACGGCATCACCTGCATGTAGCCGCGCGCGCCGACGATCGACACGGCGTATTTGCGGTAAGCCGATTCGACCTGGATCAGCCCCAGCACCAGCCCCGGATCCAGCCCGGCGCGGCGCGCCTCGTACCAGGCGGTTTCGAGGAATTCGCGGCGGGTGAATTCGTCCGGCAGCTTGCGCTTCAGGCGGTCCGACATGGCGCCGTACCAAGCGTCGTACTGCGCGCGGTCGGCGGGGTTGAGGAAGACCGGCTTGGGCGGCCGGGCATCCATGATGGCGTTGGACAGCGCCAGCCGCACCGAGTCGGCCAGCGCTTCCTCCTTCTGGTTGCCGGCAAAGCCGAACGGGGCGCACAGCACGCCCGTGGCAAAGGCAACGGTATGCCACCAGCGCAAGGGCCGCGCCCACCACCGGCGGCGTTCACGTCCCGATTTGTGCGCTGGCCCAGCCATGGCGGTCACTGCTGGATTTTGCCCTTGATGAAAGCCAGGGCTTCGGCCACCGGTACGGCGGTCGCTTCGGTGTCGCGGCGGCCCTGGTATTCCAGGTTGCCTTCCTTCAGGCCTCGCTCGCCGATCACCACACGGTGCGGCACGCCGATCAGTTCCCAGTCGGCGAACATGGCACCCGGGCGCTGGCCGCGGTCGTCCAGGATGACGTCGATGCCGGCTTCCACGCAGGCGTTGTACAGCTTTTCGGTTTCGGCCTTGACCAGCTCCGAGCGGTCCATGCCCATCGGGCACAGCACCACTTCGAACGGCGCCAGGGAGGTCGGCCAGATGATGCCCTTGTCGTCGAAATTCTGCTCGATGGCCGCGCCCAGGATGCGGGTGATGCCGATGCCGTAGCAGCCCATTTGCAGCGGCGCCGGCTTCTGGTTCTCGTCCAGGAAGGTGGCCTGCATCGATTCGGAGTAGGCGGTGCCGAGCTGGAACACGTGGCCCACTTCGATGCCGCGCTCGATCGCCAGCACGCCCTTGC
>CBHWEO010000151.1:0-13555 GCA_966112955.1 uncultured Duganella sp. | reverse complement strand
TAATAAACAAGATAAGAAGTATTTTCTAAAAGCCGGATTTCAAAGGAAATTCCGGCTTTTTTCTTTGAATCAAAGAATATTTTCGGCATGAACGAAACAGAATAGGCTGCTCAGGAGGGAGAATGCTTGCATGCCGCAAAGCATGATGTTATGTTGAGACCTCTGGAAAAGTAACTTTCTTTCCACGTTAACTACTTTCGTCGCTCACTATGCCTGTACAAAAACCTTCCAAGGTCGCTTCGTTCGCGTTGAAAACACTGACCGCTGCCATGCTCAGCGGCGTGGTGCTCGCCCCTCTATCCGTCAACGCAGCCGGCCTTGGCAAGCTCACTGTGCTCTCCTCGCTGGGGCAGCCGCTGCGCGCCGAAATCGAATTGACGGCCGTTTCTGCCGAAGAAGCGTCCGAACTGGTGGCCAAGCTGGCCTCGCCGGATGCCTTCCGCGCCGCCAATATCGACTTCAATCCGGCCCTGCTCAGCTTGCGCTTCGAGGTGGAAGCCCGTGGCTCCCGCCAATTCATCCGCGTCACCTCGGCCCAGCCGATCAACGAACCGTTCGTTGACATGCTGCTGGAACTGACCTGGACCAATGGCCGCCTGGTCCGCGAATACACCTTCCTGCTCGATCCGGCCGACCTGCGCACCACCCAGGCGCCGCAAGTGGCGGCACCGGTCGATGTGCGTTCGGCGCGCCCCGCTGCGCCGGCGGCAGCGCCAAGCGCCGCTCCCGCCGCCGCCACTCCGGCAGCACCGTCCGCCGCGCCATCGCGCACGCCGTCGCAAGCGGCACCGCGCGCCGCCGCCGCGCAGGATGCGCCGGCTGCCGACAGCTATGAAGTCAAGAAGGGCGATACGCTGGGCCGCATCGCGGGCCGCCTGAAGCCGGCCGACGTTTCGCTCGACATGATGCTGGTCGCGCTGTACCGTGCCAATCCGGACGCTTTCGCCGGCAACAATATGAACCGCCTGAAGTCCGGCACCATCCTGTCGGTGCCGGATGCCGGCACCGTCAAGGGCACCAGCGCCGGCGAAGCCCACGGCGTGGTGGTGGCGCATGCCGCCGACTTCAACGCCTACCGTGCCAAGCTGGCAGGGCAGGTGGCGGCCGCCACCCCGGCCAAGGAACCGGAAGCGCAGCAGGCGCAGACCGGCAAGATCACGGCCCAGGTGAAGGAACGCCCGACCGCCGTGACCGAATCGAAAGACCAGCTGAAACTGTCCAAGGCCGGCGACGCTGCCAGCAAGCCGGGCAAGACCGGTGCGGTGGAAGACAAGATCGCCAAGGACCGCCAGATGGCCGACGCCAGCGCCCGCGTGAAGGAGCTGGAAAAGAACGTCAACGACCTCGAGAAGTTGATGGAAGTGAAGAACAAGGCGGCCGCCAACGCGCAAGCGAAGGCCAGCGCACCGGCCGCTGCCGCTGCCGCCGCCAGCCCGGCCGCAAGTCCGGCCGCCAGCGCACCAGCCAAGGGCGCCGCGCCGGCTGCTTCGGCGCCTGCCGCCGCCGCGCCGGCGGCATCGGAACCGGCCGCCGCTCCGGCCAAGCCAAGCAAGCCAAAACGCAGCGTGGCCGCGCCGCCGCCAGCGCCGGTGGAGCCGAGCCTGGTCGACACCATCATGGAAAACATCCAGCTGATCGGCGCCGCCGTGGCTGCGCTGCTGGGCGGTGCCGCGCTGCTGGTCATGCGCCGCCGCAAGTCAGCCGAACAGCTGTCGCTGCCGAACGCGGAAAACAGCAGTGTGCTGGGCGATCCGGGTACCACGGCGCATTCCCTGTTCGCCGAAACCGGCGGCCAGAGCGTGGACACCAGCAACAGCGTGTTCAACTCCAACTTCGCCCCGTCGGCCAGCCAGCTCGATACCAATGAAGTCGATCCGGTGGCGGAAGCCGACGTGTACATCGCCTACGGCCGCGATGCCCAGGCCGAAGAAATCCTGAAGGAAGCGCTGCGCGTGCATCCGGAACGCCACCCCGTGCGCCTGAAGCTGCTGGAAATCTATGCCGGCCGCAAGGATGCGCGTGGCTTCGAGGCGCAGGCCACCGAGCTGTATTCGATGACCAAGGGCCAGGGCGACGAGTGGGCGCAAGCAGCCGCGCTGGGCGCCGGCATCGATCCGGACAATCCGCTGTACGTCACCGCCGCGCAAGCCAAGGCCGCTGCCGGCCTGGGCGCCGCCGCTGCCGCCGGTGGCGCCGCCGCCGCGCCGTTCGTCGCCAGCGAATCGAACGAACTGAACGACTTCGCCGCCATGTTCGCCGAGCCGGCCGCCGCGGCGCCTGCGCCGGCCGCCGAGGCCGAAGCGGGTGGCCTGGACCTGGACCTGAGCGCCGAGGCAGCGCCTGCCGCCGCCGAAGCCAACCTGATGGACTTCGACCTCGACCGCGACGCCACCGCGCTGCCGTCGCTGGCCGAAGAAGACAAGCCGGCGCCGAAAGCGGCCGACAGCAATACCCTGGACTTCGACCTGGGCGGCCTGAGTTTCGACGAGCCGGCGCCTGCCGCTGCCGCCGAAGCCGCGCCGGCGCCGGAAGCCGTGCCGGCTGCGGAAGCAGTGGAAGACCTGTCGTTCGACCTGGGCCTGGACAACGCGCCGGCCAAGGTGGAAACCGTGGAAGCCACCCCGGCGCCCGATGCGATGGCCGATATCGGCATGGACTTCAACCTGGACCTGCCGGGTGAAACCAAGGCGCCGGAAGCGGCCGCGCCGGCGCCTGCCGCCGATCCGCTGGCTGAACTGGACATGATGGACTTCTCGCTGCCAGCCGGCGGCGCCGCCCCGGCCGCCGCAGCGGTGGAGGAAGTGCCGCTGTCCGCTGCCGACTTCGCGCTCGACCTGCCGGCCGAAGCGGCGCCTGCCGCCGCCCCGGCCGCGGCCCCGGCTGCCGCCGCACCGGCCGACTTCGACCTGTCCGGCATCGACCTCGACCTCGGCGGCGCAGCGCAGGAAACTGCCGCGCCGAAGAACGAGGAAGAAATGTCGGCCCTGCACATGGAAATGGACACCAAGCTGGACCTGGCCGTGGCCTACCAGGAAATCGGCGACAAGGAAGGCGCCCGCGAGCTGCTGGATGAAGTGATCCGCGGCGGCAGCGACGACCAGGTGGCCCGGGCCTCGGCGATGCGCGCCCAGCTCGGCTGACGCCGGTTTCGCCTTATAATGCCCGGTCACAGATCACACTGACCGGGCATTTTTTATTTTGAAACGCATCGCATTAGGAGTCCAGTACAACGGCGCCGACTGGCTTGGCTACCAGATCCAGCCGCACGGCCAGACCGTGCAGAACAAGCTGGAGGAAGCCATTGAGCGCTTTGCCTGCGCCAGGCTGGGCACCACCTGCGCCGGCCGCACCGACGCCGGCGTGCACGCGCTGAACCAGGTGGTGCACTTCGACACCGAGCTGGATCGCGCCGAACACGCTTGGGTGCGCGGCATCAATGCCTTCCTGCCCGACTCCATCGGCGTGCGCTGGGCACGCTACCTGCCGCAAGCGCCCGCGCCTGAACAGGAATTCCATGCCCGCTTCAGCGCCCGTTCCCGCACCTACCATTACCTGCTGTACAACCACCAGGTGCGCTCGCCGCTGCTGGCGGGCCGCGCCGGCTTCACGCACTGGAAGCTGGACGTGGAGCGCATGCGCGAAGCCGTCAAGCCGCTGATCGGCACGCACGACTTCACTGCCTTCCGCGCCTCCATGTGCCAGGCCAGGACACCGGTCAAGGAGATGCACAGCATCGAGATCGAACGCCACGGCGACATGATCCTGTTCACGTTGCGCGCCAACGCCTTCCTGCACCACATGGTGCGCAACCTGGTGGGGTCGCTGATCTACGTCGGCCAGGGGCGGGAAGACACTGCCTGGCTGGGCGAGCTGCTGGCGGGGAAGGACCGCACCAAGGCGGCGCCGACCTTCATGCCGGACGGCCTGTACCTGGCGAAAATCGAATACGACGACAAATGGGGCTTGCCGTACGAAGAGCCCAGCATCCTGCCTGCCTTCTGAGGAAACCCGCCATGCCACGCACCCGCATCAAGATCTGCGGCCTGACCCGCGAAGAAGACGTCCAGGCCGCCGTGGCGGCGGGCGCCGATGCCGTGGGCTTCGTGTTCTATGACAAGAGCCCGCGCTACGTCACGCCGCAGCGTGCCGCCGAGCTGATTGCGCTGCTGCCACCGTTCGTCACCCCGGTCGGCCTGTTCGTCAACCATAGCGCCGAACAGGTGGCGGCCACCGTGGCCGTGGCGCCGGTATCACTTTTGCAATTCCACGGCGACGAGACGGCCGGGCAGTGCGCCGAGGCGGCGCGCGCCGCCGGGCGGGCGTTCGTGCGGGTATTCCGCGTCAAACCCGACACAAGCGGCGCCGAGCTGCTAGAATATGAGCGACTTTGCCGCGCATCCAGTGGCATGTTCTCGGGCCTCCTGCTCGACACCTTCGTGGATGCATATGGCGGCGCAGGAAAGGTTTTCGATTGGTCCCTCATCCCAAAAGAACTCGCGCATCGGGCCGTTTTGAGTGGTGGCTTGAGCGTGCAAAATGTGACTGGCGCAGTGGCCAGCGTTCGCCCTTACGCGGTTGACGTCTCAAGTGGCGTCGAGCGCGCCAAGGGCATCAAGGATGCTCGCCTGATCGCGGACTTCATCCGCGGCGTGCGGGCAGCAGATGCCACGTTTGAGAAAGATCCGCACCATGAAAACCCCGGTTGACGCGCCACCAGCGCACCTGTTCCACGCCTCGTCTTACCACCTGCCCGACGCCACCGGCCATTTCGGCCCCTACGGTGGCTCCTTCGTTGCCGAAACCCTGAGCTACGCGCTGGCCGAGCTGCGCGAAGCCTATGCCCGCTACAGCAAGGATGAACTGTTCCTGGAAGAGTTCCGCTATGAGCTGAAGCACTTCGTCGGCCGTCCTTCGCCCGTGTACCACGCCAAGCGCTGGTCCGACCAGCTGGGCGGCGCGCAAATCTATTTCAAGCGCGAAGACTTGAACCACACCGGCGCCCACAAGATCAATAACGTGATTGGACAGGCACTGCTGGCCAAGCGCATGGGCAAGCCGCGCATCATCGCCGAAACCGGCGCTGGCCAGCACGGCGTTGCCACCGCCACCATCTGCGCCCGTTTCGGCCTGGAATGCGTGGTGTACATGGGCAGCGAGGACGTCAAGCGCCAGGCGCAGAACGTGTACCGCATGAAGCTCCTGGGCGCGACCGTGGTGCCGGTGGAATCCGGCTCCAGGACCCTGAAGGATGCGTTGAACGAAGCTATGCGCGACTGGGTCACCAATATCGAGAACACGTTCTACATCATCGGTACCGTGGCGGGCCCGCACCCATACCCGATGATGGTGCGCGATTTCCAGTCCGTGATCGGCGAGGAATGCCTGCAGCAGATGCCTGAAATGACCGGCCGCCAGCCGGACTATGTGGTGGCCTGCATCGGCGGCGGCTCGAATGCAATGGGCATTTTCTATCCCTACATCGACCAGGCTTCCACCGCGCTGGTGGGCGTCGAGGCGGCAGGGGAGGGCCTGGATACCGGCAAGCATGCGGCGTCGCTGACGGCCGGCTATCCGGGCGTCCTGCACGGCAACCGTACTTACCTGCTGCAGGATGCGGGCGGGCAGATCATCGAGACCCACTCGGTATCGGCAGGCCTGGACTATCCGGGCGTCGGGCCGGAGCATGCTTACCTGAAGGATTCGGGACGGGCGCAGTACGTGTCGATCACCGACGACGAGGCGCTGCAGGCTTTCCACGATTGCTGCCATATCGAGGGGATCATCCCGGCGCTGGAATCGTCGCATGCATTGGCTTATGCAGCCAAGCTGGCGGCGACCCTGCCGAAGGACAAGATCATCCTGGCCAACCTGTCGGGCCGCGGCGACAAGGATATGCACACCGTCGCGCAGCGCGCCGGCCTCAATTTCTAATTCTGTTTTTCCGTGTTGTGCCACATGTTCTTGACACCTGACCCGCGACCGCCGCGTACCGGTGTCTGACCCTGCGGGTCTGACACCGCTTTACCGGTTTGAAAGGAAAAAACATGACCCGTATCGCCCAAACCTTCGCCGCCCTGAAAGCGCAAAACAAAAAAGCCCTGGTGACCTTCATCACCGCCGGCGACCCTGAACCCGGCAAGACGGTGGAACTGATGCACGCCCTGGTCGAGGGCGGCGCCGACATCCTGGAACTCGGCATTCCCTTCTCCGACCCGATGGCGGAAGGTCCCGTGATCCAGCGCGCCTGCGAACGCGCCCTGGCCAAGGGCGTCAGCATCCGCGACTGCTTCGACTTCGTGCGCGAATTTCGCAAGACCAACAGCACCACGCCAGTGGTCCTGATGGGTTATGCCAACCCGATCGAACGCCTGGGCGCCGATGCCTACATCGACGCCAGCCGCGCCGCCGGCGCCGACGGCGCCATCGTGGTCGACTACCCGCCGGAAGAGTGCGAGGCCTTCGCCGCCAAGATGCGCGCGGCAGGCCAGGACCTGATCTTCCTGCTGGCCCCCACCTCGACCGAAGAACGCGTGCAGCAAGTGGCGCGCGTCGGCAGCGGCTTCACCTATTACGTGTCGCTGAAAGGCGTGACCGGCGCCGGCCATATCGACACGGAAGACGTGGCGCGCCGCCTGGACATGATCCGCAAGCACGTCCAGCTGCCGCTGGGCGTCGGCTTCGGCATCCGCGACGCGGCTACGGCCAAGGCGGTGGCATCGGTGGCCGATGCGGTGGTGATCGGCAGCCGCATCATCCAGGAAATCGAAGCCTCGACCCCGGCGGAAGCGGCAAAATCCGTACGTTCGTTCGTTTCCGGCATCCGTTCTGCGCTCGATGAAAACCGTTGATCTGAAAGCAATGTTCTGCCTGTTTTGTTCGACAGGACAGGCAGAAACGGCTACACTTCCGGCCTAAGTTAGTGCAAGAGGAGAAATTTATGAGCTGGTTGGAAAAATTGCTGCCCCCGCGCATCCAGCGCTCGGAAGCTGCCGCTCGCAAGACCATGCCCGAAGGCCTGTGGGTGAAATGCCCATCCTGCGAGGCCGTCCTGTACCGTACCGACCTCGAGTCGAACCTGCACGTTTGCCCCAAGTGCGACCACCACATGCGGATCCGCGCCCGCGAGCGCCTGGACGCGTTGCTGGACGCCGGCGGCCGTTATGAAATCGGCCAGGAAACCCTGCCGGTCGACACGCTGAAATTCAAAGACAGCAAGAAATACCCCGATCGCCTGAAGCAGGCGATGGAAGCCACCGGCGAGACCGATGCCCTGGTCGCCATGGGCGGCTCGATCATGAGCCTGCCGGTTGTGGTGGCATGCTTCGAATTCGAATTCATGGGCGGCTCCATGGGTTCCGTGGTGGGCGAGCGCTTCGTCCGCGCGGCCCAGGTGGCGCTGGAACAGAAGGTGCCGTTCATCTGCGTGACCGCCACCGGCGGCGCGCGCATGCAGGAAGGCCTGCTGTCGCTGATGCAGATGGCGAAGACCACCGCCATGCTGACCAAGCTGGCCGAGAAGAAGCTGCCGTTCATCTCCGTGCTGACCGACCCGACCATGGGCGGCGTGTCCGCATCGTTCGCCTTCATGGGCGACGTGGTGATGGCCGAGCCGAAGGCCCTGATCGGCTTTGCCGGCCCGCGCGTGATCGAAAACACCGTGCGCGAGAAACTGCCGGAAGGCTTCCAGCGTTCCGAGTTCCTGCTGCAGAAGGGCGCGATCGACATGATCGTGGACCGCCGCCAGATGCGCGAAGAAATCGCCCGCCTGCTGGCGCTGATGCAGAACCAGGCCGCGGAAGTGCTGGCCTAAGTATCAAGCTTTACCCGGCGCGCGCGGCCTGCTGCGCTGCGCGCCCGGCATCCCTCCCTGGCGTCTATGTCCAATCTCCCGAATACCCTCCCCGAATGGCTTGCGCTGATCGAGTCGCGCCATGCCGAAACCGTCATCAACATGGGCCTGGACCGCGTGCGCGCCGTCAAGGAACGCATGGCCCTGCAGTTCAAGTGCCCGGTCATCATGGTGGCCGGCACCAACGGCAAGGGCTCGACCTGCGCCATGCTGGAATCGATCCTGCTGCAGGGCGGCTACCGCGTCGGCCTGTACATCAAGCCGCACTTCCTGCACTTCAATGAGCGTGCGCGCCTGAACGGCGACATGGCCAGCGATGCGCAGCTGGTGGAGAGCTTCAACTTCGTGGAGCGGGCGCGCGGCGATATCTCGCTGACCTATTTCGAATTCACCACCCTGGCCATCATGCACCTGATGTCGCAGGCGGCGCTGGACGTGGTGATCCTGGAAGTGGG
Source organism: uncultured Duganella sp. (assembly GCA_966112955.1). Classification (GTDB taxonomy): domain Bacteria; phylum Pseudomonadota; class Gammaproteobacteria; order Burkholderiales; family Burkholderiaceae_D; genus Rugamonas. The sequence goes on along the minus strand of CBHWEO010000151.1, from coordinate 5,251 downwards.
CCTGGGCGGCCGCCTGGACGCGGTCAACGTGATCGATGCCGACGTATCGATCGTGACCAGCGTCGACATCGACCACGTCGACTACCTGGGCGGTACGCGCGAACAGATCGGTTTCGAGAAGGCGGGCATTTTCCGCACCGGCAAGGCTGCCATCTGCAGCGACCCGGTGCCGCCACAGTCACTGATCGACCACGCCAGGGAAATCGGCGCCGACCTGTGGCTGATGGGGCGCGACTTCAACTACGCAGGCGACAAGCAGCAGTGGAACTATGGCGGCCGCACCATGCGCCGCAATTCGCTGGCGTATCCGGGCCTGCGCGGCGCCAACCAGTTGCTGAACGCCTGCGCGGCACTGGCGGCGCTGGAAGCGCTGAAAATGGAATTGCCGGTCGGCGCGCAGGAAGTGCGCACCGGCCTGGTGATGGTGGAACTGCCGGGCCGCTTCCAGGTGCTGCCGGGCCGCCCGACGGTGATCTACGACGTGGCGCACAACCCGCACGCCGCTGCCGCGCTGGCGCAGAACATCGGCAATATGGGTTTCAGTCCCTACACCTTCGCCGTGTTCGGCTCCATGCACGACAAGGACATCGACGGCGTGATCAAGGCCATGGCGCCCTGCGTCGACCATTGGTGCCTGACCAACCTGCCGTCGCCGCGCGCGGCCACGGCATCGGAACTGGCGGCCAAGGTGCAATCCATCGAGCCAAAACTGGATGAAAAAACCGTCAATATTTTCGATGACCCAGGCCAGGCATTCGCAAATGCAATGAGCAGGGCGGGCGAGAATGATAGAATTGTGGTCTTTGGATCATTCCTGACTGTCGCCGGCGTCATGGCGGCGAAAAAATCCTCACTCCACTGAGAAAATCACGCATGGGCTTGTTATCGAAATTTGGCAAAGACAAGCAAGAAACCGCTGGTGAAGACAGCGGTTACTACCGCGCACAGGACGACAGGGCCTTGAACGACAAGGCGCGTTCCAAGCGTGCATCCAGTGCCGGGGCCGAGGCCGCGCCACGCCGCAGTGGCGGCAAGAATGCACCAGATCCCGTATTGCCGGAGAAGAAGCGCGCGCGCCGTCGCCTGGTGGGCGCCATCGCGCTGGCCCTGGCTGTCGCCATCGGCCTGCCGATGGTGCTCGATTCCGAACCCAAGTCGACGGTGGGCGATATCGCCATCAACATGCCGTCCAAGGACAAGCCGGGCGAGCCGCTGAATGGCGGCCCTGCCGCGGCCCCCGCGCCGCTTCCGGCCGCCGAGCCGCAGCCGGGCGCCCCGGCAGCGACGGCGCCCGCCGCACCCGCACCCGCACCTGCCGCCGCAAGCAAGCCTGCCGCCGCGGCGCCAGCCCCGTCGTCGCGCACCGTCGCCCCGGTGGCGGCCGGCGCCGCGCTCGACAAGGGCGAAGAAATTGTCCACGTGCCAACCAAGCCGGCTGTGACGGACAGCGCGAAGCCGCCCAAAGCGGCCGAGCCGAAAGTGGCGGAGCCAAAAGTCGCCAAAGCGGAAACGAAACACAGCGAGCCGAAGGCGGAACCCAAGAAACCGGAAGCCAAAGCGGAGCCCAAGCAGGAAGCCAAGCCGGCACACAACGACGATGCGCGCGCCATGGCCATCCTGGAAGGCAAGGCGCCCGAAGCGGTGCCCGCGACGAAATACGTCGTCAAGGTGGGCGCTTTCGCCGCCAAGGATAAAGTGGAAGAACTGCAGCGCAAGCTGAGTGAAGCCGGCATCAAGTCCTATGCGCAAAAGGTCAACACCGCGAATGGTGAATTGACCAGCGTGCGGATCGGTCCTTTCCCGAACAAGGAAGAAGCCGAAAAAGCCAAAGCCAAGCTGGGCAAACTGGGCCTGAACGGCAGCCTGACACCAGCCTGATTGGACGATTTGAGGCAGCGCTGACGTGACGATTTTCGATTACCTGGTGATTTTCGTGTTGATCGCATCCATCGTCATCGGTACCTTGCGCGGCCTGGTCAAGGAGGTATTGTCGCTGGCCGGCTGGATCGTCGCCTTTGTGGTGGCCAACGCCTACAGCGCAACCCTGGCCCAGATGCTGCCGGACGCCATCCCGGGCGACGTGGTGCGGCTGATCGTTGCCTTCATTGCATTGTTCATTGGCGTGCGCATCCTCATGGCCCTGTTGTCCATGGCGGTCGATGCGTTGGTCGCGGCCGGTGGCCTGACGCTGGCTGACCGCGGCCTGGGCAGCCTGTTCGGCCTGGCGCGCGGTATTGTGATTGTGCTGGCCGGCGTCATATTGAGTGGGATGACCTCCATCCCCAAGCAGGATTTCTGGAAGAACGCGCTGTTGAGTCCCATGGCGGAATCCGGCGCGCGCATGGTGAAACCCTTCCTGCCTGCCGCGATGGCGCAGCATGTCCATTTTTAGAATTCGTTAAATCCGCAGTACCAAGTTTAGGAGCACACCATGTGTGGCATCGTCGGCGTCGTATCCCACCAACCAGTCAACCAGATGCTGTATGACGCGCTGCTGCTGTTGCAGCACCGCGGCCAGGATGCGGCAGGCATCGCAACCAACCAGAACAACACGTTCTCCATGCACAAGGCCAATGGCCTGGTGCGCGACGTGTTCCGCACCCGCAATATGCGTTCGCTGAACGGCAATTCCGGTATCGGCCATTGCCGCTACCCGACCGCCGGCTCCTCCAGCGAAGAGGAAGCGCAGCCGTTCTATGTCAACGCGCCATTCGGCATCACCCTGGCGCACAACGGCAACCTGACCAACTGGGAACAGCTCAAGGACGAGATGTTCAAGATCGACCGCCGCCACATCAACACCGATTCCGACTCGGAGGTGCTGCTGAACGTGCTGGCGCATGAAATCCAGAAGGCTTCCACCGGCTTCACCCTGGCGCCCTCGACCCTGTTCCAGGCCGTCACGGTGCTGAACAAGCGCGTGCGCGGCGGCTATGCGGCCGTGGCGCAGATCGCCGGCACCGGCATGCTGGCCTTCCGCGACCCGAACGGCATCCGTCCGCTGTGCCTTGGCATCAACGAGACCGCCGAAGGCGTGGAATACCTGATCGCCTCCGAATCGGTGGCGCTGGAAGGCATGGGCTTCCGCTTCGTGCGCGACGTGCTGCCGGGCGAAGCGATCTTCATCGACATGGACAACAAGCTGCACGCGCAGATCTGCGCCGAGAACCCGAAGCTGAACCCGTGCGTGTTCGAGTACGTGTACCTGGCGCGTCCCGACTCCGTGATCGACGGCGCCTCCGTCTACAACACACGCCTGAAGATGGGCGAATACCTGGCTGACAAGATCAAGCGCGAAGGCCTGGCCGACGACATCGACGTGGTGATGCCGATTCCGGATTCCTCGCGTCCCGCCGCCATCCAGCTGGCGATGCGCCTGGGCGTCGATTACCGCGAAGGCTTCATCAAGAACCGCTACATCGGCCGCACCTTCATCATGCCGGGCCAGGCGATGCGCAAGAAGTCGGTGCGCCAGAAGCTGAACGCGATCCCGTCCGAATTCAAGGACAAGAACGTGCTGCTCGTCGACGACTCCATCGTGCGCGGCACGACCAGCCGCGAGATCGTGCAGATGGCGCGCGAATCGGGCGCCCGCAAGGTCTTCTTCGCGTCCGCCGCGCCGCCGGTGCTGTACCCGAACGTGTACGGCATCGACATGCCGACGCGCGACGAGCTGATCGCCCACGGCCGCACCGTGGAAGAAGTGTGCAAGGAAATCACCGCCGACGCGCTGGTCTACCAGGACCTGGAAGACCTGAAGAAAGCCATCGCCGACGTGAACCCGGCGCTGACCGAATTCGAAGCGTCCTGCTTCGACGGCAAGTACATCACCGGCGACGTGTCGGCCGAGTACCTGGACCGCATCGAGCAGGCGCGCCACAACCCGAAAAAGGCCAAGGTCGCGGAAGACGCGGCCCGCACGCAGCTGAACCTGAATACAGCCACCACGGAATCCTGATGAAGAACTACGGCTTCACGACCACCATCCTGCACAACGACCGCCAGAAAGGCATCGAACACGGCTCGCTGCACAAGCCGATCCACACCTCGGTGACGTTCGGTTATGCCGACGCGCGCCAGCTGGCATCGGTGTTCCAGGGCAAGGAGCCGGGCTTCCGCTACGGCCGCCAGGGTAACCCGACCGTGGCGGCGCTGGAAGACAAGGTCACCAGGATGGAGCAGGGCGTGGGCACGATCTGCTTCGCCACGGGCATGGGCGCCATCGGCGCCGTGTTCCAGGCGCTGCTGCGTGCCGGCGACCACGTCGTGTCGTCGTCCTTCCTGTTCGGGAACACCAACTCGCTGTGGCAGACCGTGGCGGGGCAGGGTGTGGGCGTGGACTTTGTCGACGCCACCGACGTGGCCAATGTGGCGGCCGCGTTGAAGCCGGAAACCCGCTTGGTGTTCGTGGAAACCATCGCCAACCCGCGCACCCAGGTGGCCGACCTGAAACGCATCGGCGAACTGTGCGCGCAGCGCGGCATCCTCTACATCGTCGACAACACGATGACCTCGCCCTACCTGTTCCGCCCGAAGGATGTGGGCGCGGGCCTGGTGGTGAACGCCCTGACCAAGTCGATCGGCGGCCATGGCAACGCGCTGGGCGGCGCGCTGACCGATACCGGCGCCTACGACTGGACGAAATTCCCGAACATCTTCGAGAACTACAAAAAGAATCCGGCGCCGCAGTGGGGGCTGGTACAGATCCGCGCCAAGGCATTGCGCGACTTTGGCGCCTCGTTGGCACCGGAAGCGGCGCACCATATCGCCGTGGGGGCGGGAACCCAGGCGCGGCGCCAGGGGCGCCCCAGCGCCCACCCCCCCGCCCCGGCGGCCATGCGGGAAGCCGCCGCACGCCGGGCCCCCCGCGCAGAACCCGGCCTGACTTCGCACCCCCAGCACGGCATTGCGGCGGAGCTGTTCAAGGACTTCGGTTCCCTGCTGAGCTTTGAGCTGAAAGAGGGCATCGACTGTTTCGATTACCTGAACAAGCTCAAGCTGGCGATCCCGACTTCCAACCTGGGCGACACGCGCACGCTGGTGATTCCCGTGTCGCACACGATTTTCTACGAGATGGGGCCGGAGCGGCGCGCCTCGATGGGCATCGCCGACAGCCTGATCCGCGTCTCGGTCGGCATCGAAGACCCCGCCGACCTGATCGCCGACTTCCAGAACGCCCTCGATTAATTGCTGAAAGTCGGGGTGCGCGCGGGGCAAAGGGGCGTTTTTGGGGTTGGCCCAGGGGAGCCCC
>CBHWEO010000150.1:0-13564 GCA_966112955.1 uncultured Duganella sp. | reverse complement strand
GAAAGTCGGGGTCAGCTCTGGCAATCCGTCCAACCATGACCGATTGCCATGCGCGCCTATCTCTTCGCCATGCTTGCGGCTTTGTCGCTGCAAGCCAACGCCCAGCCTGATTTTTCCAAGGACATCGCCGGTGGCAGCGACCATCCGCTGCTGCACCGCTATGAGGGCTCCACGCTCTACATGGTCGGCGGCGAGAATATGGGCCAGGCCCGTATCGTCGATACCGAGGCCGGCAAGCCGGTCCTGCACAAGGTCGAGGGCAAGATCGCCAACCGTTTCTACTGGGGCCCGAAAGGCCGCAGTGCGCTGGAAGTCCACCGCAATTACCAGCAAGCCCTGACGGCGGCGGGATTCAAGGTGCTGTATGCCTGCGAGACCGAGCAGTGCGAGAAAGCCAAAGTGCAGAACCTGGTCCAGGAATTGCCGCGTGAAGCCAACTGGAAAGCGTTCAATCCGCACGTGAGCAACATCTTCAACAGCGCCAACCAGCCGCGCTTCCATCTCGTCAGTGCGGCCAAGCCTGGTCCGGGTGGCAATACCTATGTCCAGGTGGCATTGACTGACGAAAACGAATTCCAGCGCGTGCGCCAATTCGTGCAAATCATCGAGCCGGCCGTGCTGGAGGGCGGCAAGGTCACCGTCGATACCCGCGCCATCCAGGAAGGCTTGCAGCGCGACGGCAAGGTGGCCCTGTACGGCGTGACCTTCGACACCAACAAGGCTGTGATCCGCGAGCAATCCAACGGGCAGCTGGAGCAGATGGCCAAGGCCCTGCAGGCGCAGCCGAAGATGAAGGTCTTCATCGTCGGCCATACCGACGACCAGGGCGAGTTCGAGGCCAACCTGGTCCTGTCGCAGAAACGCGCGCAGGCGGTGGCCGATGCGCTGGCCGGCAAATACGGCATTGCCGCCAGCCGCATGATGCCGCGCGGCATGGCCAACCTGGCGCCGGTAGCCAGCAATGCCAGTGACGAGGGGCGGGCGAAGAACCGGCGCGTGGAACTGGTCGTACGTTGATTGATCTGCCTCAAACCGTGCGCAGCCCGTGTCAGCCGGACGGAGCGCGCTGCGTTGAGGCGGAGCGAGGTCGTCTCGCGTCCACTCATTGGAGGCAATCATGATCAGGAAACTGTTGCTCGCTATTGCTACGCTGGTCGCTTGCATGGGCATGGCGTTCGCCCAGGTTGACGTCAACAAGGCCGACCAGGCCGCGCTTGACAGTATCAAGGGCATTGGCCCGGCCAAGTCCAAGGCCATCCTGGCCGAACGCGAGAAAGGGGAGTTCAAGGATTGGGCGGACTTTGAACAGCGCGTGAAAGGCATCGGCGAAAAGAACGCGGCCAAACTGTCGGAAGCCGGCCTGATGGTGAACGGCAAACCACGCGATGGCAGTAAACGCAAAGAAGCTGGCAAATAAGGTAATATTGAGGCGGATGGTTTGGTTCTACTCAAAAAGGGAACCTTTGTCATGAACCTGATGTTCCGCCTCATCGGCTGCAGCATGTTGCTCAGCCTGGCAGCTTGCGGTGGCAGTAATGAAGTCTCGGTAGCACCCAAATCATCGGCCCGGCTGGCGGCCGCCATCCAGGCGGCGCCATTGCCGGAAGTTGTGCTTCCTGGCTACCGCAGCCAATACACCATTGCCCCATCCGGTGGCAATTTCCTTGTCACCGACATCACCACCAACCAGACCAGCACCTACACCGCCAGCCAGCGCTTGCGCCTGGCCGATGGCGGGGTGGCGTTCGACCTGGCGGGGACTGCTGGCCAGTCGTACCGCATCTACCAGGCGGCCTTCGACCGGGTGCCGGACAAGGCTGGCCTGGGCTTCTACATCAATGCGCTGGATACCAGTGGCCTGTCGCTCGATGTGATCGCCCAATCCTTCATCGACAGCCAGGAATTCTCGTCCAAGTACGGCGCCCTGAGCAATTCGGCCTTCCTCACCGTGTTGTACAACAATGTGCTGAAGCGCGTGCCGGACCAGGCCGGCTTTGACTGGAACCTGAGCTATCTTGACGGCACCAACCCCAGCGGCGCGGTCGTCACCCGTGCGCAAATGCTGAAGTTCTTTTCCGAATCGGCGGAAAACGTGGCGCTGACCGAGCCGGGCGTCCACAACGGCATCGACTACCTGCCGTGGGGCATGTCGCCGCCGCAAAACCCGGTGTCCAATTTTGCCGGCAGCTACAGCGGGAACTTCGGCGGCACCGATGGCGGCCCGTTCTCGCTGACCGCAGGCCTGAACGGTGTGGTCACGCTGACCGGCCATGCCAATGGCGCCAACGCGGACCTGACCGGCAGCGGCGAATTCAAGACTGGCGGCGTCTTCACCGCCACGCTGTCCGGCGGCGGCCGCACCATGAACCTGGCCGGCTCGGTGAATGAGGCGACTGGCTATGTGACGGGCACCTGGACCTACCAGGGCATGGCAGGCAGCGGCACCTTTGTCGCGCTCAAGGCCGTGGCGCAGGGGCCGCAGTTCTCGCAGGTCAAGAGCATCATCCAGGCGCGCTGCGTGCCCTGCCACTCGGCCAACCCGACGCAGCCAGGCTATTCGAGCGCCCCGCTTGGCATCCGCTTCGATACCGAGACGGAGATCCGCAGCCGCGCCGACCAGATATACTCGGTGGCCGTGCAGACCCAGTTCATGCCCTACCTGAACATCACCAATATGACGCAGGCGGAGCGGGATTACCTGAACTCCTGGTTCCAGGCGGGCAAGCCGTGAAAGCCCTGCTTGCCGGCGGCGTGGCGGCGCTGGGCCTGGGCGCGCTGCTGGCGCCCGCCTGGGCGGCTCCCGCGCCGCCGTTCGACCTGCCCGGCGCACGCCTGGCCGACTTGCGCGGCAAGGTGGTGTACGTGGACTTCTGGGCTTCCTGGTGCGGGCCGTGCCGCAAGTCTTTCCCGTGGATGAACGGCCTGCAGCAGCGCCATGGCGGCGCCGGCCTGCAGGTGGTGGCCATCAACGTCGATGAAAAGCGCGAGGACGCCGCTGCCTTCCTGGCCACGGTGCCGGCCAGCTTCACCATTGCCTACGACCCGGCGGGCGCCACGCCGAAAGCCTATGGCGTGAAGGGCATGCCCAGCAGCGCCCTGGTCGGCCGCGATGGGCAGCTGCTGTGGATGCACACCGGCTTCAATGCGGCGGACCGCGACACGCTCGAAGAGCGCATCCGCACCGCCCTGCAACAACGATAGGAGCGAACCATGCGATTTGTCCTGGCCGCGGTACTGCTTTCGGGCTGCGCACAGCAAGCGGTGCAGCCGTGGGAGAAGGGGGCCCTGGCCCAGCCCAATATGCGTTTCGACGCCAACCGCGTGGAAGGGCGCTACGCCGCCCACACCTACGACAGCCGCGAGGCGGCCTTCGGCTCGGGCAGCGTCGGTGGCGGCGGCTGCGGGTGCAATTGATGGCGGGCGCGCACGACAAGGCGTCCGCCGGCCATGCGCTGATGCTGGCTGCGCTGGCCTTGCCGGGACTCGATGCGGGCGCCCAGGCGCTGCCCGACTACAGCACGCTGGCCATCGGCATGCTGCATTACCAGGACGAGCAACCGGGCCTGAAGCGGGTCAAGGTCAGTTCGCCGTCGCTGTACCTCAGCATGCCGCTGGCGGGGCAATGGCTGGTGGAGGGAGGGGCGGTGCTGGACCACCTGTCCGGCGCGACGCCGCGCTACCACACGGCCATCAGCGGCGCCTCGCGCATGGATGAACGACGCAAGGCTGGCGATGTGCGCGTCACGCGCTATGTCGGCAATGCCACGCTGGGGCTCGGCGCCGCGCTGTCCAACGAGAACGACTACCGCTCGCATGCCTGGTCGGCGTCGGGTTCGCTGGCCAGCGAGGACCGCAATACCATCGGCACGCTGGGCTTCGGCGTGTCGAACGATACGATCTCGCCGGTCAACCAGCGCGTGGTGGGCGAGCGCCGCCACACCACGGAATTCGCGCTGGGCATCGAGCGCGTGCTGGGCAAGCGCGATGTGTTGAAGGCCGATGTCACCCATACGCGCGGCCGCGGCTACTTCTCCGACCCGTACAAGCTGGTCGACAACCGTCCGCGCGAGCGCGATACCGACGCCTTGCTGCTGCGCTGGAACCACGCGCTGGACCACGCTGCGGCGCTGCGCCTGTCCTACCGCTACTTCCGCGACAGCTTCGGCATCCGTGCCCACACGGTGGGCGGCGAGTATGAGCGGCCGCTGGCCGGCGGCTGGGCGGTGACGCCTTCCTTGCGGCTGTATTCGCAGTCGGCGGCGGACTTCTATTTCGACCCGGTCTACCATCCCGTGTATGGCGAGCCTTTCCCGGCGGGCTATGTGTTCGGTTCCAATGCGCCAAGTACGGCGGACCAGCGCATGGCGGCCTTTGGCGCGGCGACACTGGGCCTGAAGCTGGCGCGCGACCTTGGCGCCGGCTGGATGGGGTACGTGAAGGCGGAACATTACCGGCAAATGGCGTCGTGGCGCTGGACCGGCAGCGGCAGCCCCGGGCTGGCGCGCTTCGATGCGCGTTCATGGCAGATGGGAGTGGTGCGCCAGTGGTGACGTGGACGGTCGAATTCAGCGCCATGGCCTCGCCATGCCAGGTCCTGCTGTGCGCGCCCAGCGAGGCGGCCGCACGCGCGCTGGCGCAGCCGGCCATCGACGAGGTGCTGCGCATTGAACGGGTCTACTCGCGCTACCGCAGCGACAGCGTGGTAGGGCGCATCAACGCCACGGCGGGCAGCGGCGAATGGATCGCCCTCGATGCCGAGGCGGCGGGCTTGTTCGATTATGCGGGGCAGCTGTATGCGCTCAGCGGCGGCCTGTTCGACATCACTTCCGGCGTGCTGCGGCGGGCATGGGACTTCCGCACCCCTCGCGTGCCCAGTCCGGCGGAACTGGCGCCGCTGCAGGCGCTGGTCGGCTGGCCGCGCGTCGAACGCCGCGCCGCCGATGGCGCGGCCGCAGCGGCCGTGCGCCTGCCGGATGCCGGCATGGAAATCGACTTCGGCGGCTTTGGCAAGGAGTACGCGGCCGACCGCGCCACTGCGGTCCTGCTGGCGCAGGGCGTGCGGCACGGTTACGTGAATCTGGGCGGCGACATCCGCGTACTCGGCCCGCAGGCGGATGGCACGCCCTGGCGCATCGGCATCCAGGATCCGCGCGACAGCGAGCGCACCATCGCTTCCATCGACATCGCGGAAGGCGCCCTGGCCACTTCCGGCGACTATGAACGTTTCTTCGAGCTGGATGGCCGCCGCTATTGCCACATCCTCGACCCGCGCAGCGGCATGCCGGTGACGTACTGGCGCACGGTCAGCGTGCTGGCCCCGCTGGCCATCGCGGCCGGCAGCGCCACCACCATCGCCATGCTGCTGGGCGAGCAGGGGCGCGGCTTCCTCGAGCGCAGCGGCTTTTCGTGGCTGGCCCAGGATGGCGATGGGCAGCTCATCCAATCCATTGCACAAAACGGACATGAAACCTAGCACACTTCCCACCATGCTGGCCGCTGCACTGGCAGTGGCGGCAGCAGGCAGCACCCATGCCGCCGCACCGGACACCGAGCGCCACCAGCCGCAGGTCGACCAGATCGTCGAAGAGATTTCGCCGCAGCGCATCGAAGCGACCGTCCGCAAGCTGGCAGCCTTCAAGACGCGCCACACGATGTCGGAGACCGAATCCGATACCGTCGGCATTGGCGCCGCGCGCCGCTGGATCAAGTCCGAACTGGAGCGCTGCGGCACGGGCAGGCTGCAGGTCCGCTTCGATAGCCATATCGCGCCCGTGTCGGCGCGCATCAGCCGGCCGACGGAAGTGGTCAATGTGGTGGCCACGCTGCCCGGCGCGCAAGCCGAATCGAAGGACCGCGTCTACGTGGTCAGCGGCCATTACGACTCGCGCAACTCCGACGTGATGGATGCCGGTGGCGATGCGCCCGGCGCCAACGACGACGCCTCCGGCACCGCCGCCGTGATGGAACTGGCCTGCGTGATGGCCAGGTATAAATTCGACGCCACGCTGGTCTTCATGGCTGTCGCGGGCGAAGAGCAAGGCTTGCTGGGCGCCCGCCACTACGCGGAGCAGGCGAAGCAGCAGGGTGTCAACATCGCAGGCATGTTCACCAACGACATCATCGGCAGCTCGCGCAGCGAGCATGGCCAGGTCAACGACCGGGTGGTGCGCCTGTTTGCGGAAGGCCTGCCGGTGGAGAAGGAAACCAGCGAGACCACGCGCAACCTGCTGGCCACCGGCGGCGAGAACGACTCGCTGTCGCGCCAGCTGGCGCGCCATGTGAAAGAGCAGGGCGAGCGCTACGTGCCCGGATTCAAGGTCAACGTGATCCAGCGGCGCGACCGCTACCTGCGCGGAGGCGACCATATGCCCTTCCTGGAGCGCGGTTACGCGGCGCTGCGCTTCACTGAACCGGCGGAAGATTTCAGCCACCAGCACCAGAACCTGCGTACGGAAAACGGCAAGGTGTACGGCGACCTGCCCGAGTTCAACGACTACCAGTACATCGCGCAGGTGGCGCGCGTGAACGCCGCCGCGCTGGCCACGCTGGCCAACGCGCCCGCCACCCCGGCCAAGGTGCAGGTGCGCACGCAGGAACTGGAAAACGACACCAGCTTTGTCTGGCAGGCCAACCGGGAACCGGACATCGCCGGCTACCGCATCGTGTGGCGCGACACCACGGCTGCCGACTGGCAGGGCGGCCTGTTTGTCGGCAACGTGACCGACGCGAAGATCAGCCTGTCCAAGGACAACGTCTTCTTCGGCATCCAGGCCGTCGACAAGGACGGCAACGTCAGTCCCGCCGCTTATCCAACCCCGCTGCGCTAGCCTGCGTTTTCCACCGGCAGGTTGGCCAGGAAGGCGTGGATTTGCGACACCACGGCCGCGCCTTCGCCAACGCCGGCGGCCACGCGCTTGGTGGAACCTGAGCGCACGTCGCCGATGGCAAACACGCCCGGCACGCTGGTTTCCAGCGGCGCGCGCTGCGGCGCGTCGGCCAGCGTCATCTTGGCGCGGCACTGGTCCTTGATGGCGTCGAAGCCGGTGCGGACGAAGCCTTGCGGGTCGACGTCCACCCCGCAGTCGGCCAGCCAGGCGGTGTTCGGGTCGGCGCCGATGAACAGGAACAGGCGGCACACGTCGCAGCTTTCCACTTCGCCGGTATCCTTGCAGCGGAACGTCACTTTCGACAGGCCGTCCTCATTGCCTTCCAGCGCCACGATTTCGGTGTGCGTATGCAGTTCGATGTTCGGCGTGGCCTTGATGCGATCGATCAGGTAGGTCGACATGGTGGCTTTCAGGCCGTCGCCGCGGATCACCATGTGTACCTTGGAGGCGAAGCCGGACAGGAAGACCGCGGCCTGGCCGGCCGAATTGCCGCCGCCTACCAGCACCACCTCCTCCGCCTTGCACAACTTGGCTTCGATCGGCGAGGCCCAGAAATAGATGCCGCGGCCTTCGAACTCGCCGATGTTTTGCAGGTCGGGACGGCGGTAACGCGCGCCGCTTGCCAGCACCACGGTCTTCGCGCGCACCACCTGGCCGCCGGCGATTTCGACCCGCAGCGGCCAGCTGTCGCACAGCAGGCGCGTGGCCGGCGCCGGGATTGCCACCTGCACGCCGAATTTCTGCGCCTGCACGAAGGCACGGCCGGCCAGCGCGCGGCCGGAAATACCGGTCGGGAAGCCGAGGTAGTTTTCGATGCGCGCGCTGGCCGCCGCCTGGCCGCCGTAGGCGCGCTGCTCGAGCGCCAGCACGGACAAGCCTTCCGAGCCCGCATACACCGAAGTCGCCAGGCCGGCCGGGCCGGCACCCACCACCACCACGTCCCACAGCTTGTCTTCGATCTCGGGCAGCAGGCCGATGCAATAGCCGATTTCCGCGTTGCTGGGGTTTTTCTTCACGGCGCCATCCGGGCAGACCACCAGCGGCCAGTCGTCCGGGCCGGGCTGGTAGTACTCGCACAGGGCGCGCGCCTGCTCGTCGTCCTTGGGGTCGAGGATGCGGTAAGGGTAGCCGTTGCTGCTCAGGAAGGAGCGCAGGTGGAACAGCGCCGCGTTGCCCGCCGGGCCCACCAGCACCAGGCCGCCGCCTTCCTGCTCCAGCAAGCCCACGCGGCGCAGGATCAGGGCGCGCACGATGCGCTCGCCCAGCTCCGCTTCCGCGATCACCAGGGCGCGCAGGTTTTCCGGCGACACTTCCAGCACTTCGACGTCATCCTTGGCGGTGGCATTGACCAGCGAGGGGCGGCCGGACAGCTGCGATACCTCGGCCGTGAATTCGCCCGGGCCATGCTCGGTCAGGAATTCGGAATTGCCCAGGCCATCGTATTTGCAGATCGTGATGGTGCCCTTCAGCGACACGATCATGCCGAAGCAGGTATGGCCCGCTTCCAGGATGCGCACGCCGCGCGCATAGTGGCGCACGGTGCCGAACCGGTGCAGTCGCTTGATCTCCTGCTGGGTCAGCACCGGGTTGACCTGGTGCCGGCGGCTCTCCAGTGTGGACGGCATGGAGATGATTTCAGTGTCGCTCATGGGGTGGGGCTCCTGTAGGTTTGGCTGTAGTTTAATGCAATCGGCGCGGCCTGATATGATTTGTCATGACCTTCACCATCCGGCCGCTGCAATCCGAAGAACTGGCCTTCTTCTTCCACTACCTGAACGACCACTTGCGCGATAACGGCCGCGATGGCGCGCCATTGTTCCAGCCCATGCCGCGCGCCAGCGCCGGCTTCCCGCCGGACAAGGCCGCCAGCTTCAGCACCGGCCTGCAGGCGGGCTTCGGCCAGCAGGGCTGGCGCCGCGTCTGGGTCGCGCTGAACGAAGGGGAGATCATCGGCCACATCGACTTGCGCTCGCGCCCCGAGCCCGCGGCACGCCACCGCTGCCTGCTGGGCATGGGCGTGCACCGCGCGGCGCGCCGCAAGGGGCTGGGCGCCGCCCTGCTGGCGGCGGCCGTGGACTGGGCGCGCGGGCAGGGCCTGGCGTGGGTGGACCTGGAAGTCCTGGCCGGCAATGCGCCGGCACGGGCGCTATACCGCAAGTGCGGCTTCGTGCAGACCGGCGAGATTCCCGACCTGTTCCGGATCGACGGCGAAAGCCTGGGTTATGTCTTCATGTCCCTGCAACTCGGCGCCGAAGCGGATAGAATGGCCGTTTGACAGCATAAAAACAGAGCAGGAAACATGGGATACAAAACAATCGCCGATACCATCGGCAACACGCCGCTGGTGCAGCTGGTGCGCATCCCCGGCGCCGAAGCGGCCGCCCGCGGCAACATCATCCTCGGCAAGCTGGAAGGCGACAATCCGGCCGGCTCGGTCAAGGACCGCGCTGCCATGTCCATGCTGCGCCGGGCGGAAGAACGCGGCCAGATCAAGCCGGGCGACACCCTGATCGAAGCCACCAGCGGCAATACCGGCATCGCGCTGGCCATGGCGGCGGCGATCCGCGGCTACAAAATGGTGCTGCTGATGCCGGAAAACCTGAGCGAGGAGCGGCGCCAGAGCATGGCCGCCTACGGCGCGCAGATCATCCTGACGCCGAAGACCGGCGGCATGGAATACGCGCGCGACCTGGCGGAGCAGATGCAGAAGGACGGCAAGGGCCAGATCCTCGACCAGTTCGCCAACGGCGACAACCCGCGCGCCCACTACGAGGGCACCGGGCCGGAAATCTGGCGCGACACCGAAGGCCGCGTCACCCACTTCGTGTCCGCCATGGGCACCACCGGCACCATCATGGGCGTGTCGCAATTCCTCAAGGAGCAGAACGAGCATATCCGCATCATCGGCGCGCAGCCGGAAGAGGGCTCGTCCATCCCCGGTATCCGCAAATGGCCGGAAGCCTACCTGCCGAAGATTTACGACAAGGCGCGCGTGGACCAGGTGGAATACGTGTCGCAAGCCGCGGCGGAGCGCATGGCGCGCCGCATGGCTGCGGAGGAAGGCATCTTCTGCGGGATTTCGGCAGCAGGCGCCTGTGAAATTGCGCTGCGCATTTCGCAGCAAGTGGAAAACGCGACGATCGTGTTCATCGTCTGCGATCGCGGTGACCGCTACCTGTCGACCGGGGTGTTCCCGGCGTAATGGCAGGGCGGCACCCGCTTCCTCCCCGCCGGGGAGGGAGCCTCACGCAGGCGGCAATCAGCCCTTGTTCTCGGTCGAGCCGCCGCCGGAACCTTCCTTCGGCTTGAACTGCTTGTCGCTGATGCGGAACTTGTTGCGACGGTCACCCATCAGGTAACGCAGGTCACGGATGCTCAGGTCGGAAACCTCGTGCATGCGGATCAGCAGCGATGCGCCGACCGGCAGACGGTGGTGGCGGATCTTGGAGATCACAGGCGGCGCCACTTCCAGAGCGCGCGACAGGGCCGCATCGTTCTTCAGGCGCAGGTTTTCGATCAGGGTGTCGAGCAGGCGGTTCGGGTTGTACTGCAGCAGATCATCGCCTTCCGACTCGTTGTTCATATCATTACCGACTTGGTTGGTCATGTCCTCTGTTCCTTCTCAAAAGTTGTCCTGCTAACGACCCCAATCCTTGCCAACGGATTCCTGTTTAACAAGTTTCATAATATATACACAATTGTACAACAGTGCGGTCAGCAGTACTTGCGTGCAACAAAAAATAGTATATTGCTCTCGAAACGCGTTGTCCTATCGCAACATTCTGAGAGAATTCTACCCTAATTTTTGTGTTATGGTAATTTCGCAGCCTTGTAAATCACACAAGTTACTTGCTGTTACATTGTTTCCTTCATTGAAAGCTTGACGGCCCGCCCCAGTTCCACCACCGACATCGCATAAAAATAACTGCGGTTGTACTTGGTGATCGAATAGAAATTATTACTTCCGATCCAATATTCCGTCGCCTCGGAGCCGTTCTGCAAATCCACCAGGCCGTACATTCCCGGCGGTAACGGGGATGTGGTGCTGACCCCGGCCGCCATCAAGTCCTCGGCGCGGACCTTGGCTTCCAGCCCGGCATCGATGTATTTTTCCCAGGCCCGTTCGGGCGACACGGCAGCCGGGACCACCAGCGGCGCCGGGTCGTCGCGCTTCCAGCCGTGCGCCACCAGGAAGTTGGCCACGCTGCCGATGGCGTCGGCCGGCGACGTGCGCAGGTCGACCTTGCCGTCGCCGTCGAAGTCCACGCCCAGCTTGTAGATATTGCCCGGCATGAATTGCGGCATGCCGACAGCGCCGGCGTAGGAGCCGGTCAGCGCCAGCGGATCGAGCCCGGTCTGGCGCGCCGACACGATGGTCGCTTCCAGTTCGCCGCGGAAGAACTCCATGCGCGACTCGCGGTTGGGCGCCAGCGGGTAGGCGAAGGCCAGGGTGGCCAGCACGTCCAGCACGCGGAACTTGCCCATGTCGCGGCCGTAGATGGTTTCCACGCCGATGATGCCGACAATGATCTCGGCCGGCACGCCGTACAGCGCTTCGGCGCGCGCCAGCGTGTCGCGGTTGGCCTGCCAGAATTCGATGCCGGCATTGATGCGCCTGGGTTCGATGAAGCGCGCGCGGTAGGCAAGCCAGTTCTTGGGCTTGCCCGGCGGCGCCGGTTTCACCAGCTGCACCGCGGCATCGATGTAGCGCAGTTCGAGGAACAGCTTGTCGAGCTCGGCGCGCGGGACGCCATGCTTCTGCTCCATTTCGGCCATGAATTGCTGGACTTCCTTCCATTGGCCGAAGTTGACGAATTCGCCCGTGTAATCGATGGCGGGCTTTTTCGGCGCTTTCTTGAGCGTCTTTTTGGCTGGCTTGCGCGGCGCCGCCTCGGCGGCCGGCGGCACGGCCAGGCCCAGGCAGGCCAGGGCCAGCAGGGCGGCGGGGAGTTTCTTGAAGAGTGTCATCGGGATTGTTTCAGCAAACTGTTCAGCCGTGTGAGGGGCTCGTTGTCTCGTTTCGCGTCGCGTTGTGCCGGCGGCGCGCCATATTTGAGCGCGCTGTACAGCTCCAGGAATCCTGTCATGGCAGCTATTTTCTCGCGAGGCAGGCTCAGCCGCCGCACGCGTCGGGACAGGCTCAGCGGCCCCTCGTCGGGCGCCTTGTCCAGGCCATGCCGCGCCAGTTGGCGGCAGAACGCCTGGTAGGCGGCGTCCAGCGGGTCGCGCGCGGCCCCGGTGCGGCGCACCTTCGCCAGCAAGGCCAGCCCGGTGCACAGGGCCAGCGCGGCGAGCATGCGCCAGTCGCCGAAGGCGGCGGCCAGTTCCCTAAGGAAATATTCCTGCCTGCTTGGATTGTAATCGAGGATCCATTGATTCCAAGCATTATTCATCGCACTGATGCCAAAACGCATCTGTGCCAGCCAGGATGACTGGTCGCGCGCGAAGTTGGCCAGGCCCTGCAAGCCTTTTATGCCGAAAGGCGCTGCCTGCGGCAGGGTTTGCGCCAGGTTGCTGCGGATGCGCTCGGGCGCCACGGCAGCCGTCGGGTCGACCCGTGTCCAGCCGCGTTTGCCCAGCCAGACTTCGCTCCAGGCATGGGCGTCGGACTGGCGCACGGTGTAGTAGCCGTCGACGGGGTTCAGTTCGCCGCCCTGGTAGCCGGTGACCACCCGGGCCGGCAGGCCGGCCGCGCGCATCACGTAGACGAAGGCGCCGGAATAGTGCTCGCAAAAGCCCTTGCGCGCATCGAACAGGAATTCGTCGACCGCGTCGCGTCCGAGCCGGTTCGGCTCCAGCGTGTATTCGAAATCGCTGCGGAACTTGTCGAGCACGGCGGCGATGGCGGCATCGTCGCCCCGTTCGGCGCGCAGGGCCTGGATCTGCGCCGCGTAGCGCAGGGTGCGCGGGTTAAAGCCTTGCGGCAGCTCGAGCCAGCGCTGCAGCGCTTCCGGCGCCAGGCCGGCCTGGGCGATATAGGCGGGGTGCGCCACCGCGCTGTAGCGCAGGCGCTTGTCGCCATTGGCCAGTACCAGCTGTTCCAGTTCGTCGGTGGTGGAAGTGCGGGCCCCTTCGAGCGTGACGTCGGGCTCGCTCATTTCCAGCATGAACAGGAATTGGCGGCGGCCCGGCTCCAGCGTCACTTCATAGGGATAGGCGGGGCCGCGCAAGTCCAGCTGCTGGCGCAGGCGCAGCATGCCGCCCTGGTACTGGGTCTGGCCGATGCGGGACCAGGTGCGGCCGTCGTAGCGGCTCAGGACCGGGCCGCGCCAGTACAGCTGCTGTTGCGGCGGCGCGGCCGTGCCGAAGCTGACGCGGAATGCCACCTCTTCCGACAGCGCCAGGCTGGTCATGGAGCCGGGCGACATGGTGTCGGACATGCCGGACTTGCCGCTGCTGGCATCGCCCGGCAAGCCCCACAGCGGGCCCTGGATGCGCGGGAAGCCGATAAACAGCAGCACGCCGAGCGGAGCGGCCACCAGGAAGACCCGCCCGGCCAGCTTGAGGCGGGTCGCCAGCGGCGGCACGGCACCGGTGAACTGGAAGGTGAGCTGTGCCGCCAGCAGCACGATGATGGTGGCCACCATCGCCAGCGCCGTGACGATCGATTGCGAGTAGAAGAAGTTTGTCAGCAGCAGGAAGAAGGACAGGAAGATCACCACGAACAGGTCGCGCCG
>CBHWEO010000149.1:0-13647 GCA_966112955.1 uncultured Duganella sp. | reverse complement strand
CCACGGCGGACCAGTGGGCGCGCGCGACCGCCGTTTCCAGCGCCACGATCTGCTCCGCTTCTTCCCTGGCCTGCGCATGGCCGGCCAGCGCCAGCATCTTCTCCACGTGCTGCTGGTACTTGGCGCGGATCTCGCCCAGCCGCGCATCCTTGTCGGACAGGAAGTAGTCGCGGTTCGGCAAGCCCAGGCCGGCCTGGCGGATGCCCACCACGTAGCGCGTCGAATCCTTCGCATCCTGGCGCACGCTCATGTCGAGCGGGCCGCCGGCATCGATGCGGTTCAGGTGCGCTACCAGCGCGCCGATGCCCTGCTTGCTGGACAGGGCGGCAATGCGCGCCTGTTCGGCCTTCAGCGGCTTCAGGCCCAGCGCATTGCGGCGCGCTTCATCCATGAAACTGGCGTAGTAGTCGCCGATCTTCTGCGCGTCGGAGCCTGGCTTGCGCGCCTTGTCCTGCTCCGCCTTCTCGATGATGGAGCGCACCTGGCCTTCCACGTTTTCCTGCGCCACGTTGAAAGCGCCCCAGCTGGAGCGGTCGGCCGGGATATCCACGCTGCTCAGCCACTTGCCCTGCGAGTAGCGGAAGAAGTCGTCCTGCGCGCGCACCTGGGGGTCGATGCCGGCGGTGTCGATGCCCGACTGCAGGTCCGCCGCGAAGGCGTGGGAACAGGCCAGGCCGAAAATCAGGCCGCCGAGGATGGTGCGTTTCATGTCATGGCTCCGATGGAAATCGTTATTCCGGCAGTATGCCGCAGCGCGCGCCCGCCGTGGCGCCGGCAGGCCTTCCTGCAACACTGTGTTACACAGCGGCGCGGCAATTGACCTGCGGCCGCGCAGGGCCGATACTTGCCGGGTTTTCGTTCCCTTCACCCCAACCCAGGAGGTACCCAGTGAAATATTCCATGCTGGCCACCGTGCTGCTGGCGGCAGCCGCGGCGCACGCGCAGGACGCGCCGCAGATCGACCCGCAACGCTTGTCGCAGGACGTCAAGACCTTGGCGTCCGACGAATTCGAAGGCCGCGGCCCCAATACCGCCGGCGAACAGAAGACCGTTGAATATATTGCCAAACAATTCGAAGCGGCCGGCCTGAAACCGGGCGGCGAGCTGGTAAAGGGCAAACGCAGCTGGTACCAGGAAGTGCCGCTGGGCCGTTTCGAAATCAAGGGCCCGGTGGTGCTGAATGCGCACGCCGGCAAGGACAACCTGCCGTTCGCGCAAGGCGAGCAGATGGCCGTGCGCGCGGCGATGAACGGCGCCAGGCGCGTCGACTTCGACAAGGCCCCGCTGGTCTTCGTCGGCTACGGCGTGACGGCGCCGGAGCGCAAGTGGAATGACTTCAAGGGCATCAGCCTGAAGGGCAAGCTGGCCGTGGTGCTGATCAACGACCCGGACTTCGAAACCGGCCAGGGCGACTTCGGCGGCAAGGCCATGACCTATTACGGCCGCTGGACCTACAAGTACGAAGAGATGGCGCGCCAGGGCGCCCTCGGCACCATCATCGTGCACGAAACCGCGCCGGCCTCGTATGGCTGGGCAACGGTGAAGAATTCCAACACCAACGTGATGTACGACATCGTGCGCAAGGAACCGGGCAAGTCGCACGCGCCGATGGAAGCGTGGATCCAGCGCGACGTGGCGGCCGAGCTGTTCAAGCGCGCTGGCCTCGATTTCGAAGCCGCCAAGAAGCAGGCGCAATCGCGCGACTTCAAGCCGGTGGAGCTCAAAGGCGTGAGCCTGTCCGCGCACTATGCGGTGGACACGCAAGTGATCAAGTCGAAGAACGTGGTGGCCGTGCGCGAGGGCAGCGCGGCGCCCAACGAAACCGTGATCTACAGCGCGCATTGGGACCATCTCGGCGTCGGCCTGCCGGACGCCAAGGGCGACAAGATCTACAACGGCGCGATCGACAACGCCACCGGCGTGGCGGCCCTGCTGGAACTGGGCCGCGCCTACGCCAAGGCGCCGGCGCCGCGCCGCAGCGTGGTGTTCCTGGCCGTGACGGCGGAAGAGAAAGGCTTGCTGGGTTCCGAGTACTACGCAGCCAACCCGCTATACCCACTCGCCACCACGGCCGGCATGATCAATATGGACGCCCTGAGCCCGCAAGGCCCGGCGCGCAACTTCACCATCTCCGGCAGCGCCAGGCTGGACTTGCTGGACATGCTGGTCGCCAAGTTCAAGCAGATCGGCGTGACGTACACGCCTGACCCGCACACGGAGGCCGGCTACTTCTTCCGCTCCGACCACTTCCCGATGGCCAAACGCGGCGTGCCGGCCTTCTCGCTCGATTCCGGCGAAGACTGGATCGAAGGCGGCGTGGCAGCCGGCAAGGCGGCCCAGGAAGCGTACACCACCAACAATTACCACCAGCCGTCGGACGAATGGGACCCCAAGTGGCCGTTCACCGGCATGGCGCGCGACCTGCAAGTGCTGTACAGCGTGGGCCGCGACCTGGCCGAGTCGAAGGCCTGGCCAAACTGGTCGAGCGACTCCGAGTTCCGCGCCGTGCGTGACCACAGCGCAGCACAACGTTCGAAGTAATCCCCGCCACCAAACGCCCTCCGCCATGGAGGGCGTTTTCATTGATCCACTTCAGTTGACGTCGTGATGCCGGCATGCCATGCTGGTTTCACAAAAAAACTATCCCAGCTGGAGGCAACCATGAATTTCACGCAATCGATGAGCATTGCGAAAAAGCTGGCCGTGCTGAATGCAGGCGCGATCATTGGCATCGTCATCCTCACCGCGATTTTCCTTGTTTCCGAGCGCACCCTGATCCTGGAGGAACGTACCAGCAACGTCCGCCAGGCCGTCGAAACGGCGTACGGCGTGCTCGACTATTACCAGAAGCAGGAAGCCAGCGGCGCCCTGCCCCGCGCCGAAGCACAGAAGAAAGCCATGGATGCCATCAAGGTGTTGCGATATAGCAACAACGAGTATTTCTGGCTTAACGACATGCAGCCGAAGATGATCATGCACCCGATCAAGCCCGAACTCGACAACAAGGACTTGAGCGAGAACAAGGACCCGACCGGCAAGCACCTGTTCGTCGAATTCGTCAACACGGTCAAGAAGGCGGGCGCGGGCCCGGTCGAATACATGTGGCCGAAGCCGGGCAGCGACAAGCCGGTACAGAAGGTGTCGTACGTGAAAGGCTTTGAACCATGGGGCTGGATCCTCGGCTCCGGCGTCTACGTCGACACGGTGGACGCCACCGTACGCGGGCGCGCCCTGACCTTCGCGGCGGGCGCCGTGCTGCTGGCCGCCGTGCTGCTGGGAGTCGGGGTCTACATCGCGCGCGGCATGCTGCGCCAGCTGGGCGGCGAGCCGGATTACGCGTCCTCGATTGCGCGCAGCATCGCCGGCGGCGACCTGACCGTGCCGATCGCGGTCAAGCGCGACGACGACAGCAGCATGGTCAACGCGCTGAAGGCCATGCGCGACGACCTGGCGCGCATCGTCAGCTCGGTGCGCACGGCCACCGACACCATTGCCATCGCCTCCAACGAAATCGCGGCCGGCAACAGCGACCTGTCGGCGCGCACCGAAAACCAGGCCAGCTCGCTGGAGGAAACGGCAGCCTCGATGGAGGAACTCACCGCCACCGTGCGCCAGAATGCCGACAGCGCGCGCACCGCCAACGAACTGGCGGCCAACGCGTCGGAAGTGGCCCAGAAAGGCGGCGCCGTGGTGTCGCAGGTGGTGGAGACCATGGCATCGATCGACAGCTCGTCGCGCAAGATCGTGGACATCATCAGCGTGATCGACGGCATCGCGTTCCAGACCAACATCCTGGCCCTGAATGCGGCGGTGGAAGCGGCGCGCGCCGGCGAGCAAGGGCGCGGCTTCGCCGTGGTGGCATCGGAAGTGCGCAACCTGGCGCAGCGCAGCGCGGCGGCAGCCAAGGAGATCAAGGACTTGATCGGCGCCTCGGTCGAAACGGTCAGCGTCGGCAACACGCTGGTGGCGCAGGCCGGCAGCACCATGCAGGAAGTGGTGGACAGCGTGCACCGCGTGCGGCAGATCATCAACGAGATCAGCACCGCTTCGCATGAGCAAAGCGCCGGCATCGCACAAGTGAACGAAGCGATCTCGCAGATGGATGCGGTGACGCAGCAGAACGCCGCCCTGGTCGAACAGGCCGCCGCGGCCGCGGCCAGCATGCAGCAGCAGTCGGCTGCGCTGCTGCAGGCGGTCGGCGTGTTCCGCGTCGACGCCGACGCGGCTGCCGGCGCAGCCCCGAACCGCCTGCGCCTGGGCCGCAGTTAGGACCGCCCGCATAGCGGGTCAGGCCCTGCGGGCCTGACCCCGGTTTCCCGGTTCTACTTCACCCGCCGGTAACTCATCTCCATCCACTTCATCTCCTTGCCGTTCGGCCCCGGCCCCCACATCTCGAGCGTGTGATTGTCGTTGTCCGCGATGGCCACCTTCATCGTGTACGGCATTTCCTTGCCGCTCATCGGGTCCGACATCATGCCCTTGTACTTGATGGTATTGCCGCTCATGGTGCCGTGCGCCAGGGTCATGCCGGTGCTGCCGGAATCGATCCAGCTGCCGAAGTACTTCTTCGTCACGTTGTCGTAACCCTGGATGCCCATGCCGTCGAATGGCTGGCCCATGAACTTGCCCTGGTAGTTCTCCTGCAGGTAGCGGTTACCCATGATCCATTTGCGCTCGGTGGCGCCATCGCTCTCCTCGGGCGGCTTGGACGGGTCCATCCACATTTTCGACTTGACGGTGAATTTGCCGGCCAGCGCGTCGAGTTTCTTGTGCGCCTCGCCGGGCGTGGCGGCCTTGGCCATTGCCTCCATGGCCGCCTTCTCGTCAGGCGGCGCGGCAGCCTTCTTCTTGTCCGGCGCGGCAGCGGGAGCAGCGCCGGCCAGGGTGAATCCCGCAACAACAACCAGGTACTGCGCGACACGACGGAGCTTCATGGCATCCTCCTATCCAGCAGGGTTGTGGAAGGGCCATTCTCCGCGCGCCCGCGCAAACCTGTCAACCGCGCCGCTGCGTTTTGCGCAACTTGCGGCGCAAGCGCAGGTTGTCCGTCACGGCCGACACAAGCGCCAGCGACATCAGGACCGCCACCGCATCGGTGTCCAGGTAGTGCCAGAAAGCCCAGGCGGCAGCGGCACACCCGACGGCGGAAAGGAAAAGCCAGATCTGGTCTTTCATTTCTGATCCTCCAACATGGAGAATCATACAAAATCGACGTAAGGGACGAAGCGTCGTACATTCATTGTCTTTGCACATGTCCGTACCAAGGTGACTCCCCTCGCCCGGCCCGCAACGCTCGCAGGCCAGTGCCTAGCCCGCGGGGTCAGGCGCTGGTCTACTGGCGCTGCATGGCCTACAGGACACGCTTATGAGACTATAAGCAACCGATGAGCAGTGTACGAAATTACTCTAGCCGCCAGGGCGCATGCTCTTTCGCTATTGCCGTGAAGATTTCTGGTCCCATTATTTGGTCGAACTCCTGATCTACCGGCAGAATCTCTCCGTGACACAGCTTGTATTGCACTTTGCTGCGCTTAAAAGCGGGACGTAGTATCTCGTCCATTACCGCAATGAAATCATCCCACTGCTCTTCGGTTGGCTCAGCATTCGTCTTTGCGAAGACAGTACAGACAGCCAACGAAGAATTCAGGTAAATTCCAGAAAGCCAAGGCAGAGGCCAAATTATCTCAAAGATGGCTAATTGGATTCCGTGAATCTGATCGTAGACTGCTTCGTTATTGATAGCTGTCATTCTCCACCACCTCCGCCATAAGGAATTCTACGCATCCCGTATCGCAAACACCTGTTGATAATGAAGCGACGATAACTAGCAATGCGGGGGTCCCTGCTCATGCGAATTTGTTGAACAAAGTCCTCTGCCTGTGCTTTGGTCATCTTCGAAGCGTCGTATTTATTCTTATTCCACAGCTCCAACACACCTTTGTTATATTCCGAGTGTGGAACGCTCCATTTATGTAATTCGCCATACCAGCCAGTTTTCGCATTCATGAATACTTTCCGCGCATCGGCCGACAAATTTGCTTGATTCCGAATCGGACCAGTGACCCAATGATGTCCATCAGGCGCCAACCCGAGAGGATCAATTTTGTTGACAGGATTACCATCTACGTATGCGTAAGTATTTATACCCCCTTCGATACCAATCGGATCGCTCTGGAGATAGCGCCGTGTGGTGCCGTCATAGTAGCGATTAAAGTTATACCAGAGACCAGATTCGTTATCGTAGTACTGTCCAGGGAAGCCGAGATTAAAATTACCGACAGAATCGCTGACGACCGTCCGATCAAAAGCGGAATTATTGGCCCGCCAAACTATTGCTGCAGACATATTGGTAACCACCTCGGGTCGGCCGAGGTGATCACTATGCACTGCATAAAAGGCTCCATTACGGGCGAACCCCATCAATTTTCCTTCAAGCCAGATATAGCTAGTTGGAAGAGGTCCACTTTCGTACAGTAGCGTCCCTTCAGCGTCATAAACATATTTTATATTTCCTTTTACGACGCGGTGATCGAAAGCGTTGCTGACATAATTTGTTGTCAAACCACTTGATTGAATGGCAGACACACGATCAAAGTTATCATAGCTAATGATACGTATGCCGTCAGATTCGACGTTGCCAACAGCCGAGTAGCTATAGTTCCTAACAATACCCCCGGCAATTGAAATTAGACGGTTACTTCCTGTATCCGGCGTAGCCGTGCTTGTGCTACTAGCGCGAGTAGATGAGATCCAATTTCCCGTCTTATCCCAAGTGACCGACAGGTTATCGGCGCTCTTTATCACTGAGCTTACTCGATCGTTAGGGTCGTATCCAAACGTACTGGATTGAACCGGATATAATGCGTCAGTTGTAGTTCGCACAGTATTTAGATTCGCAGTGTACACGAGCGAGACATCCTGGATTCCGCTTGTTGCCATCTTAGCGATCCGCCCGTCTGCATCCAATGTAACTAGACGAGACAAACCACTTCCGAACTTCCACCCATACAACATGCCAGTTGCTGGCTGGCGCAAGAAATTAGTGACAATATTCGGAGCGGCGGTCATATTGCTAGTGATGCCAGACACCCTGCCTGCCGTATCATAAAGATAAGTTAGAACAAGCCCGCTTGGGTATGTCATGGTGCCCAAGCGACCAGTCGAGGCGTCGTAAGTCCACGATGTGGTATGACTGATACCACCGATTACATTCGTTTGGCTCAACATTTGTCCAAAAATATTGTAAGCAAACGTTGAAGTGCCACTTGCGTCGGATAAGCCCGTTAGCTTTCCCTTGCCATATGTACCTGCATCATACATATACGTTTCGACGCTGCTTCCGGAGGTCCTCGATTTCAAACGGTCTAGTTCGTCCCAATCATAAATAATCGTGTGCCCATTAGCCCGAGCTTCCGAGCTCAAACGACCACCGACGTCGTAGCGGAACGTAGATAAGCCGCTATCGGGACTTGATCGCGATATTACGTCGCCAAAAGCGTTATAGGTATACGTAGTCGTTAAGTTTCGGGCATCGGTAACAGTGTAAAGCATACCCTCCGGCGTGTAGTCAAACTTGGTCAACTCATTGTTTGGTGACTGAATCTGCTTAATCCTATTTTGCGCGTCATAGTCAAAGTAACTCACGCGCCCTGTTGCATCGGAAATTGATTTGACATTTCCGTTTCCGTCGTAAGTGTAGTCAAGGCGCTGGCCGTTGTTTCCGTAGTCCTTCCAAGTTCGACCTAAACTATCTGCTTGTCTTGAGGCAACGAACTCGCCAGAAACGATGCCAATCGGGTTTCCACTTGAGAGCGAAGGGTCTTTTTTTGTAGATTTCGCCAGCGACATGTTGTTGACGATATCTGAGGCAGAAAGTGGTAAAGTGATGAACTCCGAATAGGCATTGCCGAGTTGCTGCAATCGGCCAGCCGAGTCATACCCAAGCTGGTCAACTTGTCCGCTGGGGTAAGAAACATTCGCAACTTGACCAAGCCCATTATAAGAAATGGTTGTGATGCGAGTGCTCCCTTCGGTGATCTTCTTCAGTTTGCCTGCTGCATCATACTCGTACAAGGTGATCAGCCCATTTGGGTCTTGTTTCTGCAATGGCTGACCTCGACCATTATGATTGCTGTAGGTAGTCGTGTGACCCAAAGGTTTTGCAACTGATGTCAAATGTCCGGAGGTGTTGTAACTATATGTTGTGTTTGCGTAGCCAGCAGGGAGAAGCCGTGACACTGTTATGCTGGCAATCATATTATTCGGGTGGAACGTATACGCGTACTGAGTCCGTCGTTCCTCGCCCGTTAATAGGTCGCGATCGATTTGCGCCTTTATCAGGGAGCTCGCGAGACCAGTGTCATACTTTTCATAAGTAGTTGTCCGGAAATCCTGCCCCAAGGTGTTGCGTTGAGTAACGGTTGCTAGATCTAAGCCGTTCCACGTCACTTTTCGTGAATTCGGGATACTCGAATTTGACGCAACAGTTTCGAGATCCAGCAGGCCACCATATGAGTAAGTTGACGTCGTCGTGTAGCCGTTCCAGTCGGTAACGGATTTGACATACCCGTTTGCATCATATGCCTTGCTCGATGCACCTGCATTACAACTCGACGTTGATGCTCTGCTCGCACCGGATGAGCGCCTGAAATTCCCCACCTGGGTGAAGTAATGCGTCGTAGGTTGGCCACGTTGATCTGTGATAGTCGTGGATAAGGGGGAGGCAGAATACGAAAAATCCTCGAATTCAGTATTATTTTCGAATCCGCTATGAATTACACGTTTGCTCGAGTCGTAGTTATAACGAGTATACCTTTGCCCATCAATCGAAATACCTGTAACTAGCCCAGGATCATACGGTGATTCGTAGTGATAAGTTCGAACTCCACCACCGATAGTGCCAGTCGGGGGAGTAACTGTAGTCAAATTACCGTTATTGTCGTAACCGTATGTCCACACGGCATTACTGGAATCCGTAACGCTTGTTACGCGTCCCCCGATCCAATTCTGGCTCCAAGTAAATGTCAGGGATTTCCCATTTCGCCCCACCACTGATGCTAGCTGGTGGTAGGGGTAAACCAAGTTATAAGTAAATGTATAGAGCCGCGCCCCGTTTTCATCTATCGACGAGAGATTCTTCGTAGACGGATCATAGTTATATGTTCGTTGACCGATGACAACGATATAGTTCACCGTACTCATGGTCTGGAGATATCCTGCGCTGCTGACTGCGCCGCCTACGTTCTGTGGCAAATATATTGGCCAGCTGCCGAGGACATATTGATAAACTTTGCCTTCAGGCTGCGCAATATTTATCCAGTCAGGCAGACATCCAAACGCTGAGGCCCCAGGATAAACTGCGCAGTGGGAGGCGTACTCCATCCGAGGGAAATCAAACGTAGAATACCATCGCGGGCCGAAGAGCCGTGCCTCTCGCGACGGAACGCTCACGGATCTGTAATAGCGGTTAAGAGATAGTTGTGCGAGCGATTCGTCCAGCGAGTCCTTTTCCTCCAAAAACTTCTCACCGGTGGCGATAATTACCGGCTTGTTTGTTGCAGGGCTACCTTCACAATCGTCGCCCGGAGTGTTGACTAAGTTCTGTACGACACGGGGTGCCATCCAAACTGTACCTACGGTTAGAAACGAAGGTTGGCTCATGGAATTCGACAGTGAAACGCCGATTTCCGGATCCTCCCGCGTACCAGGGACACGGACTTCCGAAATTCCGCTCGAATTCACGTATCCGCCTAGCGTTTTAGCTATTTCCTCTGGCCGAAGTTGCGCAAAGCATGGGCCTGGAAATGCAAGTCCGACCGCGATAACGGTGCTCGGCAATAGCGAACGGAAAGTTAGCAATTCAGCTCTCAAATTCATTGTCGCTATCCTTCAGAAAGTATGGATGAACTCAGTTGCGAGACGTGGAGGCTTCCCTGCAACGTGATAAATCTCCTCTATATAGAGTCCCACAACATCATCACGTTCTTCCATTCGAAGAATGCAAGTAACATCAGACCTTTCATGAAGGAATACAATCGAATTCGTATCCGCAGTCAAAGAAGTCGCCGTTTTCCCATCCGGTGCTCGAAGAACGCCGTTCGCCAGAGAGAGTTCTGTCTTGCTAGCGCTGCCAGAGCGCGTAATTCGAAAATTCTTATCAGGCCGAAATGTCACATCAATTCGGTCAACATTTCGATGAGCCTTGTCGATCCCACACAGTGACTGGGCTGATACTAGTGTGGGAACCATACACAAGGTCAAAATCGCAGCTTCAATTCGTAGCCCCATAGCGCCTCCTCCAATGTGCGAATTGCCGAGGCAGCTTAGCATTGAAAAATACACACGATCCTATCCAATTTCCACATTACGCATTTTTTACCCGCGAAATGGATTGATGGCTAGGCTCTACAGGCGGCGCTCTACAGCTGAGTTATCGTTACAAACTGAGCATTAAGAACGGTGGCCGATCAATCGGGTTAAAACAGGCGCTTCGGTTCCGAGCTCGCAACCGGCGGCTATGGCGCTCTATGAAGGTATCGGCCGACTTATCGTTAGTGTCCAGCTCAGTGGAAGCTCAAATATATCGAGCACTATGAACGGGCCATTCTTGACGCAGTTCTCCGTGGATGAACGCCACACAAACCGCTCGAGTTTGAATGTGGCGCCAACGACTGGCCACTGCGCCATTGAGAAGACATACCCTCTCAATGGCCGCGTGCATCTCTAGCGAACAGCATGACTCACGCGGTGGTGCAGTTCTCTACACTGAAACCGATAAAGTTCCGGCCGTGTCAGTCAAGCTTCGGGCAGCATGAGATTGCGCCGCCTTATGCGGCGTAGATGCTTACGGCTTCGACCATGAAAGGGGCTAGGTCGGGATGGACCTTGTCGAAGTTGGCGCGGAAGCCAGGGTCGTCGCGGTAGGTGGCGGCCAGGCGCGGCAGGTGCTCGCGCTCGGCGGGCCAGAAGGCGCGCAGGTGCTGGTGCCAGCGCGCCACCAGGGCTTGCACGGCCTCGCTGCCCGCGCCTTGCGGCATGGCCGCCGCCAGCTCGGCGTAGATGGCATTGCCTTCGTCGATCAGGGCTTGCTGCTTGTCGCTGCCGTATCCCTGCCATTGTTTGGCGGAGGCTTGCACGACGTCCTTGCCGTATTTTTTTTCCGCTTCCTGCTGGTGCTTGTCCTGGCGTTCGCGCAGGCCGTCGAAGAGTTGTACTGGTTTCATGGTTGCGTTTCCTTTCAGGTGGAGGATGGTCTTGTCCACCGTGGAAATCAGCCCCTGCAATTCCTGCAGCCGCTTGGCCAGCGCCTGCTTGTGGCTTTGCAGCGCCGCCAGCACGTCGAAGCCCGGTTGCGACATGATGTCGCAGATGGCGGCCAGCGGCACGTCCATCTCCCGGTAGAACAGGACTTGCTGCAAGCGCAGCAGGTCCGCTTCGTTGTAATAGCGGTAGCCGTTGTCGCCAATGCGCGAAGGCTTGAGCAGGCCGATGCTGTCGTAATAGCGCAGCGTGCGGCCGGTGACGCCGGTCATGTCGGAAAGCTGTTTTACGGTGAACATGCAGCCATCCTCAAGGTTGACGCGACGTGAAGGTCAAGCACTTTTTTCAGCCCAGTTCGAACGTCGTGATGCCGTACTGCCGCGCCAGCGGCAAACCCGGGTCGGCGCCCGTGTACATGCGGGCCGTCTCGAAACAGGGGGTCATGCCGTGCCGCCGCGCCAGCGCCAGCGCTTCGGCATTCGGTTCCGGCACGTCGAGGAAAACCGGCTCGCCGGCCGGCACGCGGCCGCGCAGGGCTTGCATCAGCTCTTCGGCCACTGCCGGCGCCTCGGCGCACAGGGGGCCGATCTTGAAGCCGTTGCGGCAGGGCCGCAGCACCGCATAGCCCAGCAGCGCGCCGCCATCGCGTACGCCGAGCGCAATGCTGCCCTCCTGCTGCAGCCAGTGGCGCATGAATTGCGCCCGGTGGTCGGGGAAGAAGGCGCGGTCATAGGCCACCACCTCGTCGATGTCCTGCGCCCCCAGCGGCAGCACGCGGTCCTCGGCCGGCAGCCCGCTGCCGCGGCCCTCGTAGCGCACATTGCGGTGCGCCAGGCGGAAACCGGAGCGGGCATAGTTGGCCTGCTGCGCCGGCACGCCATCCAGGCCCACATTGCGCCCGGCCAGCCGCGCCATGCCGGCGCACCAGACGGCCATGCCGTAACCGCGCCCGCGCCAGTCCGGCCGCACGATGTAGCCGCCAATGAAGCCGAAGCCGGCGCCGTATTGCACGGCAAAGATGCTGGCCACCGGCTCGCCATCCACCGCGCCGAGCAGGAAGCCGCCCGGGTCGGCCGCGTAGAAGCTGGCGGCGTCCTGCCAGCCGGGATTCCAGCCTTCCGCCGCCGCCCAGTCCAGCACCATGTCCAGTTCCTGCAAGCTCATTGCACGGATTTCCATCTCATCCTCCCGCCGCATCGTAGGCGGCGAATGCGGCGCGCACGGCGTCTTCCCATGCGGCGCCTTCCTGTTCGTAAAGTGCGCAGGCCGGCACCGGCGGCAGTGCGTCCTGCCCATCGCGGCGGCGGTACAGGAACACTGTGGTCCACGCCACGCCGGGCGCCGCGAATTGCTGCAGCAGTTCGAAGGCCGCGTGCCGCAAGGGGACGGTGGTGGTGGTGACCAGTGCCCCCGGCGGCAGCTCGCGCGCCAGCTTGCCGGCCAGGCGTTCCATCAGCGGCGCGAAGCAGGTGCTGTAGATGAACACCAGCGTGGCATCGCTGACATCGGCTTCGAACATGTCCTGCCGCAGCAGGCGCACGCGGCCGGCCACCTCGCCGGCGGCGGCCGCATCTTCCGCCATGCCGGCGGCCAGCACCGCAGCCAGGCGCGCCTGCGCCATCTCGTGCCGGAAGCCGAGCAGCTCGACGCCCGTGCAGCGCATGCCGGGCAGCGCCAGGGCCGCGCTCAGCACCACTTTCCCCAGGCCGCTGCCCAGGTCAATGAAGTGCCCCTGCGCCGGCAGGTAGGGCTGCAGCGCGGCGAAGTAGTTGTCCAGTTCCTGCTGCGTGAATTCGCCGTAAATCAGGCGCCCGTCATCCACCAGCCACTGCGCCAGTTCGTCGTCCGCCACCTCGTCCAGGCAGCGCGACGGCGCGCGCGCGGGCAGCATGCCGTGCCGCTGGATGCCGGCCGGGACCACGCCGCACACCAGGCGCCGGTGCGGCTTCAGGCGCGCCAGGAAAGTGCCGCGCAGGGCCGGCGTGCGGAACGCTTCACGCAGCGCCAGGCCAACTTCCACATAGCGGGCGAACTGCGCCTCGTCCAGCGGCGGCCGGACATGCTGGCCGCCGTCGGTGATTGCCTGGCGCATGGCTTGCATGGACGCGTCTCCCGGTTTGTTGTTGAGGTGATTATGCCAACAAAAAGGGGGCGTCACGGATTACCGGGAGACATATTTTTTACCCAGTGGCGGTCGGCTCCCGCCGAGCCTGCAGCGCTGGCAGACCAGTGCCTGACCCCGCGGGTCAGGCACTGCTTTTCTGGTTTCGCCCTGCCGGCCAAGCTAAAACCGGCAAGGCAGTGGCGGACCCGCCGGGTCAGGGCCTGGGCTGGCGGCGGGCGGGGCCCCCCCCCAAAAAAACCCCCCGGGGGGGGGGGACCGTCCCG
>CBHWEO010000148.1:0-13655 GCA_966112955.1 uncultured Duganella sp. | reverse complement strand
GAGATCACCTCGCCCGCCACTTCCAGCACTTCCTTCGGCGCCAGCGAGAACAGGATGGCGAAGGCGGTGCAGCCCCAGTCGGTGGCCGACGCTTCCTTCAGCAATTCGGCGCGGCGCTCCTCGTCCTCGGTGCCGAACACCACGCCGTGGATGTGCGCGAACAGCGATTCGGCGATGCGCTCGGGATCGTCCTCGATCATGTCGTCCGGCCAGGTGGCGGCCAGGTAGGCCAGGCTTTCGGCCCACTGTTTGGGCGGCACCAGCAGGGTCGCCAGCGACAGCTTGCCGCCGTCGAAACCGGACATGTGCAGCGCCGTCACGTGCGGCGGCAATTCCTGCAGCACTTCCACCACGGCCAGGTCGCCATGGGTCTCGGCTGCTTCGGCAAAGGCGCGCTCGGCGTGCTCCAGGGAGCCCGCCAGCACGAGTTCAGTGACCTGCTTGCGAATGGCTGGCAGATTCTTGTCGGACATGCTCAATCCTCCTGCTGGTCAAAGATGCCGGAGAAGTCGTCGCTCACGACTTCATCGGCGTAGTCGTCTTCATCGTCGCCCTCGTCGCCTTCAGCCAGGCGGTCGAGCGAGGTGTCTTCGTCGTCCCACATGCGCGGATGCTTGTGCAGCAACGCTGTGATGATGGCCTGGCGCGCCAGGTCCGGATGGTTCTCTTCCAATGCTTCCAGCAAGCCTGCGGCGCCGGGCGCGCTGGCGGCGCCGAACACGCGGGCCGGGTCGCCGTACTCGAAATCCTCGGCATCGGCCAGCGCGGCCTTGGGGTCGTGGAATTCAATCACGTCCACCAGGGCAAACGCCATCATGTTCAAATCGTCGATGCCGCCGCCGTTCAGGTATTCCGAGCGCAGGGCTTCGACCATCTTCTTGTAGTTCTTGTGGTCGGGCGGATCGCCGAGGATGCCCTCGATCTGCCCTTCCAGTTCGCGCGCCTGGTAGGCGAACTCTGGGTGTACTTTTCTCATGTGCTGCTACTTTCTGTTGAATCAGGCGGCGGGGATCGTCACGCCGTTGACGCTGAAAATGGAACGCCACTGTTGGTAGGCTTCCGCTTCCGGGTCGATAATGATGCGGTGGTGCAGGCTCTGGTTGTACTCTTCCCGTTTTTCGGGGTCGGACAACACTTCGTACGCTTTGACGATGGCCTTGAAACGGGCGTCGGCGCCCGGCTCCTGGTTGCGGTCCGGATGGTAACGCATGGCCAGGGAACGGTAGACCTTCTTGATTTCCTCGTCAGAGGCATTGGGCGCGACACCGAGCACAGTATATAAATTTTCCATAAAGCAACTCCGGGCCGGTTTTTAAACGCGTAAGGACGAATTATCCTATAAAATGCCCTGTTTACGCTGAATATCACCTCTGAAACCGGGAAACCGGGGTACGACCCAAGGGTCGGACCCCGTCCGCGGCTGCGGCACGCTGGGGCCCGGCCCTTGGGCCGTACCCCCGTTTTCCCGTTTCCAGGGTCACCCCCCAACAAACATACATGAGCAACGACAAAACCCACGCTCCCGCGCCCAACTTCCTGCGCAACATCGTTGAGGCCGACCTGGCCTCCGGCGCGCACAACCGCGAAGGCCTGCCTCCCGTCATCACCCGCTTCCCACCGGAGCCGAACGGCTACCTGCACGTCGGCCACGCCAAATCCATCTACACCAACTTCGGCTTGGCGCGCGACTACGGCGGCCGCTGCCACCTGCGCTTCGACGACACCAACCCGGAAAAGGAAGAACAGGAATACGTCGACTCCATCATCGACAGCGTGCGCTGGCTGGGCTTCGACTGGGACTACAAGGGCCCGGTCGGCGCCGGCAACCACCTGTACTACGCGTCCGACTACTTCGGCAAGCTGTACGAAATGGCCGAATACCTGATCAAGGTCGGCAAGGCCTACGTCGACAGCCAGAGTGCCGCCGACATGGCCGCCAACCGCGGCAATTTCACCACCCCGGGCACCAACTCGCCGTTCCGCAACCGTTCGGTGGAAGAAAACCTGCAGCTGTTCCGCGACATGAAGGCGGGCAAATACCAGGACGGTGAGCACGTACTGCGCGCCAAGATCAGCGAAGACGCCATGTCTTCGCCGAACATGAATATGCGCGACCCGGCGATCTACCGCATCCGCCACGCCCACCACCACCGCACGGGCGACGACTGGTGCATCTACCCGATGTACGACTACACGCACCCGATTTCGGACGCGCTGGAAAACATCACCCATTCGATCTGCACCCTGGAATTCCAGGACCACCGCCCGTTCTACGACTGGCTGCTGGAGACCCTGGCCGAAGGCGGCTTCTTCAAGCAGCCGGTGCCCAGGCAGTACGAATTCGCGCGCCTGAACCTGACCTATATCGTCACCTCCAAGCGCAAACTGCGCCAGATGGTGGAAGAAGGCATCGTGGACGGCTGGGACGACCCGCGCCTGCCGACCATGGCCGGCATGCGCCGCCGCGGCTTCACGCCGGAAGGCATCCAACTGATGTGCGAACGCACCGGCGTCACCAAGTCCGACGGCTGGATCGACTTCGGCGTGCTGGAAGGCGCCGTGCGCGAAGACCTGGACCCGAAAGCGCCGCGCGCGATCGCCGTGCTGCGCCCGCTCAAACTGATCGTCGAGAATTTCCCTGAAGGCCAGTCGGTCGAGTGCACCTCGCCGGTCCACCCGCACCACCCCGAACTGGGCCACCGCAGCTTCCCCTTCACCCGCGAACTGTGGATCGAGGAAGAAGACTTCATGGAGGTGCCGACCAAGGGCTACTTCCGCTTCACTCCGCCGGTGGGCGACCAGCCGGGCGCGCGCGTGCGCCTGAAATACGGCTTCGTGGCCGAATGCACCGGCTACGACAAGGACGAAAACGGCAAGGTCACCGCCGTGCGCGTGAAGTATTTCGAAGACTCCAGGTCCGGCACCCCGGGCGCCGACACCTACAAGGTGAAGGGCAACATCACCTGGGTCAGCGCCGAAGCGGCCCTGCAGGCGGAAGTGCGCCTGTACGACCGCCTGTTCACCGAAGAGAAACCGGACGCCGGCGGCAAGGACTTCAAGGAATTCCTCAACCCGAAAGCCCTGGAAATCGTGCAAGCCTACCTGGAGCCGGGCCTGAAGGATGCCGAACCCGAGCAGCGTTTCCAGTTCGAGCGGCACGGTTACTTCGTTGCTGACCGCGTGCTGTCGCAGCCCGGCAAGCCGGTCTTTAACCGCATCGTTACCCTGAAAGACAGCTGGGCAAAATAACTTTTGTAACCTGCTGCTACAAAAACCGCCTTCCAGGCGGTTTTTTTATTGTTAGTTTGATTTCAATCAAAGTGGCGTTTTTGCAACTTGACCTTGAATGGGGGAAATTCTTATATTTTGGCAATGGCCCACTTCCAGCTCAGCTTGCTTTCCCCCGCCAAGCCCTTGTGGTGGCTAGGTGCCGCGCTGTCGCTCGGCGTGGGCGTCGGCTTGTATTCGGTGGCCCTGCATTCCGTGGAAAGCGAGGCGCACGAACGCTTCCTGAACCAGGCGCGCAACACCCAGTTCAATATTAACGCCAGCATCAAAGCCTATACCGACGTGTTGCGGGCCGCCGCCAGCTATTTCCAGGCCGGCGGCGAAGTGACGCGCGATACCTTCCATCGCTACGTGGGCGGCCTGGACCTGCAGCACAATTACCCGGCCATAGACAACATCAATTTCGCCGAGTACTACACCGACGCCATGCGTCCTTCCGCCGAAGCCCGCCAGCCACAGGATCCAGGAGGGGGCTACCCGGCCTTCCAGCGCCACCCGGCAGGCGTGCGGCGCGAATACGCCGTGCTGACCCTGATCGAGCCGCTGGAGGGTTTCAGTGACCGTTATGGGCTCGATATCGCGGCCCGGCCCGGCGTGGCGGACGCCTTGTTCAAGGCGCGCGACGAAGGGACCATGAGCAGCTCGGGCCAGCCCATCCCCCTGCGCAGCGCGCCGAGCCACGTTGGCATGGCGATGCGCATCCCGATTTACCGCAACGGCATGCCGCTGGACACGGTGGCCCAGCGGCGCGCCGCCTGCCTCGGCTCGGTGGGCCTGGGCTTCAGTGTGCCGCGCCTGGTCGGCAGCGCC
This sequence comes from uncultured Duganella sp., assembly GCA_966112955.1. Taxonomy (GTDB): domain Bacteria; phylum Pseudomonadota; class Gammaproteobacteria; order Burkholderiales; family Burkholderiaceae_D; genus Rugamonas. The sequence continues at coordinate 9,557 of CBHWEO010000148.1, read as the reverse complement.
CTCGGCGAAATGCCGGTGCGCGCCGTGCGCGTGGCACTGCGCGACAGCAGCGCATCGGGCAATCCGCCGACCCTGCTGTTCGACAGCCAGCCCGGCGCGCCGGCCGCCGGCGACGACCAGTTCCAGACCGAGTTGCCGGTGCAATTCCATGGCCGTATCTGGCACGCGCGCTTCAGCGTGCCGAAGAGAGCCCTGTATTCGAGCTTCGACCAGTTTCTGCCGACATTGGCGGGCAGTATGGGCTTTGGCGCCAGCGTGCTGATTTATGCCTTGTTCATCACGCTGGCCTCGTCGCGGCGGCGCGCTGTCAAAATGGCGCGCGCCATGACACGCGAACTGCGCGACAGCCAGGCGCGGCTCCAGTTGTCGCACCACCGCCTGCGCCGCCTGGCCGCGCACGCCGACCATATCAAGGAAGAAGAGCGCAAGCGCATTGCGCGCGAGATCCACGACGATTTGGGCCAGAACCTGCTGGCATTGCGCATCGAGGCCGATATCCTGGCCACGCGCACCGAAAAATCCCATCCGCGCCTGCATGCACGGGCGCGCGCCACGCTGCACCAGATCGACAACACCATCCGCAGCGTGCGCCACATCATCAATGACTTGCGGCCGAATGTGCTGGACCTGGGCCTGTCGGCCGCCGTGGAATGGCAGATCGCGCAATTCCGCCAGCGCTCCGGCATCCAGTGTGAATTCATCGAAGATGCGGTGGCCGACCACGGCGTCGACGATCATTGCGCGACAGCGTTCTTCCGCGTGCTGCAGGAATCCCTGAGCAATATCCACCAGCACGCCGGCGCCAGCCTGGTGCGGGTCGAGCTGCACCAGGCGCACGGCATGCTGCGCATGACCATCAGCGACAACGGCATCGGCATCAATACCGCCAACCGTCACAAGGCCGGCTCCTTTGGACTGGTCGGCATCGAAGAGCGCATCAGCCTGCTTGGCGGGAATTGCTCGATCAGCAGCCTGTCCCATGGCGGCACCACCGTCAGCATCGCGGTGCCGGTCGGCTACCGCGTGGCCCCGGCAGACGATTTGCGTCTCAGCGCTTAGGCATTTTCGCCACTCGGTAGGAAATTACCGAGCAGGTGTTGACGAATATCAAACTCTCTTTCCGATGCTCAGCAAAAATGAGCTTGTAACATTTGACGATGCGACAAGCTATTGATTTGAAAGGAGTGTCCCTTGTATTTTTTATGCTGCGCACGATTGAATTGTTACTTGCATTTGCGGGGCCGCGCTCTATACTTGAGATCGTTGATCTACATCAACTCAGCGTTCCCAACTCCGAACGCGTCAGATGCCAGGCATTTTCTTCACCAGCCCCCCAGAACGGCGTCGTTCTTTCTCTCTCCATCGGCTTTACATACGTTCACTATTAAAGGGATTGTCACTCATGATTTCTGCTGAAAGCTTTAAGGCTATTGCCGACCTCGACCTCGAACCCATCAAGGTGAAACTGATGCATGTGGAATCTGGCGAAGGCTGGTCGCTGGAAAAGGTCAACGCAGTTGAATTCGAGTACCGCCGCTTCCTGTACCTGATGAAAATGTTCCCCAACGAGCAGACTGCTCCGCTGATGGACGTGGACATTTTCTGGCATTACCACATTCTCGATACGATGAAGTACTTCATCGATTGCGAGAATGTGTTCGGGTACTACCTGCACCACTTCCCATACATCGGCTTGCGTGGCGAGGAAGACGAGGCGGCCCATGAGCGCGTCGGTAACCGCATGAAGGAACTCTACGAAGAGACCTTCGGTGAGGACTACTTCCGCAGCGCGGTGGCGTATTCGGGCCGCGTGGCTGCTGAAGCGGCTGCCGACGACGGGCAGGTGGCGTATTCGGGCAGGGTTGCCGCGGAAGCGGGCCAGCAGGTGGCGTATTCCGGACGTGTCGCCGCTGAAGCAGCAGGCGCCGATCCGCAAGTAGCCTACTCGGGCCGCGTCGCCGCCGAAGCTGCGCCGCAGGTCGCCTACTCTGGCCGCGTCGCCGCCGAAGCTGCGCCGCAAGTCGCTTACTCGGGCCGCGTTGCCGCCGAAGCTGCGCCGCAAGTCGCCTACTCGGGCCGTGTCGCCACCGAGGCCGCGCCGCAAGTTGCATACTCGGGTCGCGTTGCCGCCGAAGCTGCGCCGAAGGTCGCCTACTCGGGCCGTGTCGCCGCACCGCAAGTTGCTTACTCGGGCCGCGTAGCAGCCGAAGCCGCGCCGAAGGTTGCCTACTCCGGTCGTGTCGCCGTGGAAACCGCGCCGCAGGTCGCTTACTCTGGCCGCGTCGCTGCGGAAGCGTCGCCGAAGATCGCCTATTCCGGTCGCATCGCGGCGGAAGCCGGCTCCCTGGTGGCTTACTCCGGCCGCGTGGCAGCAGAAGCACAGACGGCCTACTCCGGCCGCGTGACCGCTGAAGCGAAAACCGCGTACTCGGGCCGCCTGGCCGCCGACGCGCAAACCGCCTACTCTGGCCGCGTCAGCGCCGAAGCCCAGGCCGCGTCGCAATCGCTGTTCTACACCTCCCGCCCACGCCTGGCCGCAGCATAAGCCCGGCGCGCAAATAAAAACGGCCGCCACCTGCCAGCAGGTGCGGCCGTTTTTTCACGTCCGATGAAAAACTTAGTGCGCCATCAGCTCGCGCAGTTCACGAATGCTGAAATCGCTGATTTCGTGCATGCGGATCAGGATGGTCGCGCCGATCGGCAGCGTGTTATGGCGGATCTTGCTGATCACAGGAGGAGCTACCTCCAGCGCACGGGACAGCGCAGCATCGTTCTTCAACTGCAGCTTTTCAATGATGGCATCCAGCACGCGATTCGGATTGTAAGTCGGCGAAGCGGTAATTTCTTTCAGTGAGCTCATGACAAGGTACTTTTTCAATATGTTGCATTGTCGCAACAAAATTATAGGCGGAATTTTCGACAAAGAGCGCCCGAAAAAGCCGTGATTGACGCAATTTTCGGCACACGGGCGGTATGATACACCGATTTATTGCCGTTCGCTTAACGCGCGGCAACTTCAGTGAGATTTTGATAGATTCTAGCGCATCAAGCTGTGCTAGGAAATAAGATGGTTTAACAAAAAGACTACTTTTGGTCGTTTGTTGCTAAAGTAAATGGCAAACAGAGCCAGGCAAACGTGATCCAGGCCAGGGCCGGTGGCAGGTACATCAGGGCCGCCGGCATCGGCGTATAGTCCGGGCGCCAGTCAAGCCGGCGCCGGATTTCCTCCGGCGGAGGCGGCGGCAGGTGGGCATGGCCCCGCAGGGCCAGATAAGCGCGGACTTGCTCCTTGGTGGGATGGCTGTACATGGCGGCCTCCTTGCCTGACATTCGCACAAGATAGCGCCTGCCGCATCACAAGCGCTTGATGCACCTCAAGGCTGCTGCCACATCCGGATACAGCAGCCGTACCTGCAACTCTTCCTTCAGGCGCCGGTTCGCCAACCGGCGCGACTCCGACATGAACGACAGCAGCGTCGGCGCCACCGCCTGCGCCAGCGCGGCACGGTCCAGGCGGGGTGGGCGCGGCAGGCCGAAATGGTCGGCTACCGTGTCGAAATAATCCCCCATCCTCAGTTCCGTGTCATCCACGGCGTGGTAGACGCGATTGTTCCGACCGCGCCGCAACGCCGCCAGCACCACCCGCGCCAGGTCATCGGCGTGGATATGGTTAGTGTACACATCATCTTCCGCACGCAGCGCCGGGGTGCCCTGCTCCAGGCGCTTGAGCGGCAAGCGGTCGGCCGCATAAATGCCGGGCACGCGCAGGATGGCAAGCCGCCCCTGCGCCCGCCGGGCCCAGGCGCGCAGCACCTGTTCCGCATCGACCCGACGCAGCGCCCGCGCATTGCGCGGCGCCACTGGCTGGGTTTCATCGGCCCAGCGGCCAGCCAGGTCGCCATACACCCCGGTGGTGCTGACATAAACCACTTGCGCCCGGTCAGGTAAAATGGCGGTCACATTGCGGGTGCGCCGGTCATGCACGCCCTCGCCGGGAGGCGGCGCCAGGTGGACGACCTGCTGCGCCAGCCCGGCCAGGCGGCGCAACGAATCCGGCCGGTCCAGGTCGGCCAGCACGGGAACGGCGCCCGCCGCACGCAATTCAGCAAAGCGCTCGCGCTGGCTGGTCACGGCAAAGACGCGGTAATGCGCACGCACAAGGGGCAGCAAACGCATGCCCACATCGCCGCAGCCCAGGACCAGCAGGCGCGGCTTGTTGAATTTTTGACTGATTTCCATTTTTAAGATTGTATGTCTTTCCAAATTACTGTTCAGCCCAGCGGCCACCAATTCAGCTGTGAAGAAGACGAAACCGTATTGGCCGCCGCCATGCGCGCCGGCATCGGCCTGCCGTATGGCTGCAAGAATGGCGCCTGCAGCTCCTGCAAAGGCAAGGTGATTTCGGGCACGGTCAGCCACAAGGCGCACCAGCGCCGCGCCCTCAGCGAGGAAGAGGAAGCCAGCGGCGTTTCGCTGTTTTGCTGCGCGGTGCCCCATTCCGACCTCGTGCTGCAGGCACGCGAAGTGGTGGGCAGCAGCGAATTCCCGATCAAGAAAATGCCGACGCGCGTCAACGCGCTGGAAAAGATGGCGCCCGACGTGATGGTGCTGACCTTGCAGCTGCCGGCCAACGAAACCTTCCAGTACAAGGCGGGCCAATACCTCGAATTCCTGCTGCGCGACGGTAAGCGCCGCGCCTACTCGATTGCCACCGCGCCTGAAGGCGGCCCGCTCACCCTGCACATCCGCCACATGCCGGGCGGCCTGTTCACCGACCAGGTATTCAGCACCATGAAGGAGCGCGATATCCTGCGCTTTGAAGGCCCGCTGGGTACCTTCTTCGTGCGCGACGATTCCGACAAGCCGATGGTGCTGCTGGCGTCCGGCACCGGCTTTGCGCCGATCAAGGCCATCGTCGAGCACCAGCGCGCCAGCGGCTCCAAGCGTCCGATGACGCTGTACTGGGGCGGGCGCCGCCCGCAGGACCTGTACATGGATGCCCTGTGCCGCCAATGGGCGCAGGAAGACCCGAACTTCAAGTACGTGCCGGTGGTGTCCGACGCGCTGCCGGAAGAGAACTGGAGCGGCCGTACCGGCTTCGTCCACCGCGCGGTGATGGAGGACTTGCCGGACATGTCGGGCTACCAGGTGTACGCCTGCGGCGCTCCCATCGTGGTGGAGTCGGCCAAGCGCGATTTCGTCAAGGATTGCAAGCTGCCGGAAGAAGAGTTCTACGCGGATGCCTTCACTTCCGAAGCGGATCTTCAGCAACCATGACCCCTTAAAACCGCAGGAACCGGAAAACCGGGGGGGCGACGGGGACGCCGAGTCCCCGAGGGTCGGACCCCGGTTTTCCGGTTCTCACGGTTTAAGAAAGCGACCATGTCATCCAACGGCTTCTCCGTCCTCCGCCACCGCAACTTCGCCTTCTACCTGTCAGCCCGCCTGCTCGGCACCATCGCCGTGCAGATGCAGAACGTCGCCATCGGCTGGCAGGTGTACGCGCAAACCAAGAACCTCTACTACCTCGGCATGATCGGCCTGGCGCAATTCGCGCCGTTCCTGCTGCTGATCCTGTACGCAGGCCACGCCGCCGACCGCTACAACCGCCGCAACATCATCGCCACCTGCCTTGGCGCGCAGCTGCTGTGCGGACTGGGCCTGCTGGCTTACACGCACAGCGGCTTCAGCGCCGTGTGGCCGATCTTCGCGGTGCTGGTTCTGTATGGCAGTGCGCGCGCCTTCATGAGCCCCGCCACGCAGGCGGTCCTGGTCAACATGGTGCCGACCGAAGATTTCAGCCGCGCGGTAGCGCTCTCCAGCTCCACCTTCCAGGTCGCCGTGATCCTCGGCCCCACGCTGGGCGGCCTGCTCTACATCTATGGCCCGGCCACCGTGTACAGCGTGACCTCCGCCATGCTGCTGCTGGCCGTGGTGCTGATGACCCTTACCCGCCCCGCCCCGCAAGCCACGCGCAAGGAACCCGCCACCTGGCACAGAGTGCTGGAAGGCTTGCGCTTCGTGTGGTCGCGGCCGATCATGCTGGGCGCGATTTCGCTGGACCTGTTCGCCGTGCTGTTCGGCGGTGTGACGGCCCTGCTGCCGGCGCTGGCGCATGACGTGCTGCACGTCGGACCCAGCGGGCTTGGCCTGCTGCGCACCGCGCCGGGCGTGGGTGCTGCGGCATGCTCGATCGCCCTCGCGTTCTGGCCGATCACGCGCCGCGTCGGCGCCTGGATGTTTGGCGGCGTCGCCGTCTTCGGCATCTGCACCGTGGTGCAGGGTTTCACCAGCAGCTTCGGCGTCGCCCTCGCCTGCCTGCTGCTGCTTGGCACCGGCGACATGATCAGCGTCTACGTGCGGCACCTGCTGGTGCAGTTCGAAACGCCCGACGAAATCCGCGGCCGCGTCAGTGCCGTCAATGCCGTCTTCATTGGCGCGTCCAACGAACTCGGTGAGTTCGAATCCGGCATCACGGCCGGCTGGCTGGGGCTGACGCGCGCCGTGGTGTTCGGCGGCGTGGCCACATTGGCCGTCACCGGCATCTGGGCGTGGCGCTTTCCTGTCCTGTCGCGCATGGACCGCTTCCCGCACCATAAGGCGTAAGATGCGGGCATGGCCTACCACCTGATCCGCAACCGTCCCCACCTGAGCGCCGCCATCGCGGTTGGCGCCGTGGCAGGCGTGTTGCTGCCATCGGCGTGGACGCCACTGGTGCGCGCATTGACCGCCTGGGATATCGCAGTCTGGGTCTACCTGGTCACGGTGGGATGGATGATGATGCGGGCCGACCACCACGACGTCCGGCGCATCGCCGCGCGGCAGGACGAGCGCGCCGCCACCATCCTGGCCAGCCTGGTGGTCGCCGCCGTCATGAGCATGGTCGCCATCAGCAACGAGCTGGCCAGCCTGCGCGACATGCCCGCCAGCGAGCGCGGCCCGCATTACGCCTTCGTGGTGCTGACCCTGGTGGGATCTTGGTTCCTGGTCGGCACCCTGTTCTGCTTCCACTACGCCCACCTGTACTACAACGCGCGCGGCCGCCAGCGGCCCCTGGCCTTCCCCGGCGGGGAAACCCAACCGGATTACTGGGATTTCCTGTATTTCTCGTTCACGATCGCCGTTGCGGCCCAGACTTCCGACGTGGCGGTGCAGTCGCCCGGCATGCGCAAGCTGGTGCTGGGACAGTCCGTGCTGAGCTTTTTCTTCAATCTTCTTATCCTGGGTTTATTCGTGAATATGGCAGCGTCGCTGATGTAGGCGTATGATGAAATCGCGTGGCAACACGTTTTGGTAAACAAACGGGAGCAGCATATGCAAATCAATGTGAACACCGACAAAACCATCGAACGTACGGCAGGCCTGGACGACCATGTGAAAGACGTGGTCAAGGCTGCACTCCACCGGTTCGGCGAGCACATCGGACGCGTCGACGTCCACCTCAGTGAAGGCAACGCACAGAAGTCCTCCGACGGCGATATCCGCTGCACGATCGAGGCGCGCGTCAACGGCTACCAGCCGATCGCGGTCACCGACCACGACGCCACCCTGCATCAATCCATCAACGGCGCAGCAGACAAGCTGCAACGCGCCATCGACAGCGCGCTGGGCCGCCTGCACGATAGCAAACGCCACCCTGCACAGCCCAGCTTCGAAGAGGCCGGGGAATAATCCTCAGCCCGCGGCAGCCAGGCCTTTCAGGTAGCGAATACCCTGCAAGGCACGGCTGCCATACCAGGACATCATTTCCCCATCCACCAGTTGCACCGGCTTGCCGACCTGGCGCTCCAGCGCATCCACGTGCGCTTCCGTAAAGCGGTAGGGCTCGGACGACAGCAGCACCTGGTCGATATCGCGCAGCAGCGCATCGCTCCATTGGAAACTTGGGTAGCGCACGTCCCCGATTTGCGGGACCGACCAGCCGATCAGCGCCAGCATGCGGGCGATATAGGTATCGCGCGACACCGTCATCCACGGGTCTTTCCAGATGCAGTACAGGACACGCTGCGGACGCCCCGGCTGCACCAGCGCCAGCTCGCGCTCGAACTCCCTGCACCACGCATCGGCGCGTTCCTGCGCGCAGAACACCCCGCCCATCAACTGCACCAGCGCCAGGTTATCGCGCGGCTCGATCGGATGCGTGACCACGATGTTCGGCACGCATTCCGCCAGCTTGTCGACGGTGGGCTTCTCGTTCTCGTCGATATTCACCACCAGATGGGTCGGCGCCAGCTTGCGGATCTTCTCGATGTTGACATCCTTGGTGCCGCCCACCTTGGGAATATCGCGCACCACGTCGGCCGGATGGATGCAGAAGCCCGTACGCCCCACCAGTTGCGGCGCCAGGCCAAGGTCGCAAAGCAGCTCGGTGATCGACGGCACCAGCGACACGATGCGCGCGTTCGGGGCGGCCGCGTGTTGCTGGCCGAGGATATCGGTGTATGTCATGGGCGGTATTGAACCACACTTAGGCTATCATTAACACCTGTTGATACCGTAGTAAGAAAGTTCATCTTGAAACCGATTGGCACCTTCGGCGCATCCTCCTACCAGATCCAGGCCTTGCAACTATTCCGCGGCGCCGACAGCCTGCGCATCGCACCACTGCTGAAGGATTGCCCGATCATGCAGGTCGAACAGGGCGGCGTGGTCACCGACCCACAGCGCGCGCGCCTGTACATTGTGCTGCGCGGCGCCTTGTCCGTGGCGGCCGATACGCGCACCGGCATGTCCGATGGCACCATCAGCAAGGTGCTGCCCGGCGAAAGCGTGGGCGAACAGGCCGTGCTCGATGAAGAGGCCAACCAGGCCACCATCACCGCGCTGGAGCAAAGCGAATTGCTGGTGATCGAATCGGACCTCGCGTGGCAGTTGATCGACGCCGCCAATGGCGTGGCGCGCAACCTGCTGCGCATGCTGTCCTTCCGCATCCGCGCCGCCAATGCGCAGCTGCGGCGGCGGCAAAAGCTGGGCGAGTTTTACCGCCAATTGTCGATGGTGGATGGCCTGACCGGCCTGTATAACCGCGCCTGGCTGAACGACTTCCTGCCGCAGCTGGTGGCGAGCGCCCAGGCCACCGGCCAGCCGCTGTCGCTGATCATGCTGGACATCGACCACTTCAAGAAATTCAACGACAGCCACGGCCACCTGCAAGGCGACCAGGCGCTGCGCACGGCCGCGCAAGTGCTGATCGGCGCCTTGCGGCCAACGGATTTCGCCGTGCGCTACGGCGGGGAAGAGATGATGGTGGTGCTGCCCGACACGAACGTGCAGGTAGCGGAAGCGGTCGCCGGCCGCCTGTGCCAGCGCATGCGCGAAGCGGTCGTGTTCAGCGACATGCGCCAGCCGCTGCCGCACATCACCAGCTCCTTCGGCGTGGCCGCCCTCGGTCCCGCCCAGGACGACACCGCCCTCATCGCCACCGCCGACGCCGCCCTCTACCGCGCCAAGGAAGCCGGCCGCAACCGCGTGGAGGTCGCAATATAAAAGTCGGGGTGGGGGGGGGGGCACAGAGCAGGTTTGGCGGCGGGGGGGGGCAACAGAGCAGAATCAGAGAG
>CBHWEO010000147.1:0-13676 GCA_966112955.1 uncultured Duganella sp. | reverse complement strand
CGATGAAGTCGATCACGATCAGGCCGCCCAGGTCGCGCAGGCGCAGCTGGCGGGCCACTTCGTCGGCGGCTTCGCAGTTGGTGTGGAAGGCGGTGGTTTCGATGTCCGAACCGCGGGTGGCGCGGGCCGAGTTGACGTCGATGGAGACCAGGGCTTCGGTGTGGTCGATCACGATGGCGCCGCCGGATGGCAGCGGCACGGTGCGCGAGTAGGCGGTTTCGATCTGGTGTTCGATCTGGAAGCGCGAGAACAGCGGCACGTCATCGCTGTAGCGCTTCACGCGGTGCACCATGTCCGGCATCACATGCGACATGAACTGGTGCGCCTGCTCGTAGATTTCGTCGGTATCGATCAGGATCTCGCCGATATCGGGCTGGAAGTAGTCGCGAATGGCGCGGATCACCAGCGACGATTCCTGGTAGATCAGGAACGCGCCGGAGGCGGCCTTGGAGGCGCCTTCGATGGCGCGCCACAGCTGCATCAGGTAGTTCAAGTCCCACTGCAGCTCTTCCACGGTACGGCCGATGCCGGCGGTACGGGCAATCACCGACATGCCTTGCGGCAGGTCCAGCTTGTCCATGGTTTCACGCAGTTCCTGGCGCTCTTCGCCCTCGACACGGCGGGAAACGCCGCCGCCGCGCGGGTTGTTCGGCATCAGCACCAGGTAGCGGCCGGCCAGGGAAATGAAGGAGGTCAGCGCCGCGCCCTTGTTGCCGCGTTCTTCCTTTTCCACCTGCACCATGATTTCCTGGCCTTCGCGCAGTGCTTCCTTGACGGATGCATTGCGTACGTCGACGCCTTCACGGAAATAAGAGCGGGCAACTTCTTTAAAGGGGAGGAAGCCGTGGCGGTCTTCGCCGTAGCTGACGAAGCAAGCTTCGAGGGAGGGTTCGATTCGAGTGATGACGCCTTTGTAGATATTGGACTTGCGCTGCTCTCGTCCGGCGGTCTCGATGTCGATGTCGATCAATTTCTGACCGTCGACAATCGCTACGCGCAGCTCTTCCTGCTGCGTAGCGTTAAACAACATGCGTTTCATTTTTATTAACTCCGCGACCCTTGGGCCATGTCAAAGCCGCTTCCGTGGAAGCGGCGAAGTACAAGGATATACGCGTGAATTAAGGAGGCTGTAGGGGAAAATGCCTCTGCATGCGGCGCAGCTGCGCAAAGGCGCTGCCGCCGCATTGGGCGCATGAAGCCGATCGTCATGCCGAGTTTGCGCACAGCGTGCAACATCATCCAACGGCCCGAACCGAGTCGGGTGGCGGGAGAATGCAGGCGTGCGCACATCGTCGGGCCAGGGCATCTTGTATGGTGCCTTGGCGAAACGGCAAGCGTTATCCACTTCATCAACCAGCGAGCAACGACTGTAGTGCTTGCTCGCCGGACTTATCCTAACAATCCAGCCAGTCTAATCCAGCACCCGCGCGCTCAACCCGATGACAACAGTGGTTGCAACCCTGATCGGCGCGCGAATGTGCGTATACAATTTTTTACCACCGTAGTGCGATTAGCAGGGCCAGTGGATACGCCCCTGTGTAAAATGTCTGTTTATTCTCTTACACATGCAGCAGTCTAAAACCGCGGCAAAACGATTATATATTCAAAATGAAGGACTTAGAGAGATTTTCTGGGAAGACAGGCCAAAACAAGCCGCAAAAAGCCGATTCCGCTTCCCCCCAACAGGTCCTGCCGCAAGCGCAATTCGTCACAATCACTGAAGAAGAGGCCGGTCAGCGCATCGATAACTACCTGTTGCGTGTTTGCAAAGGGGTGCCGAAGAGCCACGTCTACCGCATCCTGCGCTCGGGCGAAGTGCGCGTCAACAAGGGTCGCATCGACCAGTTGTACCGCCTGAACGCGGGCGACCTGGTGCGCATTCCGCCGATCCGTATTGCTGAAAAGCAAGAGGCGACCGTCCCGGCCGCCGAGTTCGACATCATTTTCGAAGATGCCCACCTGCTGGTGATCGACAAGCCGGCCGGTGTTGCCGTGCACGGCGGCTCCGGCGTGTCGTTTGGGGTCATCGAGCAGTTGCGCGCTTCGCGCCCGGACGCCAAATTCCTGGAACTGGTGCACCGCCTGGACCGCGAAACGTCCGGCTTGTTGTTGCTCGCCAAGAAACGCTCGGCCCTGACCAGCCTGCACGACCAGATGCGCGACGGCCTGACCGACAAGCGCTACCTGACCCTGTGCGTGGGCGATTGGAAGAACAAGCGCCAGCACGTCAAACTTGCGCTACACAAATACACGCTGCCGGATGGTGAACGCCGGGTGCGTGTGCAGGCTGACGGCCAGGCTTCGCACACCGTGTTCACCCTATTGCAGAAATTCGACGGTTTCGCGCTGCTGGAAGCGGAACTGAAAACCGGGCGCACCCACCAGATCCGGGTGCACCTGGCATCGTCGGGCTTCCCCATCGCAGGTGACGACAAATACGGCGATTTTGCCTTGAACAAGGCACTGCAGAAGCCCACGGAAACGCGCGGCGCGCTGAAGCGCATGTTCCTGCATGCCCACCAGATTACGTTTACCCACCCGGAAACGGGCAAGCTGATGACCCTGAACGCGCCTTTGGCCGCCGAGTGCCAGCGATTCTTGGTAAGCTTGGGGAAACCGTTGAATTGAGAAAAAAATAATGCCGAGAAAGCAATTTGACCTGATCGTTTTCGATTGGGATGGCACGCTGATGGACAGCACGGCCACCATCGTGAAATGCATCCAGGCCGCCGCCAAGGACCTCGCGTTGCCGATCCCCAGCCGGGAGCAGGCCGCCCACGTGATCGGGCTGGGCCTGGGGGAAGCCATGCAAGTGGCCATGCCGAACCTGGACCCCAAGCAATTGTCGCGGATGGTCGAGCGCTACCGCTACCACTACCTGGCCAAGGACCACGAATTGACGCTGTTTGATGGAGTGCAGGAAATGCTGCAGGACTTGTCGCAACAAGGCTTCTTCCTGGCGGTGGCGACGGGCAAGAGCCGTGTCGGCCTGAATCGGGCGCTGAACGCAGCCGGGCTGCTGTCGACCTTCGATGCCACCCGCTGTGCCGACGAAACCTTCTCCAAGCCGCACCCGGCCATGCTGCATGAATTGACGCGCGAGCTGGGCCAGGACTTGAAGCGCACCGTCATGATCGGCGATACCACGCATGACTTGATGATGGCGCAAAATGCGGGATCTTCGGGTATCGCCGTCGAATATGGCGCCCATCCGCTCGACCAGCTAGCTGCCTGCAAGCCGCTGTACACGGCCCGTTCGGTGCCGGAACTGCACCAATGGCTGAATGAGAACGCATGATGGCCGCTGAAATCCTGGTGTGCGAGGCGGATGCCTTGCTGGAAGGCGGCAAGGGCATCCGCTTCCCGGTGCGTGCCGGCGGCGAAGACACCACCGGCTTCGTGGTGCGCTTTGGCGGCAAGGTGTATGGCTACCTGAACCGCTGCGCCCACGTCCCGATCGAACTGGACTGGGCCGAGGGCGAGTTCTTCGAATCCAGCGGCCTGTATATCATGTGCTCCACCCACGGCGCTATTTATATGCCGGAGAATGGCCAGTGCGCCGGCGGCCCCTGCCGCGGCGGGCGCTTGCGGCCGATTGCAGTAAGCGAACACGACCAGAACATCTATTGGCAGCCTGACGACTACGTGGGCCCACGACCATGAGTGATAACAACGACAACCAGCACGTGCCGCCGCCAGCGCCGGCGCCCGGCCCTGCCGAGCAACCGCCCATCAAATGGGAACGCGAAGTCCTCGAAAAACTGGTCTTCGCCACCTTGAAAGAGCAGCGCGCCAACCGGCGCTGGAGCATCTTCTTCAAGGTATCCATGCTGGCGATCATCTTCTTTGCCGTGGCCAGCTATTTCGGCGTGAACCTGATGGGCGGCGATGCCGAAGCCCTGGGCCGCCACACGGCCCTGATTGAAATCGAGGGCAACATCGAATCGGAAGGCAGCGGCGCTGCCGACGTGGTGATTCCCGCGCTGAACAAAGCCTTTTCCGATACCGGCTCGGTGGCAATCGTCCTGCACATCAACAGTCCCGGCGGCAGTGCCGTCCAGGCCGGCATGATCGTGGACGAAATCCACCGGCTGCGGCGCGGCTACCCGCAAAAGCCGCTGTATGTGGTGGTCGATGAAATCTGTGCCTCGGGCGGCTATTACATCGCTTCCGCCGCCGACCGCATTTACGTCAACAAGGCCAGCATCATCGGCTCGATCGGCGTGCTGATGGACGGTTTCGGCTTTACCGGCACCATGGAAAAGCTGGGCGTCGAGCGCCGCCTGCTGACGGCCGGTGAAAACAAGGGCTTCATGGACCCGTTCAGCCCGCAGTCGGAAAAGCAGAAGCAGCACGCCCAGAACATGCTGAAGGAAATCCACCAGCAATTCATCGACGTAGTGCGCACCGGCCGCGGCAAGCGCCTGAAGGAAACGCCGGAAATGTTTTCCGGCCTGTACTGGACCGGCGCGCGCGCCATCGACATGGGCCTGGCCGACGACCTGGGCAGCGTGGACAGCGTGGCGCGCGACGTGGTGAAGGCGGAAGACATCGTCGACTACACCCAGCACGAAAACCTGCCGGAACGCGTACTGAAGAAATTTGGCGCCGCCGTCGGCCATGGGGCCATCAAGGCGGCGGCCGAGGCAGCCAGGCCGAGCCTGCGCTAGGCATTGCCGGGGCATGCTCAGCAGTTAACATTGGCATTTCGGCCTGGTTTTTGCCTTGCCATTTCCTCGACGTGGACTATATTGACGATGTAGTTCGATCAAGGGGAGGGCGACAAGCAATCAATTCTTGACTCAGGCTACGCAGCCGCATCACGGATGCGGAGTTGAGTGAATTTATATTCCTCGTCACTGTCTCTTTGGGAGGCAAGAGAACGGCGGCCACTGGCCGCTGTTTTCGTCTTTGGGTCGGCATATTCGGCGGCAAAGCCGCCATGCCCCAGCCACTCCAGCATCTCGCCCTGCCGCTGCTGCCACCACTGCGCTTGCGGCGTTGCCCCGGCTTGCCCGCTCCAGCGGGCGATAGCCAGTCCGGTTTCCAGCGAGGCGGCATGGGCCAACGCCAACGACTTACGGTTGATGTGAAGTTTCATTTGCTGAGTTCTCCCAAGAATTTCCTATAGCCCATTCAGCAGATTCCTAATCCTATTTAAGTGTAACAACTCAACTGCCACTCCCTTTGATCTGCATCAATAGGAAGGCTTGCGGCGGATTAAATCCGGTAAAATCCCGCCCCATGAGCAAACTATCCCTGGACCGGATCCTGCAGTCGCAAGGTTTCGGTACCCGCAAATACTGCCGCGCCCTGGTCGAAGACGGTGAAGTCGCCATCGGCGGCGTGGTGCAGGACAATTACAAAGCGACCGTCGAAACCGAGGGCCTGGTGCTGGAAGTGTTCGGCGAAGAGTGGGTCTACCGCGAGCACCTGTATATTGCACTGTACAAGCCTTCCGACTATGAGTGTTCGCGCAAGCCCAGCCATCATCCGGGCGTCCTGACCCTGCTCCCCGAGCAATTCACCTGGCGCGAAGTGCAGCCGGTGGGCCGGCTCGACCACGACACCACCGGCATGCTGCTGATGTCGGACGATGGTCCGTTCATCCATGCGCAATCGTCGCCCAAGCGCCACGTGCCCAAGGTATACATGGCAACCACGGCGGAACCGGTCACCGATGAACTGGTGGCCCAGCTGCTGGCCGGCGTCCAGCTGCATGACGAGCCGGCGCCGCTGGCGGCCGTCACCTGCATCAAGCGCGGCGAGCACCTGCTCGAGATTGTGCTGGAGCAGGGCAAGTACCACCAGGTCAAGCGCATGCTGGCCGCCGCCGGCAACCACTGCGCCGCGCTGCACCGTTCCGCCATTGGCCAGCTGCAGCTGGACTCGCTGGGCATCAAGGAAGGCGAGTGGTGCTACCTCACGCCTGAACAGCTGGCCCTGCTGGCACCCGCCTGAGGCCATCACGCCGGCTACCGGATCGGCCGATCCGATACGAAAGCCCAATGACGGCCGCGGAGCCCGCGTGATACCGTGGAGGTCTCGTGCGGCGCGGCCGCCTTTGAAGGAGGGCCGGTATGGAGATGCAATGGCAATGGCTGTCCGGCGGTGTCCTGGCATTGCACTGGTGGCAGTTGCTGCTGGTGGGACTGCTGACCACGCATGTCACGATCGTCGCCGTCACGGTCTACCTGCACCGCTGCCAGACCCACCGTGCCCTGGCCTTGCGCCCGCCCGTTGCCCATTTCTTCCGCTGTTGGCTGTGGCTGACCACCGGCATGGTGACGCGCGAATGGGTTGCGGTGCATCGCTGCCACCACGCCCATTGTGAAACCGAAAAGGACCCGCACAGCCCGCAGGTGGCCGGCATTGGCGCGGTGCTGTGGCGCGGCGCCGAGCTATACCGGGACGCCGTGCAGGATCCGGCCCTGGTGGAGCGCTATGGCGGCGGCTGTCCCGATGACTGGATCGAGCGCCACGTGTACAGCCGCTACACCTGGCAAGGCGTCGGCCTGCTGCTGGCAATCGAGCTGGTGCTGTTCGGCGTGCCGGGCCTGACGCTCTGGGCCTGCCAGATGATGTGGATTCCTTTCCTTGCGGCCGGCGTCATCAACGGCGTTGGGCACTATGCTGGCTACCGCAACTACGACTGCAAGGAAGCGGCGACCAACATCGTCCCCTTCGGCCTGTTGATTGGCGGAGAAGAGCTGCACAACAACCATCACACCTTCCCCACCTCGGCCAAGTTTTCCGTGCGCTGGTTCGAGTTCGATATCGGCTGGGTGTACATCAGGGCGATGCGGTGGCTGGGGCTGGCATCAGTGCGACCGCCGGCCCAGGCGCTGCGGCGCGCCCCCGGCCAGCTTGCGCCGACGCTGGCAACCTTGCGGCAGATGCTGGCCAACCGCGCCATCCTGGTGCGGGAGTTGACGCTGCTCACGCTGGCGGTCTTCCGCGAAGAACGCGCGGCGCTGGCAACGCAGCTGCCGCCAGGCGTGCTGGCACGCGCCAGGCAATTGCTGCGGCGCGCGCCGTGCCGGCTCACGGGCCCGCAACTGTCGGAGCTGGAGCAAATGATACGGCACAGTGCGGCGCTCCGCGAGATGCAGAAAGCGCGGCAGGCGCTGGAAACAATGTGGGAACGGACATCGGCCACGCAAGGGCAATTGCTGGCCGCGCTGCAAGCCTGGTGCGCCGACGCGGAGCGTTCCGGCCCGCGGCGGCTGCGGCGATTTGCAAGGCAGTTGGCAAGCTATGGGGAATAATTGATATCTTCAATCGTGCAGGTGGCGCGTGCATGGTAAGGTTAAGCGCTCACCAAAACGATGACGATGCGGGGCCAATCGTAGCCCAGCGAAGGAGACCACCATGCTAAGCAAGCTTGATGAACGCCGGAAGAGCGTTGGTCTGTCCAATGTTGTTGATGACGCGCTCGACCTGGCAGAGGACCGTGGATGGCGGTATGCGATCGCCTACCTGGTCAGTGAAAGAGTTCCTTCCCCAATCATCCAGCGCCTGCTGTTTGGCGGCGCCCGCGCCCGCAGCCGGGCGAACCGACGGCATGCCGGCGCCCCACCATGGAATGGCAGCGACACTTCCGACATGACGAAGCTGTTCGACTGGCTGCGCCAGCGCAAGCCGGCCCAGTTCCGCGAGCGTGCCGAGGCGCCCCGTGCCTCGCGCCCGAGTGCGCCGTTTGCCGAGGTTGATTAGCGAGCTCTGCCTGCCTGGATAGTCCCGGACTTTGCGCCTGGCCAAAGTGGCCAACGGCGCGACGCCCTAGACTTTCAGGCATGGTCTTCCTCAGCGATACCGCTTGCAAGCAGGTATTTGCATTCGCCGAAATGGCGAAGGAACTGCTGCGCGCAGCGGTCGATGAGCCCTGGACGCACCACGCGCCGCTGGCAGCGTTCGAGCGCGTGAACGCCAGCTATATCAGTAGCACTGGCCGGCAGCGCCACGATGACCTGGTCTGGCGGCTTCGGCGTCCTGCGCAGGACGACATTTACATGCTGGTCGAATTCCAGGCGCGGCCGGATCCGCGGATGGCCGAGCGCATGCATGCCTACACGGCGCTACTGTCCGAAGACCTGGCGAAACAAGGCAAATCCGGCACATTGCAGATTGTCCCGATCGTGCTGTATAGCGGCCGGGTACGCTGGCGCGCCAACACGAGCATATCCACGCTGTCTTCGGGCCAGCCAGGACTGGAGCCTTTCGAATCGCAGTTCCGGTACCTCCTGGTGGACCGCCACAGTATTCGCGACCACCGCAATATCGTCGGGATTTTGCTCAGGCTGGAGCAGGCCAACGCCAAGTACGATGAGCTGCAGACCATTCTCGAAGAATTGAACTTTTGGCTGAAACGCCAGTCGAATCCCCAATTGGTGCAAACAGTCGAGGCATTGGTGAGGCATAGGGTTCATGCCGCAGTGACTCGCTTTCCGCGGACTTTCAATGTGGAGGAGGTATCCGAAATGTTAGGTGACCAATTCGAAACGTATGTCGACTGGCTCAAGTTCCACTATGGCAGGAAAGAGCGGATCAAAGCCAAATGGGAAGGGCGCCAGCATGGCCGGCGAGTGGCCCGCCAGGCTGCACGGGACGAAGGCTGGCAGCAAGGCATGGAAGCAGGGCATCAAACCGGGATTCAGGAGGGAATCAAGGAGGGAATCCAAGAAGGAATCAAGGAAGGCATCAAGGAAGGCATCAAGGAAGGCATCAAGGAAGGCATCAAGGAAGGCATCCAGATAGGCCAGCGTGATTCCCGGCGCGAATTTGTGCGGCGTTTGCTGACACGCAGCGGTATCCGCTTATCCTCCGGCGCGAATGCGCGGCTGGAATGCGCAGATCCGGCAACGCTGGGGAAATGGATCGAACAATTGCTCGACAACGACATCCCGGACGAACTCGGAAGCTAGGCCGTGGCGGCGTGCTGGCCCAGGACATGCCGGTCAAACATGCGGTCGTGCACAGGCAGCGCAAGCACATTGATGATGGTTCCAGCACCGCAGCCAGTCCGCCAAAGGCCAGGGAGCCAGTGGCCGCGTACAGCGTGCCGAACGCCACGCCGGCGTGTCTCATTTGATTGGCGAAATTGATTGTTTCTAACGATGTGATAGCGTTGATCAATGCCCCATCGCGGTCCATCGTTTAAAATCTCGCGATCAATGACATCCGGACAAGCTGATGAAACTGGCAACCCTCAACGATGGCACGCGCGACGGCCAACTGCTCGTCGTTTCCCGCGACCTGAAAACCGCCGTGGTGGCGGACGGCATCGCCCGCACGCTGCAGCGGGCGCTGGACGACTGGTCCTTTATCGCGCCCCAGCTGGATGACCTGTACCGCGTTCTGAATGAAGGCAAGGCCCGCCGCAGTTTCGACTTCGACCCCAAGAACTGCATGGCCCCGCTGCCGCGCGCCTTCCAGTGGGCGGACGGTTCGGCCTACGTCAACCACGTGGAACTGGTGCGCAAGGCCCGCAATGCCGAGATGCCGGCCTCGTTCTGGGAAGACCCGCTGATGTACCAGGGCGGCAGCGACGACTTCCTCGGCCCTTGCGACGACATCGTGCTGAAACACGAAGAGTGGGGCATCGACTTCGAATCAGAAGTTGCGGTCATTACCGACGATGTGCCGATGGGCGCCACGCCCGACCAGGCGCACCAGCAGATCCGCCTGCTGATGCTGGCCAACGACGTATCGCTGCGCAACCTGATCCCGGACGAACTGGCCAAAGGCTTCGGCTTCCTGCAATCGAAACCGGCCACCAGCTTCTCACCGGTGGCCGTGACGCCGGACGAGCTGGGCGAAGCCTGGCGCGACAGCAAGGTGCACTTGCCGCTGCGTTCGAACTGGAACGGCAAGCTGGTCGGCCAGCCGAATGCCGGCGTCGACATGGTGTTCAATTTCGCCCAACTGGTCGCCCACCTGGCCAAGACCCGCAATGTGCGGGCCGGTTCCATCATCGGTTCCGGCACCGTGTCCAATAACGATGCGAAGAAGGGCTATTCCTGCATCGCCGAAAAGCGCTGCCTGGAGATGATCGCCGATGGCAAACCGACAACGCCGTTCATGGCGTTCGGCGACACCATCCGGATCGAGATGCTGGACCCGGATGGCAAATCGATTTTCGGCGCCATCGAGCAGCAAGTCTGGCAGCACGGCCGCGCCAAGACGGCGCCCGAGCCGGCGGCCGCGGACGCTGGGGCCGAGTAAGGCCGGATTTCCCTCCCTTTTCCATCGATAGCGCTTGCGCGGCCGCAGCGATAATGGCACGGTCGATAACAGGAGCGGTCAATGGCTGAAGACAGCGAAGCCGAAAAGACAGAACCCGCGTCACAGAGGCGCCTCGAGCAGGCGCGTGAAGAAGGGGATGTACCCAGGTCACGGGAAGTGGCCACCTTTACCGTCCTGATGGCAGCGGGCGCCGGCCTGTGGGTGACCGGTTCCGGCCTGGTGCGCGAATTGAGCCGCAGCCTTGTGTCGGGGCTGTCGCTGACGCGCGAACAAGTCTTCAACCCCGACGTGCTGGCCACCCGCATCCTGGTCGACGTGGTGCACGTGATGCTGGCCTGCCTGCCGGTCGGCATCGCCGTCATGCTGGTGGCCCTGGCGTCGCCGCTGCTGGTGGGCGGCTGGCTGTTTTCGTCCAAGGCCTTTACCCCGAACTTCATGAAGCTGAACCCCATCACGGGCATCGGCAATATGTTTTCCACCAACTCCCTGGTGGAGCTGGTCAAGGCCATCGCCAAGTCCATCCTGGTGGGCGTGGTGGCCTATATGGTCATTTCGCGCCAGCAGCAGGAAGCCATCGGCCTGATGCTGGAGCCGCTGCACACCGGCAGCACCCACGTCATGAACATGCTGGGCTTCAGCTTCATGGTGATCGTCGGCGCGCTGGGATTCATCGCCCTGATCGATGCGCCGTACCAGATGTGGCATTACGCGAACAAGCTGAAGATGACGCGCCAGGAGCTGATCCAGGAATCCAAGGAATCGGACGGCAACCCGCAAATCAAGGGCAAGATCCGCCAGCTGCAGCGCGAAATGGCGAAGAAACGCATGATGCAGGAAGTGCCGACCGCCGACGTCGTGGTGACCAACCCGACCCACTATGCCGTGGCGCTGAAGTATGCCGAAGGCAGCAAGGGTGCGCCGCGCGTGGTGGCCAAGGGTACCGACGAAGTGGCGGCCAAGATCCGCGAGCTGGCGAAAGAACACCGCGTCGCCATCCTGGAAGCGCCGCCGCTGGCGCGTGCGCTGCACAAGCATACCGACATCGGCGACGAAATCCCGCCGCGCCTGTACGCCGCCGTGGCGGAAGTGCTGGCCTACGTGTACCAGGTCAAGGCCTACCGGCCGGGCCTGCGTTATCCGGACCGTCCATCCAGGCTGGATGTGCCGGATGACATGGATCCACTGAACAAGCAACAATAACGGAGTAGAAGAGTATGAACGCCCTGAACATGCCGCCATGGATGCGAGGCATTGCCGGTAACGGCCAGGCCCTGGCCGCACCGATCCTGATCATCATGCTGCTGGCAATGATGATCCTGCCCTTGCCGGCGTTCGTGCTCGACCTGTTCTTCAGCTTCAATATCGCGCTGTCGATCATCGTGCTGCTGACCAGCCTGTACACGGTCAAGCCGCTGGACTTCATGGCCTTCCCGACCGTGCTGCTGGTGTCCACCATGCTGCGCCTGTCGCTGAACGTGGCCTCCACCCGCGTCGTGCTGACCGAAGGCCACACCGGTCCCGATGCGGCGGGCAAGGTGATCGAAGCCTTCGGCCACTTCCTGATCGGCGGCAATTACACGGTCGGTATCGTGGTGTTCGTGATCCTGACCATCATCAACTTCGTGGTGGTGACCAAGGGTGCGGGCCGTATCGCCGAAGTGGGCGCGCGTTTCGCCCTGGACGCCATGCCCGGCAAGCAGATGGCGATCGACGCCGACCTGAATGCAGGCCTGATCGGCGAGCCGGAAGCGCGCCGCCGCCGCAATGAAGTGGCGCAGGAAGCGGAATTCTATGGCGCCATGGACGGTGCCTCGAAATACGTGCGCGGCGACGCGGTGGCCGGCATCCTGGTCACCGTGATCAACGTGGTGGGCGGCCTGCTGGTGGGCATGATCCAGCACGACATGGGCTTTGCCGACGCGCTGAAAAACTATGTGCTGCTGGCCATCGGTGACGGCCTGGTGGCGCAAATTCCTTCGCTGGTGATTTCGATCGCCGCCGGTATCGTGGTGTCGCGCGTGGCGGCCGATACCGACATCGGTACCCAGGTGATCAGCCAGCTGTTCGCCAAGCCGCAAGTGCTGTACATCACCGGCGGCATCATCGGCGGCCTGGGCCTGATCCCCGGCATGCCGAACCTGGTGTTCATCCTTCTGGCATCGACCCTAATTGGCTCCGGCTACCTGCTGCAGAAGCGGGCCAGGGAAAAGGCGGAAGCCGCGGCGGCGCGCGAGGCGGGCGGCCCGGGCGGCGGGGCTGCCGGCGCGGCCGGTGGCGCGCAAGCCGCGCCCGAACAGGAAGAGGCGACCTGGAGCGACGTGCTGGCGGTCGATACCCTGGGCCTGGAAGTGGGCTACCGCCTGATCCCGCTGGTCGACAAGGCACAGGGCGGCGAGCTGCTGAAGCGCATCAAGGGCATCCGCAAGAAGTTCGCGCAGGAAGTCGGCTTCCTGGCGCCGCCGGTGCATATCCGCGACAACCTGGAACTCAAGCCGTCGGCTTACCGCATCACGCTGAAAGGCGTCGAAGTGGGCACCGGCGAAGCGTTCAACGGCCAGTACCTGGCCATCAACCCGGGCATGGCAAGCGGCACGCTGCCCGGCCTGGTGACCACCGATCCGGCCTTCGGCCTGCCGGCGATCTGGATCGACGCCGCGCTGCGCGACCAGGCCACCGGCATGGGCTATACCGTGGTCGATGCGGGTACCGTGGTGGCCACCCACCTGAATCACCTGATCACCACCCATGCTTCCGAGCTGCTGGGCCGCGCGGAAGTGCAGGCCTTGCTGGATCACCTGGTCAAGGAATCGCCGAAACTGGTGGAAGACCTGGTGCCGAAGATGCTGTCGCTGTCGGCCCTGCAGAAGGTGTTGCAGAACCTGCTGGCGGAAGGCGTGCATATCCGCGATATGCGCACCATCATCGAAACGCTGGCCGAGTTCACGCCGCAAACCCAGGATCCGAACGAGCTGACGGCGCAAGTGCGTATCGCGCTGGGCCGGGCCATCGTGCAGCAGCTGTTCCCGTCGGGCGGCGAGCTGTCCGTCATGACGCTGGACAACCGCCTGGAGCGCCTGCTGATGCAAGCCCTGGCATCCGGCGGCGGCGATGCGGCCGGCATCGAGCCGGGCCTGGCCGATACCATCGCCCAGCAGGCTGCCACGGCCACCGCGCAGCAGGAGGCGCTGGGCGTGACGCCGGTGCTGCTGGTGCCGGGGGCGCTGCGTCCGTTGCTGTCCAGGTTCCTGCGCCGCGCATTGCCGCAGTTGAAGGTGCTGTCGCACTCCGAGATTCCGGAGACGAAGACCATTCGTGTTACTTCGCTGGTCGGCGCCCAATAAACCTTTTGAACCGGACCCCGGCGGGGGGGGCGCCGCCGGCGGGGGCGGGGTGTGGGGGGGGGGGGTTAGGGGGCGGAGAACCGGGGGGGG
>CBHWEO010000146.1:0-13757 GCA_966112955.1 uncultured Duganella sp. | reverse complement strand
CCGCGGCCAAGGAAATCAAGGAGCTGATCGACACCTCCGTCACCCAGGTCGACGCGGGTACCGCGCTGGTGGACCGCACTGGTGCCACCATGCAGCAGATCGTCGAGAGCATTGGCCGCGTGACCGGCATCATGACCGGCATCAGCGAAGCGAGCCAGGCGCAGTCGGACGGCCTGGCCGAGATCAACCAGGCCGTCGCCGGCATGGACCAGACCACGCAGCAGAACGCGGCCCTGGTGGAGGAAGTGGCGGCCGTGTCGGATGCGCTGCAGGAGCACGCCGCCAAGCTGGCATCGGCGGTCAGCGCCTTCAAGCTCGAAGAAGGACGCCAGCTGGCGCTGCAGCCGCACCGGCCGCTCGCCAATGTCGGCGGCGCGGGGCAGGCCAAGCGCCGTGCCACCAATGCCGCGCAATACAGGATCGCCGCCAATGCCGGTGCCGGCGAATGGCAGGAATTCTGAACGGGGGCCGCCATGGGGAACCATGCTCTTGCCCCGTGGGCCCAGCCCGGCCTGCGCGTGCTGGTGATCGAAGACGATCCAGCACAGTGCGCCATGCTGGTGGCCCTGCTTTGCCACAGCGGTGTGGCCTGCGTGTCGCAGGCTAGCTGCGGGCGCGATGCCCTGCGCATCCTGCAGGAGGGGAAGGCCGAATTCGACCTGACCCTGTGCGACCTGTACATGGAGGGCGGCGATGGCATCGAATTCATCCGCTGCGCAGCCGGCCTGCCGCTGGGCCGGCTGGTGCTGATGTCGGCCCTGGACGATGACCTGGTGTCCGCGGCAGCGCTGATCGCCCACAGCTACGGTTTGTGCTGGGGCGGGCGGCTGGAAAAGCCGATATGCCCGCAAGCGCTGGGCGAACTGCTCGAGCGCTGCGCCAGCACGCCGGCCCAGCCCATGTTTCGCCCGCCGGCGCTGGCGGGGGAAGTGCTGTGGGACGAAGCCGGCCTGCGTGAAGGGCTGGAGCGCGGGGAATTCGTCCCTTTTTTTCAGCCCAAGGTGGACCTGGCGACGGGTGAAGTCGCCGGCGCGGAAATGCTGGCGCGCTGGCGCCATCCCGAACATGGCCTGATCGGTCCGGCCAACTTCATGCCATCGATGGAATGCAGCGGCATGGTGACGGAAATGATGGAATGCCTGCTGGAGCAGGCACTGGCCAGCCTGGCGGAATGGCGCGCCCTCGGCATGCCGTTGACGCTGCGGTCAATGCCTCGGCCATCACCTTGGGCGACGTCGACTCCCCGCAACGGCTGATCGAGCTGGTGCAGCGGCATGGCTTGCAGCCCGCGGACGTCACGGTGGAACTGACCGAAACCGCGATCGCCGCCGAGCATGGCCGCTTGCTGGAGTCGCTGGTGCGCCTGCGCATGGCGGGCTTTGGCGTGGCGCTGGACGACTTCGGCACCGGCTTCTCTTCGCTGCAGCAGCTGAGCTGCAGCCCGTTCACGGAGCTGAAGATCGACCGTTCCTTCGTCACCGGGGCCGCGGTAGCGCCGCGCAAGCTGGCCATCCTGGAATGGATCGTCGGGCTGGCGCGCACCTTGAAGATGCGTGTGGTCGCCGAAGGCATCGAGACTGAAGCCGACCTGGCGCTGGTCAGTGAGCTGCAGGCCGGCCAGGGGCAGGGGCAAGGCTTCCTGGCAGCGCCGCCGCTGCCGGCGGAAGAGTTCCTGCAGTGGTGCACGGACTTCAGCGGCTGGCCGGCAGGCCTGCGGACAAGGCCGCTGGCGCGCGCCGCCTAGAGGAGCAACCGTAGCAAGCGTTAAAGTTCCATCTCCAGCGCGTCGAGGGCCGTCTCGAAATCGTAGGCATGGATGGCGGATGCGACCAGCTGGAAGGTGGGAACGCCGAGCGCCGCGGCCAGCAGCGGCGCCGATTGCTCCACCAGGTCGATCGCGGCGCCATCGCCATCGCGCAGCAGGGCAATCAGCTCTTCGATCAGCGCGCGCAATCGGGCCGGATCGATCAGCGGCGGCTCGCTCGGCGCCACATTGTCGCCATGCTCGCGCAACAGGCTGTCGATGCTGCCGCAGGCTTCATCGAGCAGGACGGCGAGTTGCGGCAGCAGGGGAGCGGCATCGGCGCCGGCAGCGATCGCGTTCTCGACCAGCACCGACTGGTCGTGCACCAGCTGCGCGCCGATCAGGCCTGCCGAGCCTTTCAGCGAATGGGCCGCCAGTTGTGCCCTGGCTTCCAGGCGTTCCGACAGCAGGGATGCGATGCGGGTGCAGGAATCGCGATGGTCCTGCAGGAAGCGGCGCAGGATCTGCAGGTACAGCGCACGCTCGCCCATCAGGCGGTCCAGTCCCTCCTCGACGTCGAGGCGCTGGCGTGCGGGCGAACTGGAATAAGGAGTACTCATCAGGTCAGAATTTAGCACTCCGGCCTGGGGTGGGCTAGTGGAGGGACTCTATTTTGTCGTAAATGACCAATTGCGCGTGACCGCCACGCCATCGACCGTGCCGGAGAAGCTCACGTCGTAGGTGGTGTTGGCCGCCAGCGTCGACAGCGGAATGATGGCCGCCACGTAGACTTGCGTATGCGAGTCGGTGGCGCTGGTCAGCAGCCGCGTCGACATCAGCGCGCCGTTGTGCGGCTTGATCGTGAAGCTGGACACCGTAACGGTGCCGGAAATGTCGGCGTGCACGCTGACCGGATAGCCCACCGCATTCTGGTTCGGCACTGGATCCGGCGATTCAGTGTCGCTGAGGAAGGTGGTCGGCACCATCACCTGGCCATCGGCAGGGTAGCTGACAATGCGCCCTCGCCCCAGGCCCGGCCCATAGCCGCCGCTGGCCGCCATGTCGGCGGTGAAGTAGGTGTAATTGCTGGTGGACGAGGCGCCTGTCCCCATCTCCTTGAACACTGGCTGCAGGATCACGAAGCGGTGGTAGATCGCCGTGATCAATTCCTCCGCGTGGTAGAAGCCGGAACGGTCGCCGGCAGCGGAAATCACTTCGCCGTAGGCGTACGGGTTGACCAGGGTGTAGCCGGCGGCGCTGAAGCGCTGCGCCAGCGTGGCGCCGGTGTAGCCCGGGTTGCCGACCACCTGGTCGTGCGACACGGTGTTATTCAGCCGCAGGTAGTTCGAGTGGCCGGCCGCCGCGGCATCCAGTTGCGCGTTGCGCGAGAGTGTGGAAAGCCCGATGCCCGCGCGCCGGTAGTTGAACCAGTTATAGCCATCCAGCGCCGTATCGCCAGTGGCGGCCGGCGCACCGGGCGGGGTGACGGGCGGCGTCACGGGAGGCGTGACGGGCGGCTGGGTCACCGGCGCTGGACCGCCACCGCCACCGCCGCAGGCTGCAAGCAGCGCCGCAATCAGCAGGACGGGGATCTTCCGGTGCCAGTTAATGAGCGAGGTGGGCGAGAGGCGCGCGGTGGGCGAGGGCATGTTGAACTCCTCCATGAGCCGATTCTATGCCAATTTCCAGCAGGATGCGTTTCTTTTGGCGCAGGTTAAAATAGGCATATCAATTCTTTATCATTGCCTTAATTTGAATACTCCACGTCAACAGCGTCTCCAGCGTGCCAAGTTTGCGTTACCGAGTTCGGTGACGCTGCTGTCGATCGCCTGCGGCTTTGCCAGCATCGTGATCTCCGTCGACAACGCCCATTACGGCTTCGCCCAGGATTACCGCCTGGCCGCCTTCCTGCTGGTGCTGGCCGGGATCTTCGACGCGCTGGACGGCTTCGTCGCGCGCGCCACCGGCACCAGTTCCGACTTCGGCGTGCAGCTCGACTCGATCGCGGACGTGATGAACTTCGGCTGCGCGCCGGCCGTGCTGCTGTACTGCTACGGCTTCGTGCAGATGGGGCCTGCCGATCCCACGCTGCTGCGCGTGGGCGGGATTGCGGCCTTCTTCTTCGTGGCGTGCGGCGCGCTGCGCCTGGCGCGCTTCAATGTGAACGTGGGCCGCACGGATCCGAAATACTTTGTGGGGATGCCGATTACCGCCGGTGCCGCCTGTGTGGCGTCCGTGGTGGTGGCATGGCCGGATTTCCCGGACACGAAGCTGGAAGGCTACCTGGTCGCCGCGCTGCTGTTCGTGGTGGGCAGTTTGATGGTGTCCACCATCCGCTTCCCTAGCTCGAAGCAGAAGAAGAGCGCCGTGGCGCTGGTGGTGCTGGCGCTGAACGTCGGCCTGCTGGTGTGGCTGCGGGCGTATTACTTTGTGCTGTTCTTCGTGGTGTACATCGCGCTGACGATTGCGCTGAACCTGGCGTGGCGGAGCGGCTGGCGCGGGATTGCGCCGCCGCAGACGTTCGAAGACGATTAAACCTTCAGGCTACCTCATGCCCGCGAGCCGCCCGTAGAATCTCAAACCACTGCGGCCTGCTGAGCCGGAACTGCGTCGCCTCCACCGCCACCTGGATCGACTCGATCCGTCCCGACCCCGTCAACGGCACCGGCCTGCAAGGCAGCTGCATAATCCACGCAAACACCACGCTCGCATACGGGCGGTTCAGTTCATCCGCCACATCCTTGATCTTCAAGCGCAGGCGCTCCGCCTGCTCGTCGCCGGCCGTGAACAGCCGTCCGCCACCGAGCGGCGACCAGATCATCGGCTGCACGCCCAGGTCCTGCAGCCCGTCGAAAGTCTCGTCGAACAGCGGATCCAGGTGCAGCGGCGAAAACTCCACCTGGTTGGTTACCAGCGGAATGCGCCTGTTCAGCAGCTCGAACTGGTGGTGCGAGAAGTTCGACACGCCGAACTCCTTCACCTTCCCCTCCGCGCGCAAACGCTGGAATGCCCCTGCCACCTCATCGAAATCCATCAGCGGATCCGGGCGGTGAATCAGCAGCAGGTCGAGGTAATCGGTCCGCAGCTCGCGCAGCGAATTCTCCACCGAAGCCGCGATATGCGCCGCGCTGGTGTCGTAATGCTGGATGGTGTGCGCCGGGCGGCGGCTCGCCACCAGCTTGATCCCGCACTTGCTCACGATCTGGATCTGCGAGCGCAGCGAAGGCTTCAAGGCCAGCGCCTCGCCGAACAAGCCCTCCACGCCATAGCCGCCATAGATGTCGGCATGGTCGAAGGAAGTCACGCCCAGCGCGATGCACTGCTCGATGAAAGCCAGCCGCTGCTGCGGCGTCATGTCCCACTCGGCCATGCGCCACATGCCCGCCACGACGCGGGAAAGGTTCAGCTGCGCCATTACTTCAGCCACAGGCGCACGGAGTCCCATGCGCGGCCGAAGATCGACGCCTGGTCAACCTGCTGCAGGGCCACCACCGGCAGCTCCAGCAGCGGTTTGCCGTCCACCATCATCTTCAGGGTGCCGACCTTGGAGTTCACGGCGATCGGCGCCACCAGCGGATCCTTGCGCTCCAGCACAGGCTTCATCTTGGCCGCCACGCCCTTCGGCACGGTCACCAGCACGTCATTGGTGAAGCCGATCTTCAGGTTCGACTGCGAACCCTTCCACACTTCCGGCGTATCGATGGCCTGGCCTTTGGAGTACAGCTTGACCGTATCGAAGTTCTGGAAGCCCCAGTTCAGCAGCTTCTGGCTTTCCGCGGTGCGGGTGCCGTCCGAATTGGCGCCCATCACCACGGAGATCAGGCGGCGCTCGATATTGCCGGCCGGGCGCTTGGCCGAAGCCACCATGCAGTAGCCGGCCGACTCGGTGTGGCCGGTCTTCATGCCGTCCACGGTCGGGTCGAGCCACAGCAGGCGGTTACGGTTCTGCTGGGTGATCTTGTTGTAGGTGAAGCTCTTCACCGAATCGATCTTGTAGAACTCGGGATAGTCCTGGATCACGTGGCGCGCCAGGATCGACAGGTCGCGCGCCGTGGTGTAGTTCTCCGGCGAAGGCAGGCCGTGCGGGTTGGCGAAGTGCGAATTCGTCATGCCCATGCGTTGGGCTTCCCGGTTCATCAGGACTACGAAGGCCGCTTCGTCGCCGGCCACGGCTTCCGCCAGCGCGACGGCGGCGTCATTGCCGGATTGGACCATCAGGCCGTGCAGCAGGTCGCTGATCGTGACCGGGGTGGCCGGATCGATGAACATTTTCGACGAGCTGGAAT
Source organism: uncultured Duganella sp. (assembly GCA_966112955.1). Taxonomy (GTDB): domain Bacteria; phylum Pseudomonadota; class Gammaproteobacteria; order Burkholderiales; family Burkholderiaceae_D; genus Rugamonas. The sequence continues at coordinate 7,727 of CBHWEO010000146.1, read as the reverse complement.
CCACCTTCCATGCCTTGACCGACACGTTCACCTTCTGGTCCAAGGACAGCTTCTTGTCCTTGAGCGCCTGGAAGGTCAGGTAGGCGGTCATGATCTTGGTCAGGGAAGCCGGCTCCACGCGCGCGTCAGGATCCTGGGCGGCGATCACTTGCCCGCTGGTGGAATCCAGCAGCAGCCAGGATTTGGCGGCGACGGTTGGCGGCGGCAGGGTCTGCGCCACCGCGGAAGTCATGAGCAGGACACTGGTTGCCAGTGCAGCGATGATTTTTTTCATTGGTGCGTTGATTCTGTAGGGGTTGCGAAAAAATCAGTGGTCCTTCTTGTTCCACAAGGCGATCACCCAGTTCTTGATGTGACCGAGCTTGCGGTGGAAGAAGTGGTCGGCGCCGGGGATCACGACCACAGGAATGTCCTGCGGCCGCGCATAATCCAGCACGTCGATCAGCGGAATGGTTTCGTCATTCTCGCCGTGGATCAGGATGGTATCGGCCGGCACGTCGGCAATCTGCCACTTGGCGGCGGCGGTGCCCACCAGCACCAGGCGTTCCGCCGGGGTGCCGGCGGCGGCCAGGCGCTGCGCCAGGTGCGACTGCACGAAGGTGCCGAACGAGAAGCCCGACAGCGATACCGGCAGGCCGGGGAAACGCTGCACCATGTACTGGTACAGGATCATCATGTCGTCGGTTTCGCCATGGCCGTGGTCATGCACGCCCTCGGAAGCGCCGACGCCGCGGAAGTTGATGCGCGCGGCCACATAGCCCAGCGCCACGAAGGTGCGCGCCAGCGTCTGCGCCACCTTGTTCTCCATGGTGCCGCCGTACAGCGGATGCGGGTGGGCCACCAGGGCGATGCCTTTCGGCGTACCGGCCGGCATGTCGATCAGGCCTTCCATCAGGCCGGCGCCGCCCTGCAGGGACAACTTCTCGGAATTCTTGTTCATCATTCTTTAATCTTGAGTCGCTCTACTTCTTTGCCGTTGACCAGGTGGCTGTCGATGATTTCATCGATGTCCGCGGTGTCAACGTAGGTGTACCAGGTGCCTTCGGGGTAGACCACGGCCACCGGGCCGTGTTCGCAGCGGTCCAGGCAGCCGGCCTGGTTGATGCGCACCTTGCCGGCGCCGTTCAGGTTCAGTTCCTTGCAGCGCTTCTTGGCGTGCTTCTGAGCCGCTTCGGCGCCGCGCGGGCCGCAGCTTTCGCGGCCGTCATCACGGTGGTTCATGCAGAAGAACACGTGATGCTTGTAGTATTGGTTGTCGCTCATCTGGTGCCTCTTGTTCAATGCAGGCGCTTATTTTACAGGCGTTTCGCGGGTTTCCTTGTTCAGCTTGTGCGAAGGAAGCAAAAGGTACCAGAGCGCCGCCAGCGGCCAGGCCAGCGACAGGAACTGTGCCGCGCCGTAGAAATTCAGGAATTTGGCCTGCACCCAGGTCTGCAGGGTTTCGGTGAAATACGGGTTGGGCGGGGTGGTGTTGACGATCAGGAGGCTAAGCAGCAGGGTCGCCACCGCCAGCCGGCGCTGCGCCACCTGGGGCGCGAAAATCAGGCCGCCCAGCATGATCACGCCGATCAGGATGCCGCCCTGGGCGCCGGGCGTGATCCAGCCGAAGGCGGCGTCGGGGCCGAGCTGCAGGGCGGTCGACAGGGTCTTTACCAGCACGGCGGCCGCCACCAGCAGGGCCACCAGCGGCGCGCGCGGTGCCGGTTTGCGCAGGATGCACAGCAGCGTCAGCGCCGCGCCCACCATGCCGCAGGCGGTGATGATGGTCTCCGACAGCCAGTACTGCTCCACCGTCAGCGTGACGTCGGGGCGCACCATGGCGCCCAGGTCGATCTCCATGTCCAGCAATTCGCCGAGCCATTCGGACAGGATGGGCAGCAGCTGCCCCAGCCCGAACAGGAAGCCTTGCGGGTAGATCTGCGCCAGCGGCCATAGCGCCACCAGCACCAGGCCCTGGCTGGCATGCTGGGCAAACCAGCGCTGGCGCAGCTTGTAGGCCGTGCTGGTGTCCATCAGCTTGCGCGCCGTCACTGCGCCAATGAAGGCGCCGGTAACTACGCCGACGGTGTTGGTGTAGAAGTCCAGGTTGGAGGAGACGCGGGTCGGCAGGTAGGTCTGGATCGCTTCCATCGTGCCGGAAACCAGCATGCCGGCCAGGCTGGCCAGCAGGAAGGCCCAGAACCCGGTCACCCGGGGCCGCATGGCGTACACCAGCAGCATGCCGAAGGGGATGTAGCCGACCACGTTGATGCCGGCGTCGAAACCGGTCCAGTAGCGCGGCAGCGAAGTCCATTCGAGGAAGATCAGCGGCGACAGCCCCTGGTTCTGCCAGCCCGAGAAGGGGAACAGGCTGGCGTAGACGATCAGCATGGTGTACGCCAGCAGGGTGGCGCGCGCCACCGGCGAGCCAGTGCGCACCGGCGGCCTGGGCGCCGGCGTGGGTGCCGGCGCGGGGGCTGGGGCGGGCGCTTCCTCGCTCATGTCTTACCGGGGCATGGCCGCCAGCCAGGCCAGGATGTCGGCGGCAATGCCGTCGGTCGATTCGGCCAGGGCGCTGGCGCCACCCGCGGCGTCGGCGCTCGGCGCGCGCGCGGTGCGGGTGAAGGTGCGCTGGTCGACCAGCTTGTGGTTGCGGAAGACCGAGGCGCGCAGGGTGATGCTGGCGCTGCTCTGCGTGGCGGTGTCGAAGTTCTGCGAGAACTCGTCCGCCTCAAGGCGCAGCAGGGGCAGGCCGCCTGCCGCGTCCGTGGTCGAGACCACCTTCACGCCGGCTTGCGCGATGCGGGCTTTCAGGCGCTGCGTCATCAGCTGCAGCGGCGTGACGGCCCAGGTGTTGTAGGCATAAGGGCGCGACTGGCGCGCGTCCGAGTACATCAGGCGGTAGAACATGCGCTGCGAGTCGAGTGACGCCGGCCCGCTCACGTCCGAGACGACGATGGCCGGCATCGCGGCAAACCCGGCGCCTGCCGCGCCGCCCTCAGCCGGGCTGGCCGGCGGCAGCGGTGCGCCAAGCGGCCCGAAGTCATATGCCGTCGGCTGCGGCCCCTTGCTTGCGCACCCCGTCAGCACGGCGGCGGCAATAACGGCGATGAGGAGTATGTTCTTCTTCATTGCGATTCCTTATTTGCCAGAAGGGTCAAAGCCCGGTTCCCCCGGTCCCGGCGGCGTGCCGGGCGCGCCGAACAGGATGCTCTGCGGGCGATCGCTCAGGTTGTTCATGGTGCGGCGGATGGCCCGCATCGACGACTTGGTTTCATCGGCCAGCCCCGTCACGCCGGGCAGCGTTTCCAGCTCGATGCCGCTGGCCACGGCCTCCACCGAAGTGGTGGCGCGGTCGACGGAATTGGTCAGCCTCTGCACCGCACCGTCGGGGCCCTGCAGCGAGCGCACCACCTTGTTCGCTTCGTTCGCCAGGTTATCCACCGACCGCAAGGCGTGGTCGGTACGGTCCACCAGCGCCGGAATCTTCTGCACCGCGGGGTCCAGGTTCGCGGCCAGGTCCTTGTAGCCCTGTGCCGCATCGCTCACGTCGCTGAACGCGCCCAGGATGGTCTTCTGGTTGGCGGGACTGAGCAGGTTGTTCAGCTTCTTCGTCACTTCCTCCGCCTGGCCCAGGATCGCCGTGCCGCGCTTCTCGAGCTGGTCGAACAGGCCCGGTTGCAGGGGAATGCGGCTAGGATTGGCCTTGCTGGTCGCCAGTTCCGGCGAACCCATGGACTCGTCGTCCAGCTGGATGTACGCGATGCCGGTCACGCCCTGGTAGCCCAGCGTCGCATACGTGGTGGTGGTAATCGGCGTCGCCGGATCGATGCTCAGGTGGATCAGGATCTGCCCCGCCATCTTCGGGTCGAAATCGATGTCGTCCACCTTGCCCACTTCCAGCCCGCGGTAACGCACCGACGCCTGCGGGTTCAGGCCGGGGATCGACTGCGTGGTCGCGATCAGGTAAGGGTCATACTGCACGCGGTCCCGGTTGAACCAGACACCGAACAGGATCGCCGCAATCACCAGGGCGATCGTGAATATGCCTGTCATCAAAGCGTGTGATCGGTTTTCCATGCCTTACTCCTTCTCGTCGAGGACGGCCAGCGCACGCTTGCCACGGTCGCCCAGGAAGAATTCCTTGATAAACGGATGATCGGTCTTGATCACCTCTTGCGCCGGCCCGATGGCCAGCACATGTTTTTCCGCCAGCACCGCGATGCGCGTGGACAGCGCGAACAGCGTATCCAGGTCGTGCGTCACCATCACCACCGTCAGCCCTAGTTCGCGGTGCAGGGACTTGATCAGCGACACGAAGCTCTCCGACAGGTCCGGATCGAGGCCGGCGGTCGGCTCGTCCAGGAACAGCAGCTTCGGCTCCAGCGCCAGGGCACGCGCCAGCGCCACGCGCTTGATCATGCCGCCCGACAGGTCGCTCGGCATCTTGTTGGCGTGCTCGGGGCCCAGGCCCACCATGTTCATTTTCAGCAGCACCGCATCGCGGATCAGGTGCTGCGGCAAGGTGCCCAGCTCCTGCATGGGCTGCGCGATGTTCTCGAACACCGTCAGCGCCGAATACAGCGCGCCCTGCTGGAACAGCATGCCCCAGTGGTTGCGCAACTCCTGCAGGTGGCCTTGCGAAGCCACCGTGATGTCCTCGCCGAAGATGCGCACGCAACCCTTGGTCGGCCGCTCCAGGCCCAGCATCTGCCGCAGCAGCACCGTCTTGCCGGTGCCCGAGCCGCCGACGATGGAGAGGATCTCGCCCTGCTCGATGCTCAGGTTCAGGTCATTGTGGATCACCGTGCGGCCGAACTTCGTCTGCAGGTTGGTGATCTCCACCACCGGCACGCTGCCGTCCAGCGTCAGCTTGCCCTCGCCTTCGGGGCAGCCGCAGCTTTCTTCCGGTTGTAGCGGCTGGTCGTTCATCAGTAACCGACTCCATTGAAGACGATCGCAAACACCGCGTTCGCCAGGATCACCACCGTAATGGCCGTCACCACCGACGTCGTGGTGCCGCGCCCGAGGCTCTCGGTATTCGGCTTGATGCGCAGGCCGAAATGGCAGGACACCATCGCAATCAGCATGCCGAACACCGCCCCCTTGAACAGGCCGATGTAGTAGTTCGCCAGCGGCACCACTTGCGGCAGCTTCTGGATGAAGTAACGGATCGACAGGTTCAGTTCCACCTTCGCCGCCAGCATGCCGCCGACCAGCGCCGCAGCATCCGTCCAGATCACCAGCAGCGGCATCGAAATGGCCAGCGCAATGACTTTCGGCAGGATCAGGCGATAACCATGCGAAATGCCCATCACCAGCATTGCATCCAGTTCTTCCGTCACCCGCATCACGCCCAACTGCGCCGTGATCGCCGATCCCGAACGGCCGGCCACCAGGATCGCCGCCATCAGCGGGCCCAGTTCCCGGATCACCGACATGCCCAGCAGGTTGACCAGGTAGATGTCGCCGCCAAAGTTGCGCAACTGCTGCGCCGACAGGTAAGACAGCACCACGCCGATCAGGAATCCCACCAGCGCCGTGATCCCCAGCGCCTGGAAGCCGGCATGGAAAATATTTGCCGATATCTCGCGCCACGGGCCGCGCATCGGGTTCGAAACAAAGCGGCCCGTATCCTGCACCACCGAGCCAATCAGCTGCACGAAGCCGCGCATATGCTCCAGGAAGTGCAGGATCCCGAAGCCCAGCGAAGTCACCCAGCCGAAATGCTCCTTGCGGGTGCGCGGGCATTCCAGTTTGCCGGCCGCCTCGATGCGTTTGAAAATCTCTTCCTGGCCGTCAGCCAGTTTCAGCCGCGCAGGGCGCTTATAGTCCCAGGCGCTCCACAGCAGCTGCGCCCCGACGTGATCGAGCATGGCGATGCCGGTCAGGTCCCATTCGACCGCGTGAATATCTCTTACATGATGCAGGCAACCGGAAATAGCCTTCATCACCCGCTTGCTCGCGAGCGCATGCACTTGCCAGGTCCCCCCGGCTGATACCGTGCGCCCGTCTGGGCTGACAGATAACGTTGGCTCTTGAGCAATAGGCATGCCGCCAGTGTAAAAGAGATTCGTTGATAGCGCCACACCGGGGTCCGACCCTTCGGGTCGTACCCCGGTTTTCCGGTTTTAGAGGTTCTAGAGGTTCCAGAGGTTCAAGCCGCCAAATGCCTCACCTGCCGCGCCGGCGCAGCCACGGAAGGCGCAGCCGCCTTCTGCCGCACCCCATGTCCATCCCGCGCCAACAGCTCCGCAACGGCGGCCGCCTCCATACCCGCAAGCCCCAGCCACCGCCCCACCATCACCGCCAGCCGATCGAGCGCAATGCGGTGCGTCGCATCCGTATTGGCATACAGCCAGTCTGAAAACGCCATGAACGATTTGAACGGCGACTCTCCCAGCAGGACCGGCACCGTATGCGTGAACCGCCCCGAATTCGCCACAAGATCCCAATACCGCGCAAACCGCACCAGCCGCTGCATGGTCGAAAAATCAATATCCCGGTTCGCCAGGATCGTATAAGGCGGATACGGGTCATACACCATGCCGAATTCCTGGGTATGACGGATGATCGGCGTCCCGCGCAGCCGCTTCAGGATGCCGAACTGGATCTCATGTGGCCCCAGGGCCCACAGCTTATCGAAGCCCTCCGCAAAGCTCTCCACCGTCTCGCCGGGCAAGCCCGCGATCAAGTCCACATGCATATGCACGTCCGAATGCTCGCAAAGCCAGCGGATATTGTCGGCCGCCTTCGCGTTATCCTGCTTGCGCGAGATATTCGCCTGCACTACCGGGTTAAAACTCTGGATGCCGATCTCGAACTGCAGCGTCCCCGGCGGGAACTTGGCAATGCCCTCCTTGAGCGCATCCGGCAGGTGATCCGGCACCAGCTCGAAGTGCGCATACACCGGATCGTCCGGCGCCGCCGCCAGCTTATCCAGGAAGAACTGCATGATTTTCAGGCTGGTCTTGATGTTCAGGTTGAAGGTGCGGTCCACAAACTTGAACGTCCGCGCGCCGCGCACATACAGCGCCTCCATCTCCGCCAGGAAGGCGTCGATATTGAACGGCCACGCCGTCTTGTCCAGTGAAGACAGGCAGAACTCGCATTTGAACGGACAGCCGCGCGAAGCTTCCACGTACAAGGTGCGATGCGCGATGTCCTCGTCCGAATAGAGCGAATACGGCAGCTTGATCTCCGCCATCGGCGGCTGCACGCCTGCGTGCACCTTCATCAAAGGCTTCGGCCCATGCAGGATGTCGCCGCACAGCTTGGGGAAGGTCACGTCGCCCCAGCCGGTCACCACGTAATCGGCCAGCCGCGCGATCTCCTGCTCGACGGTCTCATAAGAGACTTCCGGTCCGCCGATCACGATAACCACTTGTGGCGCCACGCGCTTGAGGGTGGCGACCAGGCGGCAGGTCTCCTCCACGTTCCATATATAGACGCCGAAACCCACGATCTTCGGCTGTGCCGCCAGGATGCGCTCCACCATTTCAGTCGTCTTCGCCCCGATCACGAATTCCTGGATGCGCGTTTGCGCCTGCAGCTCGCCCATATTGGCGAGCAGGTAGCGCAGCCCAAGCGAAGCATGGGTGTAGCGGGCATTCAGTGTTGAGAGCAGGATCGTCATGATGGAGCGTGAATCGCGAAACTTCACATTTTACCCTTGCGCGACCAGCGCCGGTCCGCTATAGTTCTGTCCCTCGCAACGACGCGCAAGCGACGAAGCGAAAAAAGATGGG
>CBHWEO010000145.1:0-13769 GCA_966112955.1 uncultured Duganella sp. | reverse complement strand
TCGCCGCGTCGACGTTGACGCCCACCGCCGCGCCATCCTTGCACGGCCTGCCGCGCTTGACGCCGCTGGCCGCGCGCGTCTTGCCGCGCCCACCGGAATTGGCGTAGTCCGGCAACAGCGCGTTCGGGGTCTGGCCCCGCTGCCAGTAGCGGCGCAGGTAACGGTACAGGGTGGGATGGGAGACGCCATGGCGCCGCGCGGCTTCCTGCAACAGTTCGCCGCGCCGGCGCGCTTCGTAAATATCCGGCACCTGCTTTACCAGTTCGGCAAGCATGGCCCAGGCACGGTCGCGCAGCTCGGTGTATTTGGCCGGCAGCGCCTGCTGGTCGGCCACCACCAGGAAGGGATCGCGCTCCAGCTTGCGCGCGCGGCCGCTGGCCAGCTCGACTTCAAGGACCGGCAAGCGCTGCCGCTCGACTTTCGCCGTGCCGGAAGCCATGTCAAAGGTATAGGCCAGGCCGCGCACCACATCGACCGACAGGATACGCAGCAGGCGCCGCTTCGGTTCGCACAATTCGATCAGATCGTTTCGCAATAACATCCGCCACCTTTCGAAGTGGATAAGTGACGGAGGCACACGCAATTTCCAGACCAAGCGCAACAGGGGAAAAACGCGGTTTTTCCCCTGCGGGAGGCTTGCAAATGGTGCAAAGTTGCACTGCGCCTGTGCGCAGCGCGGTGCCGCTACGGGTTTCTACTTAGGCCGCGGAGCGGTCCTTGAAATTCGTTTCCAGCATGTCGAGGAAGGCCCGCGTCTTGGCCGGCATCAGGCGCCGGCCGGGAAAGACCGCCCAGCCGATATTGGATGGGAAACTCCAGTCCGGCAGCACGCGCACCAGCTCGCCCCGCGCCACCAGCGGCGCCGCGAACTGGGTGGTACAGGTCGCAATGCCCATGCCGGCGGCGGCCATCCTGGTCAGCAGCTCGGGCGAGTTGGCCATCAGGCGCACCGGCAGGTCGCGTTCCCAGGTGGTCTTGCCGCGCGTCAGCGGCCAGCGCACCAGGCCGTTCGGCATGCGCCGCAGGCTGAGCAGCTCATGCCGGAACAGGTCGTCCGGATGCTCGGGCAAACCGTGCAGCCCGGTATAGGACGGCGCGGCAAACAGGGCCCAGTTCGACACCAGCACCTTGCGCGCGGCCAGGGTGGCGTCGTCGGGTAGCGAGCCCATGCGGATGGCAATGTCGAAATTCTCGGCAATCAAGTCGACCCGGCGCGGCGACAAGTCCAGTTCCAGCGTGATGGCCGGGTACCGGGCCATGAAGTCCGGCAGCATCCCGGCCAGGTAGATGTTGGCGAAGTCGGCCGGCATCGACACCCGCAGCAGGCCGCTGGGCGCTTGCTGGCGGTGCTGGGCCAGCGCACCGGCCGCTTCGGTCTCCTCCGCCACCTTGCGCGCATGCTCCAGCAGGCTGGCGCCCAGTTCGGTCAGCACCAGCTTGCGGGTGGTGCGCGTCAGCAGGCGCTCGCCGAGCCGGGTTTCCAGCTGGGTCAACCGGCGCGACACGGTGGATTTGGGCAGCTGCAGGCGTTCGCCCGCCTGGCTCAGGCTGCCAAATTCCACCACACGGGCAAACAGCAGCAAATCGCTGGGATCGAGGTCGTTCATCGGGCTCTCCGTTCCACCAATGGAACAATGTTATCCATTTTAGCGCCTTCTGCATCGATTATGGAACCACTATAGTTACTCCATCGCAGCACTTAACCGAATACCGAAAGGAAGACCACCATGAACATCCTGCAAATCAACTCCAGCGCCAAGAGCTCCGGTTCCGAATCCACCCGTGTCGCGACCAATATCGCCAACAAGCTGCTGGCCGCCAACCCGGGCGCGACGCTGGAAGTGCGCGACCTGGCTGCCAACCCGCATCCGGTGCTGGACGAAGCCGCCCTGCAGGCCCTGTTCACCCCTGCCGACCAGCGCACCCCGGAACAGGCTGCCCGCGTGGCCCTGGATGACGCCCTGATCGCCCAGGTGCAGCGCGCCGACGTGATCGTGCTGGGTGCCCCGATGTACAACTTCGGCATCACGGTGCAGCTGAAGTCCTGGTTCGACGCGATTGCCCGTGCCGGCGTGACCTTCAAGTACACGGAAAACGGCCCGCTCGGCCTGCTGCAAGGCAAGAAAGTCTATGTCGCCACCTCGCGCGGCGGCATGCACAAGGATGCGCCGACCGATACCCAGTTCCCGCACCTGAAGATGTTCCTGGCCTTCATCGGCCTGACTGACGTAGAGTACGTGTTCATCGAAGGCCAGGGCTACGGTCCGGAAGTGGCCGCCCAGCAGAAAGCCGCTGCCGATGCGCGCGTGGCAGAACTGCTGGCTTAACCAAACCAAGGAAACCAGAACATGGACAACATTGCACAAACCCGCACAGTGGAACGGATTATCCGCGGCCAGGCCGTGATGGATGGCGCTGGCGTGAAGATCAACCGCGTGTTGACCCAGCCCCTGCAGCGTCGCCTCGACCCGTTCCTGATGCTGGACAATTTCGGTTCGGAGCAAGCCAACGATTACATCGCCGGCTTCCCCGACCATCCACACCGCGGCTTTGAAACGGTCACCTACATGCTGACCGGCCGCATGCGCCACCGCGACAGCGCCGGCAATGAAGGCTTGCTGGCCAGCGGCGGCGTGCAGTGGATGACGGCCGGCCGCGGCGTGATCCACTCCGAAATGCCGGAACAGGCCGAAGGCTTGATGGAAGGCTTCCAGCTGTGGCTGAACCTGCCGGCCAAGGACAAGATGCGCCAGCCCTGGTACAAGGACTTCGAAGCGGCCGAGATCCCGCTGGTCAAGCTCGATAACGGCGCCACCGTGCGCGTGATTGCCGGCGAGAGCCAGGGCGTGGCCGGCGCCGTCCAGCGCGAGGTGACGGAACCGCTGTACATCGACGTCGAATTGCCGGCCGGCGCCAGCTTCAGCCAGGCCATCCGCGCGGGCCACAACGCCTTCCTCTACGCCTATCGCGGCGAGGTGGTGGTGGACGGCAAGGCGGTGCCGGCGCAGAGCATGGCGATCCTGGCCAACAATGCCGGCGCCGATGGCGTGACCGTCAAGGCCGGCCCGGACAGCCGCTTCATCCTGCTGTCCGGCAAGCCGCTGAATGAGCCGATCGTGCAGTACGGCCCGTTCGTGATGAACTCGCAGGCCGAAATCTTCCAGGCCGTCGAGGACTTCCGCGCCGGGCGGCTGGGCGAGGAAGCGCACGCCGCGTAACGGGTGGCGGTACAATTGCCGCCATGAGCACCGTCATCCTAGATTGGTTGAAGAAGCTGAGCCACGCGCTCGGCTTCGACACCGCCGATTCTTTCCCGCCCGGCCACCAGTACGCCCGTACCCGGTGGACCGGCGCGTATTTCGACATACCTTCCGACACCAAAGCCGACGACATCGAGCGCCGCCTGTGCGACGCCATCGCCAATACGCCGCTGGTGTTCGCCCACATCGAGCACCCCACCCCGCGCATGCAGCGCGTGCTGATCGACGTGATCGAGCGTCGCCTGCAGCACCAGCACGAACGCGAGGCGGGGCAGCTGGCTGCCCTGCTGATCCGCGCCTATGGCAGCCCGCACACGATCGAAGCCATGCCCGGGCTGCGCCGCGCCATCGAGGCGACCGAGGGCTACGAGGCCCCGGCCCGGGTGCGCGCGCTCTTCGCCTTCCTGACCGATTCGCGCAACGACAACGTCATCGAAATGCGCGGCTGATTGCCGGGCACGAAACGGTCGCGCAGGCGCATGAACGGGGCTTCGATGGCCGCGTACAGCAGCCAGCCCGCCGCGATGCTGGCCAGGATCATGAGCGCGATCGACAGCGCTTCGTCCGGCGCCCAGTGCTCGGCCAGCAAGATGCAGACCTGCTTGTGGGTCAGGTAGATCGAGTACGACCATAGCGCGATGGCGCCCATGCCGGGGATGCGGGTGGGGTGCAGCAGTGAGCCTTCGCTGAGGGCGGCCAATAGCAGCATGGCGAATGCGACGCCCAGCATGGGGTAGCCGAAGACGGACATCGTCCAGCTGAAGTGGTATTCCAGGAACAGCCAGAAGGTGCCGGCCGTCGCGGCGGCGCCGGCGGCCAGCATCAGGTGCCCGTGGCTGGTCAGGCGCCGCCACAGGGATGGGTGGAAGTTGCGCAGCATGGCCAGGGCCACGCCGGCCAGCAATTCGTCGAAGCGCGAGGGCGTGAAGTAGTAGAGCAGCGTGTAATAGCTGCGGGTGGCGTGGTCGCCGAGGTCCATCGACGGCTGCCACCAGCCGTGGCGCAGCCACATCCCCGCCCCGACCGCCGCCGCCAGCGCCGCCCAGCCCAGGCCAAGCGCGACCGCCCTGGCGCGCCCGGCACCGTGCGCGAGCGTCGCGACCGCCGCGATGGCCAGTGCGATGGGCGGCAGCAGCAGGTAGAACTGCTCCTCCACGCACAGCGACCAGGCATGCGAAAACAAGGTGCCGGGCTTGAGGTCGAGGTTCAGCGTGAAGGTCAGGTATTTCCACCACGGCGCATGCGGCAGGCTGCCCGCCCAGTATGGCCAAAAGGCGTACAGCGCCAGCACCGCCAGGTAGGCCGGCAAGGTGCGCAGCAGCCGGCGCGCATAGAAGTGCGGCAGCGACAGGCCGCCGCCGCGCAAGGCCGAAAACACCTGGTTACCAATCAAATAGCCCGACAGCGCAAAGAACAGGTCCACGCCCGCCCAGCCGATCTCGCTGAACCAGCCAAAGGTCGCCTCATGGCTCACGAAGGACATGTAATGGTTGGCGAACACCAGCATGATGGCCAGCGCGCGCAGGGTGTCCAGGCCGTGGACGCGGGAAGAACGATTCATGCGCGCATTGTACCTGCGCTAAAATGTTGCCCACTTTTTCGCCACCAGGAACCAGCATGACCGACGCCAGCAAACTGCATTTCAAATCTGTCAACTACACCGGCCAGAACCAGGGCCGCCGCCTGATCGTCACCGGCGCGGTGCACGGCAACGAAACCTGCGGCACCAAAGGCATCCTGCGCGTGATGGAACAGCTGGACAAGGGCGAACTGCGGATCCTGAACGGCAGCGTGACCTTCGTGCCCATCACCAACCCGCTGGCCTACCTGAAAGGCGAACGCTCCGGCGACCGCAACCTGAACCGCAACCTGTTCCCGACCGAACATCCGCACGATTTCGAAGACCGCATCGCCAATTGGCTGTGCCCGCTGCTCGCCCAGCACGAAATCCTGCTTGACCTGCATTCCTTTAACGCCCAGAGCCAGCCTTTCGTCATGGTCGGCCCGCGCAACAACGACGGCACGCTGCAGCCGTTCCAGCATGAAGCGGAAGAACGCGCCATGGCGCGCATCCTCGGCGTCAAGCGCTTCGTCGACGGCTGGCTGGCGACCTACGGCGCCGGCGTGCAGCGCCGCCTGCGCAACGACAGCGCACTGCAAACCGTGCTGAAGTACGGCGTCGGCACCACGGAATACATGCGCAGCACGGGCGGCATGGCCCTGACGCTGGAGTGCGGCCAGCACGCCGACCCGCAGGCGCCCGACGTGGCCTACCGCGCCATCATGAACACCCTGGCCCACTTCGGCCTGATCGATGCGCCCAAGCCGCAGCCGATCGCGCTGGACGAAATGGAATACCTGTCCATGGTCGAAGTGCACGACCGCCTGGACCCGGCCGACACCTTCAGCCGCACCTGGTCCAGCTTCGACCGCCTGAAAGCCGGCGACGAAATCGGCCGCCGCGCCGACGGCAGCGCCGTGCTGGCGCCGTTCGACGCCTATATGCTATTCCCCGATGTCAACGCCAAGCCTAATGCCGAATGGTTCTACCTCGCCAAGGTGAGTGACTCTTTCGTCTGAAAGTCGTTAGTCATACAATCATGGTAAGGGGGTACGACAATGATCACGATCCCGCTTACCGCGACCCTGCTGGCCGCCCTGCCCTGCGTGGCGGCAGCCGGCACGCTTGTCCTGCGCGTCACCGGCCAGGAAAGCCTGCCGCCCAAATGGGTGCAGCAGGATGGCCCTTCGACCGGCGTTTGCCCCGATATCCTGGCCGCCATTTCCCGCGTTGAACCGCGCATCCGCTTCACCGGGCTGGACGATATCCGCTCCGTCCTCGTGATCGAGCAGAACCTGCGCAATGGCCAGGCCGATATCGCCTGCGCCCTGGTGTCCACCCCGTTGCGCCGCCACATCGCCATCGCCATTCCCCAGCCCCTGTACATCTCGCGCCAGCGCCTGGCCGCCTCCGCTTCCGACACGGCGGAAATCAACACGCTGGACGACCTGGCCCGCCTCAAACCGCTGGTGACGACATCGCGCGGCGCCGCCTATATCGACCAGTTGCGCGAGCTCGGCATCACCGTCGATGACAGCACCGGCAGCAACCTGACCAACCTCAGGAAGATCATGGCCGGGCATGGGCGCTATTTCTACATGAACGAGCTGACCCTGCACTGGCTGATCCGCGAACACGGGTTGCAGGACAAGGTCAAGCTGTTGCCGGCCGTGCTCAAGGAGGACGCCATGTTCCTGTGGGTGAGCAAGAAGTCGCCGCCGCAGGCCGTGCCCATGCTGGCGGCCGCCGTCAAGAAGCTGCACGACAGCGGCGAACTGGCGCGCATTTACGCGCGCTGGTCGGATGAAGCGGGCGTGCGCACCGCCGCTCAGTGAGGTGACAGCAGCTTCAGGCCGGCAATACCGAGCACGATCATGGCAATGCAGGCCAGCCGCGCCAGGCTGGCCGGCTCATCCAGCATGAAGATGCCCCAGATGACGGTTCCCACCGTGCCGATGCCGGTCCACACGGCGTAGGCGGTGCCCAGCGGCAGCGCGCGCAGTGCCAGCCCCAGCAGGATGACGCTGCCGGCCATGGCGGCCAGCGTCAGCGCGCTCGGCAGCAGCCGGGTGAACCCTTCGGTGTATTTGAGCCCGACAGCCCAGGCAACTTCCAGCAGGCCGGCGAGCAACAGGACGATCCAATGCATGATGCTCTCCCAAGTCATGACGAGGTCGTCCCCGCCTGGCTCCCTGGTCTTGCGGCGGGGCCGTCCCCGCGGGAGAAGGCCGACAGTATATCATTGCGTTTCCTTTCATTCATGGAGCCCACAATGCTGCTGCTCGCGCAGATCGCCGTCGCCATCGTCCTGCTGATCCACGTCTACATTGTGCTGCTGGAGACCGTCCTCTTCGATTCGCGCGGCCGCCGCGTGTTCGGCCTGTCGGCGGACAAGGCAGCCATCGTCAAGCCAGCCATGTCGAACCAGGGGTGCTATAACGGCTTCCTGGTCGCCGCGCTGGCCGTGGGGCTGCTGCATCCGGATGCCGCCATCCGGGCGGCCTTCGTGACCTTCGGCCTGTTGTGCGTGGCCGTGGCCGGGATCTGGGGCGGCGTGACCGTCAGCCGCCGCATCATCTTCGTGCAGACAGTGCCGGCCGTCGTGGCGCTGCTGCTGTCCCGCCAGGCATAAAATCAGCCCTTGCAATTCATCGACATGCTCCGATATATGCATCGGAAGTTTACGATATACTTATCGCGAAACACCGAAATATGACCACTTCCATTGACATTGATGCAATCCACAAGGCGCTGGCCAATCCGGTCCGGCGCCAGATCCTGTCCTGGCTGAAAGAGCCGGACGCCCATTTCAGCGAGCAGGTCCATCCGCTGTCGCTGGGCGTCTGCGCGGGCATGATCGACAAGCAGTCCGGCCTGTCGCAATCGACGGTTTCCGGCCACCTGGCCATCCTGCAGAAAGCGGGACTGGTCACGGTGCAGCGGGTCGGCCAATGGAATTTCTTCAAGCGCAATGAGGAGGTCATCCTGCAATTTCTAGAGCATGAGAGGAATTCTTTATGAGCACCTTGTTCGACCCCATCACCGTTGGCGCACTGGCCCTGAAAAACCGCGTCATCATGGCGCCCCTGACCCGCTCGCGCGCTGTCGGCGGCAAGCGCGTGCCGAACGCCCTGATGGCCGAGTACTACGCGCAACGCGCCAGCGCCGGCCTGATCATCAGCGAGGCGACGTCCGTGACGCCGCAGGGCGTCGGCTATGAAAACACGCCCGGCATCTGGTCCGACGAACAGGTCGAAGGCTGGAAACTGGTCACGCAAGCCGTGCACGCCAAGGGCGGCAAGATCGTGTTGCAGCTGTGGCACGTGGGCCGCATCTCCGACCCGAGCCTGCTGGATGGCCAGGCGCCGGTGGCGCCGAGCGCGATAGCGCCCAAGGGCAACGTGAGCCTGCTGCGCCCCGTGCGCCCCTATTCCGTGCCGCGCGCGCTGGATACCGCGGAAATCGCTGGCGTGGTCGAGGCTTACCGCAAAGGCGCCGAGAACGCGAAGAAGGCCGGCTTCGATGGCGTGGAAATCCATGGCGCCAACGGTTACCTGCTGGACCAGTTCCTGCAGGATTCGACCAACCGCCGCCATGACCAGTACGGCGGCAGCATCGAGAACCGCGCGCGGCTGATGCTGGAAGTGACCGATGCCGTGATCGGCGTGTGGGGGGCGGACCGCGTCGGCATGCACCTGGCGCCGCGCCGCGATTCGCACGATATGGGCGATTCGACGCCGGCCGAAACCTTCGGCTATGTGGCGCGCGAGCTCGGCAAGCGGGGGATTGCGTTCATTGCGGCACGCGAGGCGGTAGGCGAAGATTCGCTGGGCCCGCTGCTGAAGCGCGAGTTTGGCGGTGTCTATATCGCGAACGAGAAGTTCGATCTGGCGGGGGCGCAGGCTGCGCTGGCCGAAGGCCGGGCCGATGCGATTGCGTGGGGCAAGGATTTCATCGCGAACCCGGATCTGCCGCGCCGCCTGCAGCTGGGGGCGCCGCTGAATGCGCAACGGCCGGAGCTGTTCTATGCGCCGACGGCTGAGGGGTATATCGACTATCCGGCGCTGGCCTAAGGCCTGCAGGACCTTGAAAACCGGAAAACCGGGGTACGACCCTGAGGGTCGGACCCCGGTTGTCCGGTTCTCAAGGTTTTAAAGCTCTACCGCGGCACCGAATAATTCGCCGGGAAAAACTTATACCCCTTCCCCTCCGCCCGCAAATGCCCGATCGCCGGGAACGGCAGATGCGCCGCACCCATCCAATAGCCCTGCTTTGCCGCTTCCGCGAATGCCGCCTTGCGCTGCGCCAGTGCCGCTTTCGAATCGCTGTCGAACTGGATGGTCACGCCCGGATCCGGGAACTGCACCGCCGCGTTATGCATCAAGTCCCCGATCAGCACCAGCTTCTGCCCCTTGCTCTCCACCACATAGGTAGTATGCCCCGGCGTATGGCCATAGCTGGACGTGGCACGCACGCCCGGCACCAGCTCGGTGTTGCCATCGAACGGCTGCACCTTGCCCGCGCTCGCATAAGCCGACGCCGCATTGATCGGCCCCTGGAAATTGCCCTTCGCTTCCGCGCTCGCCTTCTCCAGGTTCACTTTGCTCAGGAAGAAATCCGCATCGCGCTTGTCCATACGCACGACGGCGTTGGGGAAGGCCGGCTTGTTCAGCGCGCCCAGCCCGCCGATATGGTCGCCGTGCAAGTGGGTAATGTAGATTTCGTCCACCTGTTCCGGCTGGTAGCCGGCCGCCTTCAGGCTGTTGACCACATTGCCGAGGGTCGGGCCAAACAGCGCGCCGGCGCCGGTATCGATCAGCACCAGCTTCGTGCCGGTATTGACCAGGAAGGCATTGACCGAGGTTTCGGTCGGCGACTTGAGGAAGTTGTAATCCAGTGTCTTGTTGGTCTTTTCCGGCTTCTGGTGCAGCAGCTTGTCCATCGGCAGGTCAATCGTGCCGTCATTCAGCACGGTGACTTCAAAGTCGCCAAGCATCATGCGATAGAAGCCTGGCGCCTGGGTCTTGGCCATCGGCGCCGCGGCATGGGCGCTGCCGGCCAGGGCGGCGAAGGCAAACGGTACGGCCAGTTTTTTCAGGATCATCGGATCTCCCTCTTTTCTAGTTGCCAAAGCGCTAGATTAGCGTAAACGACAACTACATGCTGGTCGGCACGCGCAGCAGCAGGGAGACATCCGGCGTATCGCGCGTCAGGCCGGCGCCGACCGAAACATTGACGGTGCGTTTGGGATTGAGCCGGTAGGAAAACCCGACCAGCAAGGTGCCCAGCTGGGTGCGCACCGAACCAGGCGCCGGCACGCCATTCTGTTTGGTGCGGGCGATCGAACTGTGGTCGTAGCCGAAGCTGATCGACGCCTTTTCGTTGAGCGCCAGGCCGACCCCGAAATTGAAGCCGATCACGCCGCCGGGCTTGATGGTGCCGAGCGCTTCCCATTCGCCGTTCAGCACGCGCCGGCTCAGGTTCTTGCGCTGGAAATTGTGCAGGTAGCTGATGCTGCCGAACAGCACGGCCGGGTCGGTGGGATACAGCCAGGTCAGGCTCGGCTGCAGGCCATAGAAGCCGGAGCCGGTCGGCAGGTCCAGCGGCAGGCCGGTGCCGGTGGCGTTCTCGCCGACACAGCGGCGCACGCAGTCGGTCACCACCTCGAACGGGTCGCGGCCGGTGCGGGTCTTGAGGCGCAGGCCGCCCACGTAGTAGGGCTTGTCGGGGCCGCCGTCATTGAGCTGGTGGCGCAGCGACAGTTCGACATCGCCGACGGCGTGGCCGCTGACGTCGAACACCTTTTCCACCGCCGTGCCGGAAAACAGTTCGCGGCTGACGGTGGAGTCGGAGCGGTAGATGTAAGGGAGCCGCAGTTCCAGCTCGCTGCGGTTGCTCAGGCCGTAGCGCCCGCTCAGCGTGGCGGTGCTGGTGTTGCGCTTCACTTCGCGCACGTCGATCAGCCCGATCAGCAGCGCCGGGATGATGGTGTAGCCGACCAGCGCGACGCGGTTGCTGGACGAATAGCCGAACTGGAACGACGGTTCCAGCACCAGCTTGCCGCGCGCGGTCAGCACGCCCGGCGTTTCGAAGATGGGCGCCACTTCGGGCGGCTTGCTGTCGCGCTTGGGCGGCTGGCCCACCGCCAGCGCCGGCTGCGGCTGGCTTTGCCCGGCGCCGGCCTCAGTCCCGCTTGCGGCCGGACCCGTGCCGCGCGCCGCTGCCAGGCGCTCCTCGGCCACCTGGCGGCGCAAATCGTCCAGCAGCGCGCGCTGTTCGGCCAGCGCCTGCTTCAACACGGCCAGTTCGGCCGCCAGCTCCGCATTGCTGCGCTGCTCGGGCAGCGCCTGCCCCAACGCCAGCGGCTGCGCCAGCATCAATATCCCGGCCACGCCGGCACAAAGCATTCTCTGCATCGGTCCTCCTAACGGGGTCCCACGGCATTCGACAAGGCCTGGCGCAGGTTGCCTTCCAGGTTCAGGCCCTTCAGCGCTGACAGCGCATTGACGGTGAGGTCGATGGTGGTCAGGCTGCGGATCAACTGTCCGTTGGCATTGTTCTGCAACAGCAGCGGCGCCAGCGCTGCGCGCGCATCGGCGACCTCGGCAGCATTCGCCAGGCGCGCCAGGTCGCCCAGTTCGACGCGGCTGCGCGCCACTTCGACGCCATTCACTTCGATCATCCGCTCGATGCCCAGCGAAACCAGCAAGCCATTGCCGGTCTCGAACCCGCCGCGCGCCTGTTCCAGCTGCGCGTCGGGCGCGGGCGCCCAGCCCTCGGGCGGTCCCTGCGCCAGGGCCGGCATCGCCAGCACCAGCAACAATCCCGTGCAACCAAGCCGCATTGCCGCCTCCTTTCAGAAATCGCTGGCGCCCAGTTTGGGCAGCGTTACGCCACGCAGACTGTCGCGCAGGATGCCGTCGGCCAGCACCGCTTGCGGCGCCACGCGCCAGTCCTCGGTCGCGTTGAAACGCGGCTTGCCGGGCCGGCTATGGATCACGAACAGCAGGCGGTTCTGCCAGATCGCCTCGAAGCCCTGGCGCGACAGGGCACGCGTGCCGCCGGCCGGATCGCCCAGCAGCACGCGCTGGCCCTGCACGCCTTTCACCACCACGAAGTGGCGGTAGCCGTTGTCGGCCACCAGCACGATGGCCGGCAGCCCGGCCTGCGCCAGCTGGTCCAGCGGCTGCTCGAAGCCATCCGCCGTGAAGCCGCGCGTGGCCAGGTAGCGCTTCATGTCCAGCAGCGAAAAGCCTTCGCGCCGGATGCGCGGCTGGTCGCCGCGCAGGTACATGTCACGGAAAATCTCCTGTTCCGTGACGGGAAAATCGTAGTGATGACTAAGCAGCGTCGCCAGCGCCGCCGAGCCGCAGCTGAAGTCGTACTGCTGGCGCACCGTGCTGCGAAAGCGCGCTTCTTTCAAGCTGGCCACCGGCACCACAAAGCTGGCCCCGCCGGCTGAAAAGTCGGCGGCCTGCGCGGCAAGTGCCGGCAGCATGACCAGGAAGGTGGGGATCCTTTTCATTTGATCTGCACGTTGATGATGGTGGCGTTCTGGATCAGCACGTTGGCGCCGGAATTCTGGATCACCATCGGCAGGCCCGACGCGTTGCTGAACGCGCCTTCCGTCACGATATTGGCGCCGGTGGCCACGTTCACCGCACTGTTGTTGGCGACCGTGCCGGCCAGCTTCATGTCGTTCCAGGGCGCCTCGCTGCCGCCGCGCATCTGCGCCAGCCGCTCCTCCGCCGCCGCGCCTTGCGGCTGCGGCGATGCCGCCGGCCCGCGCGCCGCCGCTGCCATCGGCGCCCCGGCCACAGCGGCGGCAGCGGCAGCATCGGCGACAGCCGCCAGCGGGCCAAGCGGCAGCGCCCCAGCCCACGGGGCCGCCACCGCCAGGCCCGGCACCAGCGCGCCGCACAGGGCCAGGACTTGCACTGGCCTGCCTAAGCTTCGCATGATGCCGCGCGCGTCACTTGCCCACGCCCAGGTTGGCCTGCACGTTCACGCTCTGCTGCACCAGCGAGGACATGCCATTGTTCTGGCTGATCACCATGATGCCCGCCGCCGACTGGCCGACATTGCTCATGGTGTTCGACATGTCGAAGGTGCCCGCGTTCACGCGATTGCTGCCGCCCGCGCCGCCGGAACCACCGGTGCCGGCGCCGCCGGTTGCCGTGCCGGCGGTATTGGTGCCGCCTGCACCGCCTGCGCCGCCGGTGTTGCCGCCGCCGCCCGCACCGCCGCTGCCGCCGTCACCGGCCATGGCATTGCCGTTGGTCGCAGCTCCACCTGTGCCGGCCGCGCCGGCGCCGTTGCCGCCGGTCGAGGAACCACCCGAGCCGGCTCCGCCGGCACCACTGGCACCGCCCGTATTGCTGGCCATGCCGCTCGCGGCCCCGCTGCCGCCGGCGCCGCCGCTGGCACCCGCGCCGCCGGTGCTGGTGCCGTTGCCGCCAGCCGCACCGCCGGCGCCAGCGCCACCGGAACCGGTCCCGCCGGCACCGCCATTGGCCGCCACCGCGCCGCTGCCGCCGCCGGCGCCGGACGTGTTGCTGCCACCATTGGCGCCATTGCCTGCGGTATTGGTGGCCGCGGCGCCATTGCCGCCCGCCGCACCGGCCGCGCCGCTACCGCCGGCGCCGCCCGCCCCGGCCGCGCCGCCGGTGCCGGCACCGGAACCGGAGCCAGTACCGGAATTGCCCGAACTGCCGCCCGTCGCCGCACCGGTGCTTGCCGTGCCGTTCTGGTCGCCCATGCCGGGAATGGCGCCCGGCTCGCTGCCGCCCATGCCATTGCTGGCCGTATTGCTGGAACCGGCGCCGCCGCTGCTCGCGCCGCCGCCCGTCGAACTCTGGGTCGAGGCCGAAGCGCCGGTCGCCACATTGCCGGAGGCGCCGCCCAGGCCGCCGGCCGCACCGGCGCCGCCCGCGCCACCCGTGCCGCCG
>CBHWEO010000144.1:0-13910 GCA_966112955.1 uncultured Duganella sp. | reverse complement strand
ACGACTCTGCGCCGATGATAGTGCTGCAACCAGTGTGAAAGTAGGTTATCGTCAGACTAAGTAACAACGCCAAAGGGCCCGCTAGCTAGCGGGCCCTTTGGCTTTGGGCGATGTTCGTGCGCCTGCCCGATGCCCACTGACCCATAATGCCGGCAGGGAGGCGAGCGATGATTGAACTGGATGGTTCCACAGGCGAAGGCGGCGGGCAGATCCTGCGCACTTCGCTGACCTTGTCGATGATTACCGGCCAGGCTTTTCGCATCCGGAACATCCGCGCCAACCGCCAGCCGGCGGGCCTGCGGCGGCAGCATCTGTCGGCAGTGCGGGCCGCAGCCATTGCCTGCGGCGCCACCGTGAGCCATGCCGAAGTCGGCTCGACCACGCTGGAGTTTACGCCCGGGCGCGTGTCCGGCGGCGTGTACGACTTCGACATTGGCACGGCCGGCAGTACCACCCTGGTCTTGCAAACCCTGATCCCTGCGCTGCTGTTCGCCGAACACCCGTCAACGGTGACCGTCACCGGCGGCACCCACAATCCCAAGGCGCCCCCGGCGGAATTCCTGCAGCGGGCGTACTGCCGCGTGCTTGCCGCCATGGGCGCCGACGTCGAGATCGACATCGAGCGCTACGGCTTTTACCCGGCGGGTGGCGGCAGCATTTCCATCGACGTTTGGCCTTGCAAACGCCTGAAGCACCTTGACCTGATCGAGCGCGGCACGCTGCGTGAAGCCTATGCGCAAGCCATTGTCGCCCGCTTGCCGGTACAGGTGGCGCAACGGCAGTATGCGACCGCGCGCAACCTGCTGGGCTGGGATGACGCGCAGATGCGCGAGCCCCTGTCGCCCTCCTCGGCCAGCCCCGGCAATGCCCTGCTGTTGACCATCGAAAGCGCCGCGGTGACTGAAGTCTTTTCCGCGATCGGCGCCCGCGGCGTGCGCGCGGAAGCGGTGGCCCGCGAGGCTGCACTGGAAGCGCGCCGCTACCTTGCCTCCGGCGCGGCCGTGGGCGAACACCTGGGCGATCAGGTCATGCTGCCGATGGCGCTTGCCGGCGGCGGCGCCTATACGCTGGACCACGTGTCGCAGCATGCGATCACCAACGCCGAAGTCATCGCGCACTTCCTGCCGGTGACGATCAACTTTGAGCAGGGCGAGCGCTTCAACACTTGCTACGTGCGTTCCAGGGCTTAGCCAAGCTGTTCCCACCCCAGGCCGAAGCGGGCCAGGTATTTCTTCAGCCGGTCAGCGTCGTTGGGCTTGGCCTTGCCGAGCCGCGATACCGCGAACAGCTTGCGTCCCGCGTCGGACATCGACCTGGATTGCCGGCAGACGGCGATCACCGATTCCAGCTGCATGCGGTCGAACAGGTCGAGCTGTTCGAGGGCCGCTTCATCCAGTAACTGTTCGAGGGCCGCACCCGCCGGCGCTGGCCGTGCGCCTTCCGCCAATGGCCGCCACTGGCGCTGCAGGCGCGCCACTTCCCCTGCGACGATGGGCGCGGTGATGCGACCCGCATCGGCCAGCGTTGCCATGCGCGTGACGGAAGCGGAGAGGTCGCGGAAGTTGCCGTTCCAGAGCGCGTCCGGCGACGCAGCGAAGCGCATGTACTGCTGGCGCGCTTCGGTATTGAAGCGCACCATGGCGCCGTTCTCCGCGCCGAACTGCGCCAGCAGGTAATCCACGTTCGGCTCGATGTCTTCGGGCCGCTCACCCAGCCCCGGCAGGGAGTAAGTCCACAGGTTGATGCGCGCGAACAGGTCTTCGCGGAAGCGGCCCGCCGCCACCTCGCGCGCCAGGTCGCGGTTGGTGCCGGCGATCAGTTGGAAGTCGCTGCGCACTTCGTGGTCGCCGCCCATCGGCAGGAAGCGCTTTTCCTCGACCGCCTTGAGCAGCATGGCTTGCTCGTCCAGTCCCAGTTCGCCAATCTCGTCCAGGAATAGCAGCCCCTTGTGCGCCGTGCGCAGCAGGCCAGGGCGGTCAGAAGCCGCGCCGGTAAAGGCGCCCTTCACGTGGCCGAACAGGGTTGAGCCGGCGCCGTCGCCATGCAGCGTGGCGCAGTTGATTTCCACGAAAGCGCCATCGAGCTGGTGGCGGGCCTTCTTCAACTCGTAGATGCGGCGCGCCAGGAAGGACTTGCCCGCGCCGGTTGGCCCCATCAGCAGCATCGGCGCGCGCGAGCGTGCCGCCACGTGCTCGATCTCATCGATCATCAGGTTGAAGTGCGGATTGCGGGTCGCGATGCCGGACTTCAGGAATTCCACCCCTTCGCGCTGGGCATTAGAAAAGCGCTGAGCGATCTGGTCATAGCGCGACAGGTCGAGGTCGATCAGGGTGTAGTCGCCTGGGTTGCCGGGCGTTGCACGGCGCGGCGGAGAAGTCTGCAGCAGGCGGCCCGGGAAAAAGCGCGCCTCCGTCATCAGGAACAGGCAGATCTGCGCCACGTGGGTGCCGGTGGTGATGTGCACCCAATATTCCTCCCGCTCCGTATCGAAGGGGTAGTTGCGCGCGAAGTCGAACAACTGGCTGTAGACATCTTCGAAATCCCACCAGTCGCTGACCGGCAAGGTGTGGCGCTGCACGATGGTTTCGGGCGAAACGGCATGCATGTCCGCTTCCACCTGGCTTGCCAGGCTGTCGTGGTGGGCGCTGGCCAGCAGCTCGAAACGGTCGACGACCAGGTCTTCATGCTGGAGCAGCGAGATGCTGGGACGCCATTTCTCCCAGCGCGTACTGCCGCGTGGACCGCCGTCCAGTTGCGTGCCCAGGAAGCCGAGGATGACAATTTTCTTTTTCATAAGCCGGATAAAAATTTATCTTTGCAGATAATTTACCATATGCATTGATTTCCACGAATCTATATTTATCAATGACTTAGCATCTTGGCACACCGTTTGCAATAGATGGGATACGCAAAGACAAAAGGAGATCAAAATGGCGGAATCCCAAATCAAGGCTTGGACCATCAGCGCCGGCGCAGTCGGCAAGAAACCAGTCAAGCGCAGCTATGGCAGCGCGAATGCGGCGATGAATATTTCCACCAGCAGCCGCCACCTCACTGTCAGCTGGCACGACGAGCCAGTGGCAGGCAAAAGCCGCACGGTATGGACTGGCGTGCTCTCCACCCTTGTCGGCGCCGATTAATCGATAGAAGATGAGACTTATGATGAAAGACAAAGAATTCGACGTAATGGAAGTCCCGGGAGGAAGCCCGGTGAAGATGTGGACCAAGGGTGTGCCCGTGGAGGTTGAAGCGCGCCAGCAGCTGGCGAACACCGCCAAGATGCCCTTCATCTACAAGCACATCGCCGTGATGCCCGACGTCCACCTGGGTAAAGGGTCGACGATCGGTAGCGTGATCCCGACCCTGGGGGCGATCATCCCGGCGGCGGTCGGTGTGGATATCGGATGCGGGATGATGGCGGCCAAGACCACGCTGAATGCGCGCGACCTGCCGGACAACCTGGGGCCGCTGCGCAGCGCGATCGAGAAAGCGATCCCGCACGGCTTGACGCCAAAGTTCAAGGGCCGCGACCGCGGTTCGTGGGAAAACCCGCCTTCGGCCGTGGATGCGGCGTGGACGCAGTTGAAGGACGAATTCGACGTGATCTGCCAGAAGACGCCGAAGCTGAGGAACACCAACAACTACCGCCACCTCGGTACGCTGGGTTCCGGCAACCACTTCGTCGAAGTCTGCCTGGACGAAGAGGGCGCCGTGTGGTTCATGCTGCACTCCGGTTCGCGCGGGGTGGGGAACGCCATCGGCTCCCACTTCATTGAACTGGCGCAGAAGGATATGCGCACCCATATCGCCAACCTGCCGGACAAGGACCTGGCCTACCTGGAGGAAGGTACCCAGCACTACGACGATTACGTGGAAGCCGTGGGTTGGGCGCAGAAGTTCGCCCGCATGAACCGCGAAGTGATGATGCAGAACCTGATCGCTTCCGTGCGCACCGTGATCACCAAGCCCTTCGAAACCCACGTGGAAGCGGTGAACTGCCACCACAACTATGTGCAGAAGGAGCGTCACTTCGGCAAGGATGTCCTGGTGACCCGCAAGGGCGCGGTATCGGCGCGCGAAGGCGAGCTGGGGATCATCCCGGGTTCGATGGGCGCCAAGAGCTTCATCGTGCGGGGAAAAGGAAACCCGGAGAGCTTCAACAGCTGCAGCCACGGCGCCGGGCGCACCATGAGCCGCAATGAGGCGAAGCGCCGCTTCTCGCTGGCAGACCAGGTGAAGGCCACCGAAGGCGTCGAGTGCCGCAAGGATGAGGGCGTGATCGACGAGATCCCGATGGCCTACAAGGACATCGATGCCGTCATGAAGGCGCAGGACGAGCTGGTGGAAGTCGTGCATACGCTGAAGCAGGTGGTATGCGTCAAAGGATAAGCATGATCGACATAGATGGATCCCAAGGGGAAGGCGGCGGCCAGGTGCTGCGCACCGCGCTGACGCTTTCCATGATTACCGGGCAGCCTTTCCGCATCTCGAACATCCGCGCCAACCGCCCAAAACCCGGCTTGATGCGCCAGCACCTGGCTTCGGTCAAGGCGGCCGTGGCGGTTTGTGGTGCGAGGGCCGAAGGCGATGCACTGGGCTCGACCAGCCTGGAATTCGTGCCGGGCCAGGTCAAGCCCGGAACGTATGAATTCTCGATCGGCACGGCGGGCAGTGCGACGCTGGTGCTGCAGACGGTGGTGCCGGCGCTGCTGTACGCGGCCGGGCCGTCGGTGGTGCACGTCAGCGGCGGAACGCACAACCCGAAGGCGCCGCCGGCCGAATTCCTGCAGCGCGCCTATGGCCGCGCCATGGCCGATATGGGCGCGCAGCTGGAATTCCACCTGGGCCGGGCGGGCTTCTACCCGGCGGGAGGCGGCGCGGTGCGCGCCACGGTGCAGCCCTTGCAAGGGTGGCGCAAGCTGGACCTGGTGCAGCGCGGCGAACGGCGCGAAGCCTACGCCGAAAGCCTGGTGGCCGCCGTGCCGGCCGGCGTGGCGAGCCGCGAGCTGGATTGTGTCGCGAAGGCGATGGGATGGTCCGATGAACAGTTGCACTTCAAGCCACTGCCGAACGACTGGGGCCCCGGCAATGCGCTCCTGCTCACGCTCGACAATGAGCATGTGACAGAAGTTTTTGCCGCCTTCGGCGAGAAGGCGCGGCGGGCGGAGGAAGTGGCGCGCGATGCGGTAGCCCAGGCACGCCGCTATCTCGCTTCCGGCGCGGCGGTCAGCGAGCACCTGGCCGACCAGTTGCTGCTGCCGATGGCCCTGGCCGGCGGCGGCAGCTTCACCATGGACGTGGTGTCGCAGCACACCCTTACCAACGCCGAAGTGATTGCGCGTTTCCTGCCGGTGAACATCGCGTTTGAGCGCGGTGAACGCTTCAGTACCTGCATTGTGACACCTGCCATGTGACAGTTGTTCCAATCTGGAGCAGTTGTTCAGCCTTCCTTGGTGGGGGCAGCATGGCACGCCGTTTGCTCCTGCAAGGGTATTACAACCACTATGCAGGAGACATCCCATGAAACGCATCCTTCTTGCCGCTGCCGCAGCGGTTGCCGTCACCACCTCCCTGTTCGCTGGCGCCCATGGCAACGTGACACCGCAGGGCGTCGATACCACCGGCCTGCCCGTCCTGGGCGACAAATGGCGCGACGAAAACCCCTACAAGGACAACAAGCTGGCACTGAAGATCGGTACGTCGGCGTACAACCAGAATTGCGCCCGCTGCCATGGGCTGGAGGCGGTCTCCGGCGGCATTGCGCCGGACCTGCGCCTGCTGGACCGGGATTGCGTCGGCATGCGCAACGAGAACAAGAAGCAGGCTTGCTACAAGGAGATCGACCGCTACTTCCTGACTTCGATCCGTAGCGGCAAGGTGCGTAATGGCGCCGTCTACATGCCGCCGTTCGAAGGTGTCTTCAACCAGGAAGCCATGTGGGCCATCAAGACCTACCTGGAATCCCGCCGCGCCACCAACTGATGCGAGGCTGCCATGCTCACCCTGCGCCTGCGCGGCCTCCGCGCTTTGCTGCTGATTGCCTGCGCCGTGCTGTTTGCGGCCGCGCTGCCGGTGCACGCCGACAGCGGCGTGCTGAAAGTCGCCGTCTACAAGGAATTCGCGCCTTTTTCCGATAACGGGCAGGGCATCGACGTCGACCTGGCCGCGGCACTGGCACGCAAGCTCTCCATGAAACTCAGCCTGTTGCCTTTCCCGGCGGGCGAAAACCTGAACGACGATTTGCGCAACATGGTGTGGAAGGGGCACTACCTGGGCTATGGCCCGGCGGACGTGATGCTGCACGTGCCGGTCGACCGCGCGCTGATGGCATCCAACGACAAGGTGGAGATTTTCGCGCCCTATCATGTGGAGTCCGTGCGCCTGGTGCGCAGTGCACGCAGCATCCCGGTCTTCGATGGCCTGGATGCCCTGGCAGGCAAGCGCCTCGGCGTCGAGCAGGTCTCGCTGGCGGGCATGGTGCTGCTGGGGGAGGGTAATGGGCGGTTCCGCGACCAGGTGCGCCTGTTTCCCACTTCGGCGGAGGCTTTGCGGCAGTTGAAGGCGGGCGAACTCGATGCTGTGCTGGCGACGCGCTCGGAAATCGATGCGGTCATGCGCGGCGACCCGGCCTTCCCGGTGGAGCAGGTCAACTTCCAGCGGCTGCCGCGCGCCGGCTGGGCGGTTGGCATGGCCGTGAAGAAGGACAACACCGATGTGGCGCGGAAGCTGCAGGCGGCAATGAATGAGCTGGTAGCCAGCGGCGAGTTGAAGGAGATCTTTGCGCGCCATGGCGTGCAGCTGGCGAAGCCGTGAAGCGGCGAACCTTGAGCGCGCTGGTGGCGCTTTCTCTGGCCGGTGCTGCGGGACTGGCGCGCGCTGAGGGCGGCGGTGCGGGGGTGCCGTCGGTGGAGATCGTCGGCATTGCCCCGGCGGGGGCGCTGGTGGTGGAGCGCCGCTTGCTGCCCTACGCCGTGCAGCTTGGCGCCGCGCCGCAGCAGGGCGAAACGCTGGCCGAGGCGATGTCGCGCACGCTGGCTGGCGTCAACCTGAACGAGGTGTCGGGGAGTCCTTACCAGCAAGACGTGACCTACCGCGGTTTCCGCGCCTCGCCCTTGCTGGGGACCGCGCAGGGGTTGTCGGTCTATCTCGATGGCGTTCGCGTGAATGAGCCGTTCGGCGATGTCGTGAATTGGGACATGCTGCCGGAGGCGGCCATCGGGCAGGTGCTGCTGGCGCCGGGCTCGAATCCCCTGTATGGCTTGAATACGCTGGGCGGGGCGCTGGTACTGGTCACGCGCAACGGGCGGGACGATCCGGGCGGCAGTGCCGGTGTGTCGTTAGCCAGTCGTGGCCGGCGGCAGGTCGATCTGTCTTATGGCCTGCATGGCGCGGATGGGTGGCATGGCTTCATTGCGGCCACACTGTTCCATGACCGCGGCTGGCGGGCGGATTCGCCCGGGCGCCTGGGCCGGCTGTTTGCGAAGGCTGGACAGGGCATCGGGCGCCTGGAGTGGGATGTATCGGCGCTGGCGGGTGGCAGCCGGCTGGTCGGCAACGGCCTGCTGCCGGATGGCTTGTACGAGGCGGACCGGCGGGCGGTTTACACCAGCCCTGACCGCAGCCGCAACCAGTTGCGGCAAGTGCAGTCCAGCGCACGGTGGAAGCTGGATGGCGGCGCCCAGCTGTCCTTGTCGGCCTATGCCCGCAGCAGCCGGCGTGACAGCGTCAACGGCGACATCGCCGATAACCCCGAAAACGCCGGCGACGCCGGCGGCAGCGGCAGCGCGGCCCCGGCCATCGGCAGAGCGCTCGTTGCCATCGACCGCCGCCTGGCTGCGGACGTGCCGGGCAGCGCTGATGCGCCTGTGAGCGACAGCGCCGCACTGCAAGCCCGCTTCAATACCGCCGAGACGCGTCAGCGGAGCCAGGGAGCCAGCGTGACCTGGCAGCACGCTGCTGGCGCGCATCGGCTCGCACTGGGCGGGACATTGGACCGCAGCAGCGTTGCATTTGCCCAGTACAGCCAACCCGGCGCACTCAACGCCCGGCGCGAAGTGCTGGCACTGGCGGGGGAGGAGCGCGAACTGGAGGCGTCGGTCGACGGAACCACGCTGGGCGCCGCCTTGTTCGCGAGCGACACCTGGACAATCGCCCCGCGATGGGCGCTGACCGCGTCCGCGCGCCACGGCTGGTCGCGCCTCACCAACAATCTCCGTCACGACGACGCGGAAACACAGCACGAACGCTTCACGTATCGAAAATTTAACCCGGCGCTGGGGCTCACCTTCGACGCAGGCGCGGGCGCGATCCTGTTTGCCAACGCCGCCCAAAGCAACCGCGTACCGACCGTGATCGAACTGGGTTGCGCCGACCCCGAACAGCCCTGCCGCCTGCCGGTCGGCCTGCAGTCCGACCCGTACCTGAAGCAGGTCGTTTCGCGCACCGTCGAAGCGGGCATTCGCTGGAAACACGGCGACCAGCAAGCCACGCTGGCCATCTACCGCACCCGGAACAAGGACGACATCCTGTTCCGCACCGCAGGCGTTTCCCAGCACGGCTATTTCGCCAACTTTCCCCGGACCCGCCACCAGGGCGCGGATTTCACGGCCAGCCTGAAGGCAGGCGAAACGCAGCTGAACGTCGCCTACAGCTTCCTGGATGCCGTGTACGGAGCCGAAGGCAGCCTGTTCACCGGCACCCGCGACGTGCCGGTGGAAAAAGGCACACGCATGGCCGGCCTGCCGCGCCACACGTTCAAGCTTGGCGCCGACTGGCATGCCACGCCGGCGCTCACTCTGGGCGCCACCTGGCAAGCCACCTCGCGCATGGCCGTCATGAGCAATGAGGATGGCGCACGGCCGGAGTGGCGGATTGCGGGCCACGCGTTGCTAGGCCTGCACGCCAGCTACCGCCCGAGCGACAAATGGGAATGGCATGTGCGCGTCAATAACGCCACCAACCGCCGCTACGAGACTTTCGGCGTGGTGGCCACCGACTTCTTCTCTGCAGCGCAGCCGCAGCAAGCACGCTTCGTGGCACCCGGCGCGCCACGCACGGTGACGGCCGGGTTGCGGATCGGCTTCTAGAACTGGTACTGGGCGCTGACGCCGGCCACCCAGTTGCGGCCCGGCGCCGCTTCATAATAGCGCTTGTTGCTGTCGCCAACGATCACAGAACCGATGTAGCGCCGGTCGGCCAGGTTGTTCAGGCGCGCAAACTCGCTGATGCGCCATCCGGCCAAAGCCTGTTTCGCCACCAGCCGCGCGCTCAGGATGCTGTAGCCTGGCGCCGGAATGTCGGCATTCGCATCGTCCGCGTAGACGCGGCCGACCGACAGCGACTCCAGCGCGGCCACAATGTGCTCCCCGCTGGACTTCCAGGCCAGTTCGGCGAACAGGCTGGCGCGCGGCACGCCAGGCAGGCGGGCACCGGCGCGCACGCTGCCGAACGGAGTCTCGTAGGTCGCCTTCAGCAAGGTCGCCGCCACGCGCGTACTGAAGCCGGCACCCAGGCGGGAATCCAGCGACAATTCAGCGCCCTGGCGCAGCGTCTCGCTGGCATTGCGGTAACTGGTGCGCCCGCCGCTGGAGGCATCCACTACCAGCTCGTCGCGCGTGCGCACCTGGAACAGGGCGGCATCGACGCGGGTATTGCCGGCCCGCGCCTTGATGCCTGCTTCAACGTGCGTGCTGCGGGCCGGGCGCAAGTTGAAGTTGAAGCCGGCGCCGGTGCCGGAATAGAACAATTCATTCAGCGTCGGCGCCTCGAATCCGCGCGCCGCCGTGGCGTACAGGTTGACGTCCTGCGCCAGCTTATACGACGCGCCAAGCAGCGGCGTGCTGCGGCTGAAGCGCAGGGCGCCGCCATCGTTGCCGTTGCTGAGGAAATGGTCGTCCACCGACACCCGCATGCGGCTATGGCGCACTCCCGCCGTGAACTGCCAGCGCTCGCCCTGCCATTCCGCCTGCAGGTACGGGTCGGTATTGGACACCACATCCTGCTCGTCGCGCCGCAGTTTGCCCTGCACACCGAACGTCGTGCCGATGAAGTTTTCGTAACCCTTGCGGTCGTCGCTCGAGCGGCCATATTCCACGCCGAAGGTGGTGGTCAGCCTGCCGCCGGCCAGCTCGCGCATGTCCTGCCAGTTGATGTCGGTGCCGTAGAAGTCGCGGTCGAAGTCCACCACGCCGCCCGAATGGCTGGCCGGCGCCTGGAAGGCCTTGGAGAAGGACTGGAACTGCGTCACACGGCGGTTGCCGCCCCACAGGCCCACGTGCAGCCGTCCCGCCTCGAAGCGCTGGTCCCAGCTGGCGCCGCCCTGCTGGTGGTCGATGCTCTTGCGGGTGTTGTAACGCTCCGCCAACGTGCGTTTTGGCACCAGGGTGTCGGTCGCGTCGGACTCGCCGGCACGCGGGTCGCGCTGCCAGGTCGCGAACGTCACGCCGAGCGGATCCTGGGTGTCGTCCTGGCGCAGGCCGTTGGCCACCAGTACCAGCCGCGCGCCCGGCACCGGCTGCATGGTCAGTTTCGCCATGGCCTGGTCGCGCCGCGCAGCGCTGTGGTCGCGGTAGCCGTCGGTGTCGAAGCGCGACGCGTCCAGCACATAACCGATGCCGGCGGCGCTGCCCTGGGCATTCAGGTCGGTCTTGCGCAAGCCATCGCTGCCGGCCGCAAAGCTGGCTTCCACGGTTGGCGCACCTTCGCCGTCGCGCGTGAACAGCTGGATCACGCCGCCGGCATGGTTGCCGTAAATGGCGGAGTAAGGCCCGCGCAGCACTTCGATGCGCTCGGCCATGTCGAGGTTGAAGGTAGCTGCCTGGCCCTGGCCGTCCGGCATGCTGGCAGGGATGCCGTCGGCCAGCAGGCGCACGCCGCGCACACCGAAGGCCGAGCGGGCGCCAAAGCCGCGCGAGGAAACCTGCAGGTCCTGCGCATAGTTCTGGCGGTTCTGCGCCACCACGCCCGGGACGGCAGCCAGCGACTCCGAAGCGTTCACGCGCACTTGCCCGTCGCGGATACGCTGCGCATCCAGCACGTCGACCGCCGCCGGCAAGTCAAAGCTGGCATGTTCGGTGCGGCTGCCGCTGATCACGACCACCTCGGCGATGGCGGCGCCTTCGGCTGGGGCGCCGTCCGGCGCCGCCTGCGCCAGCAAGGGGGAAAACGCGCTGGCCAGCAGGCCGGCAATCACATTCAGGCGAATCGGTTGCATCTCAGTCTCCTCGGGTGTGTTCAGGTGCCCGCTGTGCGGGTCTCCCGAACACATAAGCAATATGCCTGCCAAGGCACTGTCGCGCCGCACGCTTGCTGGCATATCGCTTGCATTACAGATGGGCACACACCATACCAAAGGAGACATCATGAAGGCAAACCTGATCGCGGCGCTGTGCGCCGCCGGCGCCGCAAGCCTTGCCATCGCCGCGCCATACGCCTATGTGCCGAACGAGAAGTCCGGCACCATCAGCGTGATCGACACCGCCACCGATACCGTGGTCCGGCAGCTCAGCGCGGGCAAGCGGCCGCGCGGCATCGGCAGCGATCCCGGTGGGCGCCAGATCTTTGTCAGCGATGCCTCCAGCGGCAGCCTGCTGGCCATCGACAGCCAGGCCGGCAGCAGCGTGGCGCTGGCGCTGGGGCGCTCGCCGGAGGGCGTCAGCGTATCACCGGATGGAAAACTGGTGGCCGTCGCGGTGGAAGAGGGCAATAGCGTGGCCCTGTTCGACGCCGCCACCCATGCCCGCCTGGCCGACATCCCGGTACAGGGCCGCAACCCGGAACATGCGGTATTCAGCCCGGACAGCCGCTACCTCTATGTCAGTGCCGAGGAAGCCGAGCAGGTGGACGTGATCGACGTGGCGCAGCGCCGCCAGGCCGGTGCAGTCGCAGTCGGCATGCGCCCGCGCGGCATTGGTTTTGCCCCCGATTCCAGCCGCGTCTACGTGGCGTGCGAGCTGGCGAACGCGGTCTACGTGATCGATCCCGCCACGCTGCGCACCCTGGTCACCATTCCCGCCGGGCGTAACGCCAACGGCATTGCCGTGCACCCGGATGGACGCAGCGTCTATGTCTCGAACGGCATGGACGGCAACGTGATGCGCATCGACACCGCCCGCAATGAAGTCAGCGCCACGATTCCAGTCGGCAAGCGGCCGTGGAATATGGCCATCACTCCGGACGGCAGCAAGCTGTATGTCGCCAACGGCCGCTCCAACAGCGTGTCCGTGATCGATACCGCCAGCGCACGCAAGCTCGCCGACATTCCGGTCGGCGAGCTGCCCTGGGGTGTCGTGATCCGTTGACTTGCGCAACAGGTGTTCAAGTTTGGAGCACTTGTTGTTGCACGGTGCACGCCGCAAGGCCGGAAATCCGCTGGCACGGCAATTGCGAATAAGACAGTACCCACAACCACTCAATAGAGGACGACATGAATCTCGCCGACATCAGCAAACTGGGCGTAGCCAACCCCTTCAAGACCCGTTACGACAACTTCATCGGCGGCAAATTCGTGCCGCCGGTGAAGGGCGAATACTTCGCCAACATCACCCCGATCACCGGCCTGCCGTTCTGCGAAATCGCGCGTTCCACCGCAGAAGATGTCGAGCTGGCGCTGGATGCCGCCCACGCCGCCAAGGCCGCGTGGGCCAAAACGTCCCCCACCGAGCGTGCCAATATCCTGAACAAGATGGCCGACCGCATGGAGCAGAACCTGCAGCTGATCGCCACGGCGGAAACCATCGACAACGGCAAGCCGATCCGCGAGACCATGGCCGCCGACATCCCGCTGGCGATCGACCACTTCCGCTACTTCGCCGGCTGCATCCGCGCCCAGGAAGGCAGCGTGGCGCAGATCGATGCGGAAACCTACGCCTATCACTTCCATGAGCCGCTCGGCGTGGTGGGCCAGATCATCCCCTGGAACTTCCCGATCCTGATGGCGGTGTGGAAGCTGGCGCCCGCTCTAGCTGCCGGCAACTGCGTGGTGCTCAAGCCTGCGGAACAGACGCCGGCTTCCATCATGGTCCTGCTGGAATTGATCGGCGACCTGCTGCCGCCGGGCGTGCTGAACGTGGTGAACGGCTTCGGCCTGGAAGCCGGCAAGCCGCTGGCCTCGAGCAAGCGCATCGCCAAGGTGGCCTTCACCGGCGAAACCGGCACCGGCCGCCTGATCATGGGCTACGCCGCGCAGAACCTGATCCCTGTCACCCTGGAACTGGGCGGCAAGTCGCCCAACATCTTCTTCGAAGACGTGATGTCGGCCGACGACGCCTTCTTCGACAAGGCGCTGGAAGGCTTTGCCATGTTCGCGCTGAACCAGGGCGAAGTCTGCACCTGCCCGTCGCGCGTGCTGATCCAGGAATCGATCTATGAACGCTTCATGGAGCGCGCGCTGAAGCGGGTGGCAGCCATCAAGCAGGGCAACCCGCTGGACCATTCCACCATGATCGGCGCCCAGGCTTCGCAGGAGCAGCTGGAAAAGATCCTGTCCTACATGGACATCGGCCGCCAGGAGGGCGCGCAGCTGCTGGCAGGCGGCGAACGCCAGGTGCTGGCAGGCGACCTGGAAGGGGGCTACTACGTGCGTCCAACGGTATTCAAGGGCAAGAACACGATGCGCATCTTCCAGGAAGAGATCTTTGGCCCGGTGGTCTCCGTCACCACCTTCAAGGACGAAGACGAAGCGCTGGCCATCGCCAACGACACCCTGTACGGACTGGGCGCCGGCGTCTGGAGCCGCGATGGCAGCCGTGCCTTCCGTATGGGCCGCGCCATCCAGGCTGGCCGCGTCTGGACCAATTGCTACCACCTCTATCCGGCCCACGCTGCGTTCGGCGGCTACAAGCAGTCGGGCATTGGCCGCGAGAACCACAAGATGATGCTCGAGCACTACCAGCAGACCAAGAACCTGCTGG